>NZ_NKFL01000007.1:0-300000 GCF_002223055.1 Burkholderia sp. HI2500 | reverse complement strand
ACGCTGCCTCGTCCGGCTTCCGTGCCGGCCATGACGGCCGTCGCCGGCAGCGTGATGTCATGCGCTTCACCGCGCGGCAGCGCCACGGACAGCACGCCACCACTGCGCAGCCCGGAAGGGGCACCCTGGACCCGGAAGATGGCTTGCACCAGCGAGCCGTTGTCGCTCCGGCCGGACAGCCGTTCCATGGTCAGCGTCACGCGATCCGTGCCGCTGACCGCGTGGGCTTCGGCGCCGGGCGACAGCGTCGCGGCGATCGTGTCCGGCAGCATCACGACGGCTTCCAGCGCGCGGCCGGCCTCCATCTGCAGCACGCTCTGGCCTGCGGCGACATCCACGAACGGCTGGACCTGACGCGCCACGATTTCGCCGTCGAACGGGGCCGTGATGCGCGTGAACGCGAGGTCGCGCCGGGCGCTCGCCACCGCGGCCTCCGCGACACCCAGCTGGCTCGCGGCCTGCTGATGCGATGCCTGCGCGGCCTGCAACGCGGGCGCGGAAATGATTCCGTCGCGGGCGAGTTCCTCCTGCTGACGCAGGTGGGTACGACGCTCGGCCAGGGTCGCGGCGGCGGCGGCACGATCGGCCGTCGCCTTGTCGAGCCGCCAGCGTGCCGGCGACTCGTCCAGGCGTGCGAGCACCTGCCCGGCCCGGACGCGATCGCCCACGTCGACCAGCATCGCGACGACGCGGCCCGACGACTCGAAGCCGAGGTCGGTGCGCTGGCGCGCGCGCAGCGTCGCGACGAAGGTGTCAGCATGCGCCTGGCCGGCACCGCCGGCCACTTCGACCTTGACGGGCCGCGGTACGTCGGCAACCGGCGCGGCGGAGGGCTGACATGCCGACAGCAGCGTTGCCGAGACGAGCGCGCAGAGTACCAGCCTGCCCGCTTGAGGCATGGAACGGGAATGCATCGTAAAACCTTCGAAATGAATGAGGGAGCTCAGGGAAGCTTGCGAATCGCGCTTTCCAGCGTGTCGCGCAACACTTGGCGCTGCTCCGGCGTGAACCGGTGCAGGTTGAGCACTTCGAGCAGGGCGATGCCGTCGAGGGCGACGACCAGCGCGAGCACCTGCCCCGCATCGGGGCCGCTTTGGGCAACCCGTGCATAGCTGCGCGAGTAGAAATCCCGCACGGGACCGGCCAGATGCGGATACAACGACGTGGCGGCCAGCAGGTTGGCCAGCAGCAGGCGGCGGTCTTCCGGCATGTCGAAGGTCAGCTTCGACAGCTCGGCCAGCGACGACTTCAACGGCTTCGCGGCATCGTCCGCCTCACGCGTGTCACGTGCCTCCTGCGCCCGCAGGTCCAGCATGTCCAGTTCGCCGACCACCCGCTCGATCAGCGCAGCCAGCAAGTCGTCGCGCGTTTTGAAATGGTAGACAAGGCCTGCTTTCGTGACCTTCGCGGCAGCGGCCACGGCTTCAATGGTCAGGTTCTGGATACCCTGGCTGGCCACGAGCTCGGCCGCGGCATCGAGAAGACGGTCGCGCGAACTGCTGCGGCCGGCTCGTCGCTCGGAAGTCGACATGGTGCATCTCCTTGGGATTGAAACTAAACTATACGTACAGTATAGTTTCATGAACTCCATGTCAAGACTCAAGGCAAACCCATGACGACCGTTGTTTCCAGCCCCGTTTCCGCGCACCGAGCGCTGACCTGTCTTGCTCTTGCCGCGACACTCGCCCTCGGCGGCTGTGCGATCGCCCCGCCCAGCCACGTTGCCACGGCGCCCGCCGTTGCGGCGCCCTCGCAATGGGCCGAGACATCGCCCGGGAAGCAGGGCACCGTCGGCGACATGTGGTGGCGGGATTTCGGCGATCCGGTGCTCGATCGACTGGTGGACAGCGCGCTCGATGCCAATCGCGACCTGAAGATCGCCGCGGCCCGCCTCGCGCAGGCGCGCGCGCTCGGCGACAGCGCCGAGGCGGAGCGCCGCCCGCGGCTGGATGCGATGGCGCGCGGCGAGCGCGGGCGCGAAAACAGCGTCGATCCGCGTGCGGAGCGCAGCGGCGTCGGCTTGCGTGCCGCGTGGGAAGTCGATCTGTTCGGGCGCGGTGCGTTGCTGGTGGACGCCGCACGGTCCGACAGCGCCGTCGCTCGCGAGGCGCTCCGTGCGACCCGCATTGCGCTGGCTGCGGACGTCAGTACCGCCTACTTCGAATTGCGCACGCTGGAGCGGCGCTCAGCGCTCAAGCGCGAGGCGCTCGAGGTTGCGCAAAGGCAGGCGGTCGTGGCGGAGCGCAAATTCGCCGCGGGCCAGGTGACGGCGCTGGATGTCGAACGCTGGCGTACCGAACTGGCGCAGGAACAGGCGTCGCTTGCCCAGCTCGACGGCGAACACCGGGTGCGCTTGCATCAGCTCGCGCTGCTCGTCGGCAGCCCCCAGGCGCCCGAGCTCGGCGCGCAAGCCGTGCCGGCCGCACTGCCCGCGCCGCCCGCGACGGTGTTGCCCGCCACGCTGCTCGAGCGCAGGCCCGACGTGCAGCGTCAGGCGCGCGCACTCGACGCCGCGCTCGCCCGTGCCGGCGCCGCCCGGAAAGAGGTCTATCCGCGCCTTCAGATCGAGTGGGCGGGGACGAAGGAAAGGCTGGCCGCGGTCGGCGATGGCGCCGCGCCTCGCGTGGCCGTCGGCTATGGCGTGTCGGTAACGCTGCCCATCCTCGACGGTGGCCGGATTCGCGCCAACGTCGCGGTACACGATGCGCGCGCGCAGGAAGCGATGGCCGAATACGAAAAGGCCATGCTGGCGGCGCTCGTCGACGTCGAGACGAGCCTGGCCCGGTGGTCCGCATCGGATCGCTCGATGCAGGAGTGGCAACGCGCCGAGGCGGCCGGAAAGGTCGGCGCACGCAATGCGGCCAGACTGTATGACGCAGGCCAGGCCGATATGAGCGATGTGCTCGCCGCGCGCCACGCGCACCTGCGGTCCCGCGACGCGCTGGAAACGGCAATCGGCGCGCAATGGGAAGCCGCGGTCGGCCTGCGCCGCACCTTTGCCGGGGCCGTCTAGGCGGCCTGGCCGACGCGGCCGCGACGCTTGCGTACGGGCGACGCATGGTGGCGGCACCCGCGTCGGCGCGAAGCGTCCGCGTTGCTACCGCACACCTCACTCACTTCGCATGCCGGGGTTCGCCACCCACCGGCGCGGAAGCCGAAGAAGCCGCCGACGGCGCATTCATGTACGCCGGCGCCGCCTTCGTCTTCTGCCGGACGCCCGGCGGTGGCGCGACCGGGCGCCGCTCCATGTCGGCCAGCATCTGCCCGCACGGCAACGGGCGGCTGCGGCCCGGCTGCAGCAATGCGAGCAGACTGGCGAGCGGGTTCAGCAAGCCCAGCCCGACCGCGGCCCCGCCCCGCGCGATCAGCGCGCCCGCCTTCACCCCGACGTGCGGTTGCTTGAACGATCCAGTGACGTACAGCGGCGAGCGTAGCGATATCACCCGGAATCCCTTGGTATGCGGATGGATCGTCAGGTTCATGGTCTCGTCCCGCAGGTTCACGTTGCCGTCCATTGCGATCACCGCATCCTCGGTGTCGAGCGCGAATACGCGCGAGTCGAGCACGCCGTTGGTGGCCACGAAGTCGGCCACGCCGCAGTTGATCTTGACGTCGCGTGTGCCGAACAGTTTCTCGTACACCACGTTGGCGACGTTCAGCCCCGCGGCTTCCATCAGCAAGAGGCTCACCGTGCCGTCGGTCACCAACGTCTTCACCTCGCCGTTGGACGTCGCGGCGAGCGCCGCCGGCGAATTGCCGGTGGCCGATAACGCGGCATCGCCGTTGACCTCGCCGAGCGCCGTTTGCATCACCGGGAAGGTCGGGAACAGTTGCTTGAGTTTCAGATGCCGCGCCTGCAGCGAGAACCGCCCTTTGAGCGGTACGCCGCTGCCGTCCAGGTGGATGTTCGACGCGAGCGTCCCGCCCGCGACACCGAAGTTCAGCGGGTTGAGCGTCAGCACGCCGTCCTGCATCACGATGTGGGTCGACAGATCGGTGATCGGCAGGCTCGCGGTCTTGACGATGCGCCGACCGGTGAATCGAACGTCTGCATCGATCTTCTTCCAGCGGTCCGTGCGAAATGTCTCGACCGGCAACGCCTTGTTCGCGGGCTGGGTGGGCGCGGCACCCCGCCGCGCCTTGCTGGCATTCGTGTCGGCGCCGATGAGCGGCGCGAGGTCGGAGAACTGCAGCAGCCTCGACTCCAGCGTGCCGGACAACAACGGCCTCGGTTCGCGCGACACGTACACCAGCGTGCCGCCGAGATCGCTGCCGCCGACGCGTCCCGTGAAGTTCTCGTACTTGAAGACGTTCCCGGACGTCCGGAACTGGCCGACCAGCCGGCCGTCGGTCGCATAGGGCGAGGTTTCGGGCAGCGTGATGCCCGTGACGTCATACAGCTTGGCCATGCTGGTGCCCGCAAGCCACAGCCGGAGATCGACCGCGGCCAGGTGAGACGGGTCCGTCAGCGTGCCGACGAGCGCCAGGTGCGTATCGCCGAAGCGCAAATCGGCCTGAACCGGAAACGGGCGTTGCGCGCCCCGCACGTCCAGCAAATTGCCGATCTTGCCCGTGCCGGCGACCTTGCCCTTCTTGTAGGTCCCCTTGACGGTCCAGCCAATCGTGTAAGTGCCGACGCCGGTGGAGGCCGCGGGCGCCGAGGCCGCCGAGGCCGTCGCCCCCGGTGCGGCAGTCGCGGGGGCGTTCGAACCCGCCGCCGGGCCTGATGCAGCCGGGGCGATTGCGGTGCCGGATGTCGTCGCGGCAGCATGCGAAGCAGCGGCCAACGCTTGCGAAGCCGCTGCCGATGCGCGTGACGCCGCTTCGGCACCCGATGCCGGAACCACCGGTTGCGCCGCGCCGGCGTGCGCCTGGGCCGCGAGCTTCTTTTGACCCGCCGGCCCAACGGCCTTTGCCGATTCGTGGTGCGCCAACGCCTCCTGCTGTTTCATCACCGCGCCGAACGGGATCGGCTGGCCAAGCGTGTCGATCACCGCGCTCAAATCGAACTGCTTCTGCTGGTCGTAGTAGCCGAGATTGCCTTGGGCAAACGCGATCTCATGCAGGTCGAGCGCCCATCGGCCCGGTTGGGCGGACTGCTTGAACTTGAACGTCCAGTTGGCTCGCCCGTCCTTCAGGCGTTCGAGGTCGACGGACGGATTGACCAGATCGATGGCCGGAATCACGATGCGGCGCGCCATCAGCGGCAGCGCCTCGACCTCGAAACTGATCGCGTCCAGCGTGACGAAATACTTCGTGCGCGCCCAATCGGGGTTGGCGATCGTGACATTGCGCGCGATGAATCGTGGCCACGGCACCCAGGCGCGCCAGCCGTGCTCGCTCGCGGGCCGACGCCAACCGACCTGCAGATCGCCGTTGATGGCGAACTGCCGTCCGATCGCGTCCGACACCTTGTCATCGATCCAGGGCCGGGCTCGATTCCAGTCGAACGTCACGATGACGATCACCAGCGCGGCAAGCGCCAGGGTGACGCTCACGGCAAGCCACGCGGCCGCCTTGCCGACGCTGTGGCCGATGTGCATTGCTCACTCCCCCAGTTTGCTGCCCGGTATCCCAGCAAGGCGCGTTCCTGAATGCACGAGCCTTCCGCCGGATGGCGTGCGGGATTTCGAAAATGGGGTTCGCACGACTTTTCAGTCGTCGATCTTCGCAGTAATGTTCCGGATCGACTGCTCCGCTGCCGCGCGCGGCGGGGGCAGTGGCAAGCTTGTCCGGCGCGAGAAGCGTGCGCCTGCCGCAGCGCTTCCCGCATCCACGGGATGTCGACCGGGAGGATCAATGGATCGTCGCCATTTCCTCAAGTCGTCGGCTTTTTTTACCATTGCGGCCGCCGTCGCCGCCACGCGCGACGTTTCACCGGCGGCCCTGCCGGGCAGCCCCGCGCGCAAGAACCTCCATCGATTCCCGCAAGGTGTTGCAAGCGGTGATCCGCGCGATCACTCCATCGTGTTCTGGACGCGATGCGTTCCGGTATCCAGCGGCGTGCAGCACGACGCAAAAGGCGCCGCGCGCGCGGTCCCGCTACGACTCGAAGTGTCGACGCGGGCGGATTTCTCGACGCTCGTCGCCAGCGTCCCGTTGCGGGCGCTGGCCATCTACGACTTCACCGTGCGCGCGAAGGTGACGGCCTTCACGCCGAAGACCACCTACCACTACCGGTTCGTCGCCGGCGACGACGTCAGCATGACGGGTGTCGCGCGCACCGCGCCGGCGGCAAACGAGGCCAACGAACGGGTTCGCTTCGCGTGGCTCACCTGCCAGGACTGGAGCGTCAACCACTGGCAAGCGATGACGCTGCTGGCCGACGAGCGCGACCTCGATTTCGTCGTGCACGTGGGCGACTACATCTATGAAACGGTCGGGACCGCTCCTCCCGGCCGCGCCGAGCCGGCGCATCCTCCGCTGCACCTGAGCGGCGGCAAGCTGCTCGCGGACGGCCGCGCGTATGCCGAGACGCTCGAAGACTTCCGGACGCTCTATCGCACCTATCGAACCGATCCGCGCCTGCAGACGCTGCACCAGCGCCTGCCGATGATCGCGATCTGGGACGACCACGAATTTTCCGACGATTGCTGGCAGGACCATCAGGTCTACACCAACGAGGAGCGGCAGGAAACCGGGCGTCGCCGCAGCGCCAGTCGCGCGTGGGCGGAATACATGCCGGTGGATTGGGACGATGTGCGCTTCGAGCCGGACAATCCGTCGTACACGAACATTCGCATCTACCGCGATTTTCGTTTCGGCATGCTGATGCATCTGGTGATGACGGACGAGCGGCTGTATCGCGACGACCACGTCGTGAGCGAAGCCGCTGTCGCACGTGCGCACGGGCACGACCCGGTGCATGGGGACGACGCAGCCGGCTCGCGCTACTTCGTCAAGCAGGACGTGCTGCAACGCGACGAGGCGCGCGACACCCGGCAGCTCGGCCGCCCGCCGTCGATGCTCGGCCCCGAACAGACACGATGGTGGAAAACCTTGATGAAGGACTCGCCGGCCACCTGGAAGGTATGGGGCAACGAAGTGATGTTGAACCGTCTGTGGTTCGTGATGCCGGGCGCACCCGGGACGCCGGCGGCCCGCCTCGTGGTCGATTGCGACGCATGGGACGGCTATCCCGCGCACAAGCACGAACTGCTCGCTTACTTGCGGGAGCACGGGATCCGCAACGTCGTCGCGATCACCGGAGACCTGCATGCCTTTCAGGGCGGCGTCGTGCGGGACGATCCCGATCCCGCGACGGGGGTGCCGGTCATCGTCGATTTCGTCTGCGCCGGTATCAGCAGCATGTCCTTCTATACCTACCTGAAAGCCGCATGGAACGGGACACCGCTCGCGTCGATCGCGGCGACGCCGGCCAGACTCGACCGCTTCCTGATGGCGAACAATCCCGATCTGTGCCACGCCGACCACGACGCGCAGGGTTATGCATCGGCCACCGTCACACCGGAATCCTTTTCCGTCACGTTCAACAAGGTGAAGCCGTTGAACCCGGACGGCACCGCGCCCGCGGATGCACTGCTTGGCCGCACGCGATTGACGGTGCCCAGGGATTCAGTCGAGGTACGCGTCGAACCTGTGTAGACGCCGACGCGGCGCGTCAGTGGAAATGTCCGCCGAAAAGCCCAAGCAATCCAATGACGATCAGGTAGATTGCGACGATGTAGTTCAGCAGGCGCGGTACCACCAGGATGAGAATCCCGGCGATCAGCGAGACCAACGGGCTCCAGTTCGTGAATGTGTGCATGGCGTTGCCCTCATGACAATAGATCGCGAAATCGCTGGGTGAAGCGCCTCGCCGAAACACGACGGGCATGTGTCGTGCAGCGTTCCATTGCGGGCCGGAGCGATTTCCGTGCCCGGCTCAGCGCGCGAGCTCCTGTGAAAATACCGGCATGCGTTCGAGCCATGGCGCTCGCGCATCTCTCACGGCGCTTCGTCGTGCAGAAGCCGTCATGCGTCGCGATGCCGGGACAGAATTGACAAGGGCTTGAAAAATCGTCCGCGGATCGCGCGTCGGTCGCCGCGCAGCCGCGCCGGGGCAGGATGTCGATCGTGGCGCACGCAACGGCACGGGCAGCGACTCCGTACGCGGGCGCTTATGACGAGCAAGCAGCTTGCGTGCCCGATCGCCTGGTTCGCACCACACCGAGCCCGTATGCGCGAGCCCGCACGCAAGACTGAACGTGTCGAGGAACGTCGTCGCCGGCGTGGCCATTCGATTCCGAATCACGTCTCCCCACACCGCGTCAGGCGTGATCACAACTTTCGCATGCACGCCTGAACGACCGCTCTCCTCTCATCCCCTACGCCATTCAAACGCGACGGGTTAACCATGATCGACCGTCGAAAAACGCCATGTTAACTTCCTCGATCATACGACTTGGTCAATTGACCTGATTCGCTGCGAATACGCCAATTCACCGGAAACCCCCGCGAATGCGTCCATGTCTGTCACCTCCGGGAACACGTACTGGACCACCCGGAGGTCGCGACAACGTCGGGAATACCGTGCGCGCTCCGTCAACTGGCGTGGCAGGAACGTATGGCAGAAAGCGAAGGCATACGCAGTCAAATGACTCAGTCAAAAATTCGACTTGAGGTCTGGATCACCACCCGAATCAGAACGTGACGCCGCGTCTGATTTACCCGTCCACGCAACTTTGAGGCAAACATGAACGCCAATATTCAGAACATTCAGGACGCGCTCCCCACCGTCCCCAAACAGACCAGCGCGCAAGAGATCGTGTCGCTCATGAATCAATATGGTGGAGTCCGGATCAAGAATTATCTGACCCAGGAGCAGGTCGCGAACATCAATCGTGAGGTCGATGCGCCGCTCGAGCGGCTTCGCGAAGGGTCTTCGCACGACAACGAACTGATCAAGGAATTCCACGGCACCTATACGAAGCGCCTGACGAACATGGTCACGCACAGCAAGACGTTCGGTGATGTTCTGGATGACGAACTCTTTCATGAACTCGGCGAGGTGCTCTACCGTGAAGAGTCCGGCGACTGGTGGCTCTCGACCGCGCAGGTCATCGACATCGGCCCGGGCAACACGGCACAGATGCTGCATCGCGATGTCGGCAATTTTCCGCCCCTGTGCGCGCTCGGCGTCAACGGGCCTACGGTATTCACCAACCTCATGATTGCCCTGACGCGCTTCACCGAGGAAAACGGCGCCACCCGAATCATTCCGGGAAGCCAGAACTGGGACGAGGATTACTTCAACAGCAAGGGCACGCCCGACATGACCATTGCCGCCGAAATGGATGCCGGCGACGCGTTGCTGTTCAGCGGCAAGGTGATCCACGGTGGCGGCGCGAACGTGACGAAGAACGAGCGCCGGCGCGGGCTCACGATTCCGATGCAGCCGTCCTACCTGACGCCGGAGGAAGCGTATCCCTTCATCGTCGAGATGGACACCGTACGACGCCTGTCGAAACGCGTTCAGCGAATCATCGGCTTCCGCTCGCAATATCCGGCCGGCACGCCGGGCCTGTGGCAAGTCGACTACGACGATATCGCGACGCATCTCGGCCTCTGAGCCACGAACAGACGCCTGCATCCGTCCGGGAAGGGGATCCTCCTCCACGGATTCCGTGATGCACATGCGCGGGCCACGACAGCATCATCGCCAGCGAAACACCCCATGAAGATCGACCTGACGAATCGCGTTGCGATCTTGAGAACAATGCGGGGATTGCGCGCCTTTCCGGGGATGGCCCTCAAGAATCGACTTTCTATTGCACCTCATCCAACTCAGGAGCGTGATCATGGTGAAGCGTTTATTTGTCGCAATCTCCCTCGTTGCCGGGTTACTTCTCGTACTCAGCCCGGGATTCATGGTTCTCTACCATATCGAGCACTACGACTCGAGCCAATAGGCGCCATCCGGAAAGATCGAACATGCCGGCGTAGCCTCGCGCGCGGATCGTATCGAACGCGATCCGCGTAGCGTATTGCTCGCGCTTCGGATGCTCCGACTGCATAGATCAGTCTGCCCCTGCCATGCGCGCACCGTGCGCCTGGACACGCCTGCTCACACCGCTGTCTCCCGCAGCGAAATCTGCTTGCGGAAGCCCACCGCCATCGCCCCTCGCCCCCATCCCCGCGTTGATCGCCCTGCATCCCTGCTCGACAGGTTGAGCGGGGATTTCCATCATGCGGATCAGATGGCGACGCCGCACAGCGCATGCCGCCGAACTGCCGCCGCACGCCTCCTCCCCCATCGCCGTGGCATGCCCGGCATGACGTTGATCCACTGCCGTGCAGCACTAGTGGAAAACGCCAATTTCCGTCTGGACGACATTTATGGACACTAGACTCGGTCAAATGACCAAGTCTCATGAGGCGACGACAGACACCCAGGCGCGTAACGCAGCGAGGCTGCATTCGCGGAGCGAAGTTGGTCGGCGCGTCGATCCAACGACGAGACGCGAGATTTCGGATGCGGCATTCCCCAACATTCCAGGGGTTCGAATAATTGGTCAAATGACTCAGTCAAAAGACTTGATATCGGATCTGACGTTCCGGGAACGAATTTTTCACAAGGAGTCGAGCATGGACAGGCTGGCAAGGAAGAACGAGTGGTTCGCAAGAGCCGAAAAGGTCATCCCGGGCGGGATGTACGGTCACCAGAGCGTCAAGTATTTGACGGAAGATTTCCCGCTGTACTTCGCAAAAGCGAAAGGTACCCATCTTTGGGACGTCGACGGCAACCAGTACATCGACTACGTATGTGGCTACGGCACGAACCTGTTCGGCTACGGCAACGAGCGGATCGAGCAAGCCGCGGCCCTCCAGTTGCAGAAGATCGACACGGCGACGGGCCCCAGCGAGGTGATGGTTCAGCTTGCCGAGGCGCTCACGCAACAGGTCAGCCACGCCGACTGGGCAATGTTCTGCAAGAACGGCTCGGACGCCACGTCGATGGCCATGGTGATCTCGCGCGCGTATCGCGAGAAACGGAAGATTCTCGTTGCGCGCGGCACGTACCATGGTGCGTCCCCGTGGAACGTGCCCTATACGACGGGGATCACCAAGGAAGACCGCGCTCACGTCGTCTACTTCGAGTACAACGATCTCGAGAGCCTCAATGCCGCCGTCAAGAGCGTCGACGGTGACGTAGCGGCCATCTACGCGACGCCGTTCCGGCACGAAGTGCTCTACGATCAGTTCTTCCCGTCGATCGAGTACGCGAAGGAATGCCGTCGCCTCGCGGACGAGCAGGAAGCGCTTCTGGTCGTCGACGAGGTCCGCACGGGGCTGCGCCTGTCGCGTGATTGTTCATGGTCGGACTGGGGCGTGCACCCGGACCTCAGCTGCTGGGGCAAGGCCATCGGCGGCGGCTATGCGATCGCGGCGGTGCTCGGTTCGGACAAGGCACGCGAGGCTGCAACGAACATTTTCGTCACGGGCTCCTACTGGCTCTCGGCCGTGCCGATGGCCGCGGCCATCGAAACGCTGCGCCTGGTACGAGAAACGGACTACCTCGAACACACCAGGCGGTTGGCGGACAAGCTGCGTGCGGGCCTCGCCGAGCAAGCCGAGCGGCATGGCTTCGAACTCAAGCAGACCGGGCCGAGCGTCATGCCCCAGATGCTGTTCGCGGGTGACGACGAGCTCGTGTCGCGCGGGCGGGCGTGGACGTCGGAAGTCATCAAGAATGGCGCCTATCTCCACCCGTGGCACAACATGTTCTTTACGGCGAGCCATACCGACGAAGACATCGCGCGTACGCTCGAGGCGACCGAAACGGCGTTTGGCGCGATCAAGCAGAAGGCGGTGGCAGTGAGCCGCCTGGATATCCTGGACACCGTGCAGCGTTGATGCCGGATGCTGGATGAGCCTTCGGCCTGCGGCCGAAGGCTGTATTGCCGAGCGCATTCGCCCGGCGTCAAAACCCTGAGCGGCCGCGCGGGCAATCGACAGGTGCGGCTTCAGGCAAGGCGCGATCCACTCCCGAACCGCGTCTTCGTCAAGTTCCGGTCGGTCATCCCGTCCGTGGCCGGCCGGCATTCTGCTTCGAAGGTCTTGTTTCTTCGTCGTCAAGGCCCGAGTGCATGGGTCCACGCGGACACTTTGCCTCAGACCCTCTTGCCCTCGTAGACCAGGTTCGGTCGACGACGACTCGGTCAGTCGCCGGCGCGGAAGATCGCCGGTTGAACGTTGGTGAAGTTCGGCACATCGCCGACCACCTCGGCTGTTCTGGCCGAAGCCAGCGCGGCGTCGATTCCAGCCTGATCGCTGAAACGCAATAGCGTGACGCAGGCAAAAGGTTGCGGACCCGGCGCCGGAAACAGCACCTCCACCGACTGCAGCCCACATTCGCCCCACGCCGCCCGTACGAGCGACACGTGGGTGGCGAGATAGTACTCGCGGTCAAATTCCATACCCGCTACAGCGGGATAACTCACGATCAAGGTAGCCATATCCGATCTCTCGCATGAAGAATCAAACATATTCCCGCAGGAACGCGACAATTACTGCGGCTTTCGCTCCAGGGGACCAAGGGTATAACCTCGAATCAGATTCCCTTCCTTTTCCTGCACCCGTTCCAGCGCACAATAGGCGTAATACAACGAAACCGACATATAAGACCAAGAAAGCAATGCAAATATATAGAAAATCATATGATCGCCGTCGCCAGGGATAGGGTAAAAGTCGTAGACGCTCGCAATAATCTGTGTGGATACGAGTGTCAGGATCACACCTGCAGCATTACGATACTCTCCGGCATTCGCCAGTTTCTTGACAACGTAAATGAGGTAAAGCGAGAACAACGACCACATCACCAGATAGAAATACGGCTTGGGTCCAACCATGAAATCCGCGGTCCACAAAATAACCGTCCCCACCAGCGCCCCCACCGCATACAACACGTCGCCGACCATCGATGGTTTATATCGATGCGTAACCGACATCATGCCCGCAACGATGATGATCGGCACGCCGAAGCCTCTTGAAAACGCGTCGCAGAAAAGCGAGATACTGAAAAAGATCGCCTTGCCGGTCAACGCATTGATCATCAAATTCGTTGCCGAGAACGTCACGACCAGCGACTCGAATCCGAGAAGGCCGTTGCGCTTCCCGAAATACTTCACGGCACAAATGAACGAAGTCACGATCAACGCGAGATCAGCCAGGCAATAAAGATAGAATTTGAGTTCCATGAAAAAACTCCGTGATCGTCGAGATATTTGTCTGCCGTCATGTTCGTCATCCACGTTCACGGCAGTTTTTTTGCGCTGCCTGTCGACGCGAGAGGACGCTTCCGGGAGATGCCTGCTCCGCACTGGCATGTCAGGCATGCTGGCGCCGCCCAGGTACCGGTGCGGTCAGTGCGGCCACGCTCGGTTGATCGCTTCACCGCGCACGTCAGGCGACCGCGGCTTCGGCATGTTTTGCCTTGAACTGCCGGATCGCCACGCTGGCCAGAAACATCGGCACCACCAGCAACCCGACGGAGAGCCAGCCGACCGCGCGCAAACCGGCCACGCTGAACACCGTGCCCGCAATCGCGGGGCCCACTGCCAGGCCGAGATTGATTGCCGACGCACAGGTCGCGGTGCTTCTTCCGCTGGCATCCATTTGTGAAAGTGCCGCCACCATATAAGGAGCCACCAGCGTGGCACCGGCACTGACGAGCGCCGTCGACACGAGAAACGCCCACTTGCCGCCCACGCAATACATGCCCAGGCTGCATGCGATCAACAGCGCGAGCCCAAGGGCGATCGGCTTGAACAGGCCAAAGCGATCGCCCAGCCAGTTGACCGCCACCCCCACCGGCAACTGGAGGGCCGCATTGAGCATGAACAGCATGCCGAGTTGCTCCGCTTCGACGCCCCGGGTCGCAGCAACCTCAGCGGCAAATCCCATGAGGGCCGTCTGCGAGACGTAGATGAAGAATGCGCTGATCAGCATCCCTCGGACGTCACTGGATTTGATGGCGTCCTTCGCGACCGCTTCCTCGCTTGCGTTGACGGCGGGATGCATGAACGCGCCGAAAAACAGCGCCGCCACGACCACGGCGAGCTGGACGGCATCCACCCCGATATGACCCATCTTCACATTCAGGATCGGTACGACGTACATCGCACAGGAAAATATGATGGCCATCGCAACGGCGACTTGCGCCGCGACCTTCTCCGGGTGCTTGACGTGTGCAATCACCCCATACGCGCACACGCAGCTGACGCCCAACGCGGCGCCGAGAACCAGCTTCGCGGCGACGAATACATGGAAATTATGTGAAAACATCGCACACGTCGACAGGACGGCAAGCGCTGCCGCAGCGAGCGCGCCCGTCCTCTTGTTCAACGTCGCCGTGTGACGACCGAAAACGATGATGGAAAGCGAAAGACAGAGCAGCACCGCAGACGCGAGCCAACCGGCGGTGCTTTCGGACAGCCCGAACCGTGCCATCGATTCCTCGATGCTGAATGGGAGCAGGTAGGTGGGCGTCCAGACCACGGCTCCTGTATAAAGCAGCGCGATTTTTCGGATTCCCTTGATTTCGACACTCACGATCGACTCCTTGTCGTTTGCACGAATGCGAGATCGCGGCGTGGCATCGAATCGCCCTCTTGCTCGCATTCATACCGGCACTGTTTCGAAGACTGCTGCATCCAACCGAAAAATCGCACTATCTGAACGGCTCGCTGTGCACCGATCCAGGCATCCCGTCGAGCGACCACGATGCCTCCAGATGATGGAATCGCCCGATTTCCACGTGAAAACCGGGCCAGGATTCCACCACCCAACCCGTGCGTTAATCGAAATGCCCGACCTCGAGGAAATCCTTCATCTTCAACAGGTCGTTCGGATCCGACATTTGACCGTTGCGCTCGACGAAGCCGGCAAACGTGGTGCCGTACGTCCAGCCGAGCAGGCGCTGCAGCTCTTCCGGATAGCGCTTCACGCGCTCGATGGGCAGCGTGAGGTACTGGTTTTCTTCCTGCCGGAGGATCGCCAGGTCATACGACATCGTCAGGCCGGTGCGCGGGGCATCGCTGGTGTTCTTCCCGCCGCCGTGATAGGTGGAGCCGATGAAGAACAGCGCATCGCCGGCCGACATGGTCGCGGGAATGGCTTCCTCCTGCGTGGGCATGCGCTCGTCGTCCCACTTGTGGCTACCCGGGATGACGAGCGTGGCGCCGTTTTCCGCCGTGAAGTCCGATACGGCCACCATCACCTGGAACCGGGCCTCGCGCCCATAGTTCGGGTGCCGCCAGAGCCATACGGAATCGTCACGATGCAACGGCTGAAGGCCCTGACCCGGCAGGATCTGGATCGCTTGCGTCACCCCCACCTGAATATCGGGCGCGACATCGACCTGGTTTTCGCCGCTCCAGATCTTGATCGGCGTCTGCAGGATGCTGCGCGCCGCACCCAGATAGAGCGGGTGCAACGCAACCTCGGCCATCCAGTCGGTACGCGCGAAGAGGCGCGAGACGCGACGCGTCTGTGTCCCGGCGAAGTAATCGTCCACTCCGTTCGGAGCGGACTCGAGCGTGTCGAAGAGCGTACGCTGGATTCGCGCGAGCAAATCGGAATCGAGAAAGTTCTTGACGATCGCCCCACCATCCTGCCTGACCGCATTGGCAAGATCTTCAGGAGTGCTACCACTTGAAAGGCGCTGCAACGACATGATGATTCCTCCAACAAATTGTCAATGATTGAAGAGTGCGGCGTACCCTCGGTCACCACTGCCTTCTGCAATGGATGACAGGATTCGCTCGCGTAGCGCCTTCAGGATTCGCGGCGGCTGCCCGATATCTTCCTGCGCCTGCTGAAACAGTTCGGTTGCTCGTGCGTAGATGTCGAGGTCCGCTCCGCGCGGTTGATAGTCGGATGCCGCCACGGATTCGAACAGACCTTCGATGAAGTGAGTCTGACCGGCGAGATAGGTTGGAATCAGGTCGCGAATCTCGTCGATCGAAATGCCCGAGTTCACCACGAATCTGAGACCTTCCAGAAAGGCCGCGCCAGCCCCAAAAACGAACGTGCCCGTCAACCCGGCATCGAGCACGTTCGGCACGTCAGGTCGTGCACTGACGTAGGTGGATTGCGGAGCAATCTTCCGGAGCAGCGGCTCCACCTCGCTCCAGGTCTTCTCGTCGCCGCCAAACAGGATGACGGCGTTCTCGCGGCCGATATCCGGCGGGAAGCACTGGATCGTTCCGCTGATGAATTTTGCGCCGGCGCCACGCACGATTTGATCCAGTTTCTGGACTTCGGACGGGCGCCCCGTGGCCAGATTGACCACCGTTTTCCCTTTCAGGCGCTCGCCCAGCGCCTCGAAGTCCGCCGCGAGGTCAACCGGCGTTGCCGTCACGACGACGATGACGTCCGCCTCATCAAGGGCGGTGGTGGCGCGCTCGGCAACCCGGGCGCCCAGTTCGCGCAGACGTTGCGCCTTTTCAGCCTTCCTGTTCCAGACGACGACTTCCGCACCATTGTCAATCAGGGTGGCGGCAATGGCGGACCCCATCACCCCCAGGCCCAGGACAGCAATCACGTTGCTCATTCGTATTCCCTATCGTTGTCGTTGACCACACTACCGAGAAACATCCTTCGTTCAAGTCAACCACACGAATCATTAGACTTGGTCACATGACTATCAAGCAAGCCGTATGCCAATCTGATCCGGGTGTTCGCCCTTCGTGAAGGGCGGCTAACGCGCACGGTGGTGATTCGCATGCCCCGGCGCGGGGAATTCGCCGCACCAAGTGATGCTCGGCGTCACGATAGCGGTGCAGACAACTTGACTTGATCAAATGACCACGAATCTACAGGCACGAGTCTTATGCTTCGACAGGACATTGGGAATACGGAGTTTCCATTAGCCTCGTCATGAAGGCACCGTACGAGCCAACGCAATGGCGTCCCTTCCACGACACGCACGGGCCGCCTTATCGTGCACGTGCGACGGTCACCGTACCTGCGCCTCTCTACGACAGCCTCATCGAAGCAGGAACGCAAGCGCCGCTCGACGAGCGGAGCACCGCTTGATGTCCGGGCCGATCCACGATGTGCGAGTCCGTCTTCTGGTTCAGCGAGCCTGCCGCCGAGTCGCATCGCCGCCGCGAGGTTCGTCCGGCGCCGCGGCACATCGACGCCATCACCATGCCCTGCACGTACCTGCGAACGGCACGTCTCACGACGCCATGGCGGCGCAATATCCGTGCGGGACAATGCCTTGTGTTGCTTGCGAAATGCCGCCCATCGTCATGCTAATATCCGAGGATTCGACTACCCTGCACGGGTAGCGCCTTTGGACGAAGACATAAAACGGAGCGCTGGCCTATGCAGCGAGTACGGGCTGAAGTCCGCCGCCAGGACCTCGTCGCGGCGACTGTCGCGGTGATTGCAGAGCACGGTGTGAAGGGTGCCACGACCCGTCGCATCGCCGAGGCTGCAGGATGCCCACTGGCGTCCCTGCACTACGTGTTTCACTCAAAGGACGAGCTGCTGTTCGCCGTCTACGAGTCCCTGATCGACTTGATCCGCTCGGATAGCCCCGAGCCTCCGGAGCACGGCACCCTGTCGGATCTGGCAGAGTTCAACCTGCGCTCCGTCATGACCTGGTTCGAAGCCAACCCGACATACGCGAAGACCCAGTCGGAGTTGTATACGTGGGCGCTCAGACATCAGCCCGACATGGCCACTGGCGCGCTTCGCATCTCCCAGGAAGGTGCCCGGGCCAATCTGGCGACCGCCGAGCCGCGTGCAGATGCCAAGGTGCTGGACGCCATCGCGCGGCTGACCATCGTCCTGATCGACGGTTTGCTCTTCTCGTGGTTTGCCCAGGAAGATTCGAAACGTCTGGCTGCCGATGTCGACCACGCCAGCAAGATGCTGGCCGCCTACGCGACGACACTGTCGGACGCCCGCCCTGCCGCCAAGCCCCCTCGCAAGTCGGTACGGAAGCACTAAGCCGCTGCCACCTGCGCGATGCACTGGCTCCCCCGGTGCCCTCACAGCGGTAGCGTCGCCGCTTCAATTGACCGCTCGGCTCGCGGCGCATGACGTTTGCAATTTCGCCCATGCGCCGCCCTGCGCGCACGCTCTGCCCGAAGGTGCTTTCAGCAACCGTTGCTCGCGTCCGACCGCGACACGTGCGGCGTGAAGTCACCGGCGCCGCCGAGAATCCACATCGGCCGCGGCCAAGCACCCTGCTTCCATTCGCCCGAAAATCTGATGCTCCCGGCAGGCCGCCGTCGGTCTTGCGTTGCAGTGCTCGCGCTCACGGGTTTACCTCCATCGACAGCGCATCTTTGTCTGCTTAACGTTGACCGATCAAATGATCAAGTCAATCGATCAGATTTTCCGGAATCAGCTGAAACAAGCGAACTGAACATTCAGGGCACCCGTGGCCCGGCCCATTCATGGACAAACTTTCAAGAAGCCGACATAATTCACGATCGTTATGGTCACTTGACCATGTATCACGGATAAACACTACACCTGTGTATGACGTGAACGGAAGAGGATTTTCGGGTACCGGAGTTTACCAATGACAAGAGTTCGCGCTGCGTTGCGGCGACAGGATTTTGTTGACGCTGCCGTTGAAGTCATCGCCGCGCACGGCGTCGCTGGAGCCACCACGCGGCGAATCGCCGAAGCCGCATGCTGCCCACTGGCATCGCTGCATTATGTATTCCATACCAAGGACGATCTGTTCGACGCGGTTTACGAATCCCTGTTCGATCTGCTCGCGGCGAATGCCCCCGCTGACAGGGAATTTCATTCTTTCGGCGAACTCGCCGGATGGCAACTGCGCAAGAATGTCGAATGGCTCGTGCAGCATCCGTCGTACGCCCGGGCACAGTCTGAACTGATCCAGTGGGCAGAGCGTCATCGCCCCGATTTTGCGTTGAAAACCTATGTCGAGACCATCGAGCGAACGATCGCTTACCTCGGCAAGTGCGCGCCACAAGTCAGCCATGACGCGATTGAATCCGTCGCCAGAATGAGCATCATCCTGATCGATGGATTGCTGAACAGTTGGCAAGGCGACACGAATATCCGCGAGCTCAGGGCGAACCTGGATAGTGTAAGTTCAGCGTTGGAGGCGTTTGCCACCTCCCTCTCGAGCTCGACGGTGCAGGCTTGAGCGTCGACGCGGCGTGACATTGCGCCCATCGCCGGCAACCCGACCCAGCCCGTCCGCACGATGCGTCGTGACCGGCTTCGATCCTGCACCTTTCCGTAGACGGACGTCCGCATACCGCCGGACGCCCGTCGTCGATTCCTGCTAGCTGACGGCGCCCGGCGTCGCGCCGATCATCGACTTCGTCTCCAGGAACTCCTCGATGCCGGCGTAGCCCCACTCTCGTCCGTTACCGGACTGCTTGTACCCCCCGAACGGCGCCGCGATGTCGACGGGCGCGCCGTTCAAATGCACCATCCCGGTCCGCAACTGTCTGGCGACGCGCTCCGCCTGTTCGATCGAGTCGCCATAGACGTAGCCGGACAGTCCGTACGGTGAGTCGTTGGCAATGGCGACCGCGTCCGATTCATCCCGATAGGGGATGATCACCAGGACGGGGCCGAAAATCTCCTCGGTTGCAATCGTCATGCGATTGTTCACGCGGCTGAAGACCGTCGGCTTGACGTAGTAGCCTCGCTCAAGCCCCGGGGGATTGCCGAGCCCACCCGACAGCAGCACCGCGCCCTCGTCGATGCCCGTCTGGATCATCTCCTGCACCTTGCGATGCTGGCGTTGGTTCGCCATCGGCCCCATGGTCGTACCGGGATCGCGCGGATCGCCGACGACGACCTGCCCGCATGCGGCCACTGCGATCTGCTCTGCCTCCTCGAGCCGATGCGCCGGCACCAGCATGCGCGAAGGCGCGGTGCACGTCTGGCCGGAGTTGGCCATCATCTGGAGCACGCCATGCGTGACACCCTGCTGAAAGTTTTCGCTGTCCAGAATGATGTTCGCCGACTTTCCGCCTAGCTCGAGCGTCACCCGCTTGATCGTCGTCGCAGCGGCCTGAGCGACTTCCACGCCGGCGCTCGTCGAACCCGTCAGCGACACCATGTCAAAGAGCGGGCTGGACGCGATGGCCCTGCCCAGGCGCTGCCCGGAGCCCTGCACGAGATTGAATACGCCGGGAGGGACGCCGGCCTTCTCGATGATCTCGGCGAGCACGATGGCCGAGTACGGCGCATTCTGACTGGGCTTCAACACGATCGTGCAACCCGCCACCAGCGCCGGCGCGACCTTGCACATGACCTGGTTCATCGGCCAGTTCCATGGCGTGATCAACCCGCACACCCCCACCGGCTCCTTCACGATCCGCGACGTGCCCTGGGTGCGTTCGAACGGATACTGCTTCGCCACTTCCAGCGTCGTATGAAGGTGCCAGAGCCCCAGTGCCGCCTGAAGCGGGCGAGAAATGGCGTCCATCGGCGCACCCATCTCGAGCGTGATGGCGTCCGCCATGTCCTGCAGCCGCTCGGTGTAGGCACCGATCACGCGCTCGAGCATCGCGAGCCGCTCGACGAGCGGTGTGTTCGAGAACGCCGCGAACGCGTCGCGCGCCGCCTGCGCGGCCAGGTTCACATCGGCTTCGTCAGAAAACAGCAACACGCCGGAGACTTCGCCCGTCGCCGGATTGATGATGTCGTGCTCCACGCCACCGTTCACCGGCTCCACCCAACGGCCGCCGATGAACGCCTTGCGGAGATGGTCTGCTTCGAAAATCGGCATCTGCTCGCTCCATGTCATTTGGTATCGAGGGCGAGTCGTCAGCCTTCTGGATCGCCCGGGAAGATCCATACTAACGTCTTTTTTGATCATTTGGCCAAGTCACATGACTCGGTAATAATCAGTATTGCCGCCGGCAAGCCAAAGTAAGACGCTTCAGGGAACGAACCGTCATGCTGCTGCGAAAGATTTGCAGCGCGGGTGACCGGATGATGAGGGAGACGAAATCACGAGGCGGCTTTACGCGACGCTCGCAACACACCGAAGCCTCGTGACTCAGGCGGATCGGTGTGGTCTGCCGGAACGGACGTTCGACGATCACCGGCCGGCAAGCACGAGTCTGCTCGCCGCTCGCGTATCGAGGCAGGCATCACAGAGGGTTAACCTTCATCGACAAGGAATTTTTCGAGCAATACTTTCCACTACACGGTCACTTGATCAAGTCATATGGCAGACTTCACGGCGGATAGCCAGGAAGTAAGCAATCCGCAAGGAAGCGCACCGCGATCCGGTCGCTTTTGACGTCAACATCGAACGACAACTCTCCCTCGGGAGCGAAAGGTAATTACCATGGCAATCATTCAAGTCCAGCAGATCATGCACGAGAATCCGCTGCATGCTCGCGCTCCGCATGAACCCCGCTATGAAGATGGCAGCGCCTTCTGTGACGGCAAGTACGTTCCCATCACGGAAGCGACCGTCCCGCTCGTCGACGCCGGGTTCCTCCACGCCGACGCGGCCTACGATGTCGTCACCGTCTCGCGAGGCAACTTCTTCCGGCTCGACGATCACCTCGCGCGCATGGAAGAGTCGTCGGCGAAGTTCTTCCTCGAGAATCCGTTCAATCGCGACCAGGTCCGCGAAATTCTTCACACGCTCGTGCGCAACGCCGGCCTGAAGGACGCGTACGTCTGGTGGTGCGTCACCCGCGGCCCGCTGAGCGTCGACCGCCGCGACCGCAGCGCAATGAAGAACGCGATGTTCGCCTTCGCTGTGCCGTTCTTCTTCCAGGCTGACGACGAGGTCCGCACGCGCGGCTCGAACCTGCTGATCAGCAAGCGGTACAACCGCATTTCCGCGAAGGCAGTCGACCCCACGGCGAAGAACTTCCACTGGATGGACATGAAGCTCGCGCTCTTCGAAGCCATGACGCAGGAGAAGGACTGGGCGGTGCTCGTCGACGAACACGACAACCTCACCGAAGCAGCCGGTGCGAACGTCTTCTTCGTCAAGAACGGGGAGCTCTACACGCCCGCTGAAGGCTGCCTGCTGGGCATCACGCGCCAGAGCGTCTTCGATATCGCCGCCGAGCTCGGCATCAAGGTGAACATCGGCACGTACACCGCGACCCAGCTGCGCGAGGCTGACGAAGCATTCACGTCGTCGTCGGCGGGCGGGATCATGCCCGTCAGCGCAGTGGACGACCAACCGCTTGGCAAACACAACGGCCCCGGCCCGATCTCCGAGAAGATTCACAACCTCTACTGGGAAAAGCGCTGGGCAGGATGGCACGCCCAGCCGGCTGAGTACTTCTCGTCGGTCCCGGCGTAAGCCGGAAGTCACTCAGAAGCGGCGCGCGTACGGAGCCGGCCCGGTCTAACGAGCCGCATCCGGCCCCGGTGGGCGCCCAATAGCTGCGTGCATTGACAAACCGTCCGGCGCCCCACCCAGGCGCCGGTCGATCCGAACTTCGACGTTATAGCGATGACCTGGAGTTCGGTGATTCAGTAAAACCAAGCACGAACACACCCCAATTCATTTCGCATAGCTAATAAACGGACAGGACTATCGGTGCCTTCATCCGTTTTCACCCATGCACAACCCTTTGGCGGGCGCACGTTACCTGGTCAAGGTCAAGGAGATAGCCGTGGTCAAGACTCATTCTTTCAAGAAATCCGCTTCGCTCATCCGATCGGCAGCGAAATTGTCCGTCATCGCTTCCGCCGTCGCGATGTCCTTGACCGGTGCGCTTGCGGAAGGGACGGATGCCTCACATACGCCGTCGGGCGCCGAAATCGCCGGCACCGCGGGCGGCATTCCCGCCTGGACCCCCGTGGGCAACGTCGGGGCGGGCTGGAGCTACGGCAAGCGCCGCGCGGATTTCTTCAAATACAAGTCCGACAAGCCGCTGTACACGATCGACGCCAGCAACGTCGACAAGTACGCGGACAAGCTCAACCCGGGCCAGATTGCGCTGCTGAAGAACCTGAAGGGCTTCACGATGCCGGTCTATCCGTCCCGGCGCACGTGCGGCGTCCCCGATTTCGTCGCGGAGAACACGAAGAACAACGCGGGCTTCGCCAAGATGTCGGCCGACGGATCGGAACTCACCGATGCCCACCTGCCCGGCTACCCGTTCCCTGCACCCAAGACCGGCGCGGAAGTGATGTGGAACGCGAAGCTGCACTACCGCGGCGCCGGCGTCGAGATGCGCGACATCATCACCGTCGTCTCCCCGCGCAAGGGCGCGTCCGACTGGATCAAGAACGTGTCCGACGCGTGGATCTATCAGCCGTGGGGTGACAAGGCCGGCACGACGTTCGCGAAGGTCAACCAGGTCGAAGGCAACGCCTACTACGCGTACAAATCCCCGGCGGCGATTGCCGGCCAGGCCGCGATCTTTACGACCTACGCCGGCAAGCCGACGGAAGTCTTCTACTACTTCCCGGGGCAGCGCCGCACCCGCCGCATGCCGTCGTATGCATACGATGCGCCGCAAATCGGCTTCGACAACCAGTACAACATGGATGAAGCGCTGGTCTTCTCCGGACAGACGGACCGATTCTCGTGGAAGCTGCTCGGCAAGAAGGAAATGGTCGTGACGTACAACGACCTCGGCATGTACGACTTCTCGGACAAATTTGAAGACGCCTACGGCCCCGACTTCGTGAACCCGGCGAAGCGTCGCTACGAACTCCATCGCGTGTGGGTCGTGGAAGCCACGGTCAAGCAGGGGATGCGCCATACCGCGCCCAAGCGCCTCTTCTACGTCGACGAAGACAGCTGGAGCTACCTCGGCGCGGTGGACTACGACGCGCAGGGCAACATCTCGAAGGTCCGCGAGGGCTACATCATTCCGGTGTACGAAACGGGCAGCTGCGACACGCTCGCATTCGCGCAATACAACCTCGTCGACGGCCGGTATCTCGTGGACGGTTCGATGCTCGCGGCCGGACGGGACGCGAAGTGGTCGGTCGACTCGTCGGCGGACCAACACTACAAGCCGAGCTTCTACAACGCCGATAATCTCCGTGCGTTGAGCGAGCGTTGACAGGGGCCGAGACAAAATGGCTACCACCTCCTCCTTACAGCCCCGCTCCAGCGTGGTGCTCGTGCGCGCGGCGATCGCGGCGCTTGTCGCCGTCGGGTGCGGCAGCGCGCACGCCTTCACGTTCACGATCGGCAACGTCGAAGGCAGTTTCGATTCGACGATATCGGCGGGCGTCGGCATTCGCACCGCGTCGCCGAGCAGCAATCTCGTGTCGCCGACCTACAACGTGGCCACCGGTGCGCAGACGGGTGGCGGCCGGCTCGGTCAGTTGAGCGGCCTCTCCGATCAGGGCGACATCAACTACGGCAAGGGCGATCCGTTCACGAGCTATCTCAAGGGCAACCACGAGCTGGTCCTGAAGATGCCGTCGCAAGGGCTCACGTTCATGGCGCGGGGCACCTGGCAGTACGACTACTCCGGCACCCGCACGACAGGCGCAACCAGCGGACAGGACCTGTTCTACAACCCGTCGCCCAACCTGAGCGGCGGGCTCCCGTCCGATGCCGAGAAGAACATCCGCTTCAAGCCGCGCCTGCTCGACCTGTGGGTCAGCAAGCAGTTCAACGTCGGCGACCAGATTGCCCGCGTCCGCGTGGGTAACCAGGTCGTCAGCTGGGGCGAAAGCATCTGGGAAGTCGGCGGGGTCAATGCGACGAACGCGATCGACGTGAATCGCGCGTCCCAGCCCGGCGCGCAGGTCAAGGAGATCATCCTGCCCGCGCCGATCGTGAGTGTCGCGTCCGGCGTCGGGCACGGCGTGAACGTCGAAGGGTACTACCAGAGCAACTGGAACCAGAATTACCTGCCGCCGGTGGGCAGCTATTGGTCGAACCAGATCGTCGGTCCCGGCAACAACACGTACGGCGTCTCGACCATCCATCCGAAGAACGGCGGGCAGTATGGTTTTTCCATTCGCTACCAGCCGGCGGGAACCGACCTGAATCTCGGCTTCTACACGATCGCGTACCACGACAAGTTCCCGCAAGTCTCGCTGAGTTCGACGGGCGGGACGGTGTTCCGGTTTCCGGAAGACCGCCACATGATCGGCGTCAGCGCCAACTTCCCGGTGGGCGACTGGGCAATCGGCACCGAACTCTCGTACCGGCCGCGAGATGCCGTTCCGCTGAATCCGGCCAGCAGATGCGTCGCGCAAGGGGGGAACTGCTGGGTCGACGAGAAGCGCTTCCAGTGGCACCTGACGACCCTCTACTCGCTGCAGCCGGGCAATTCCGCAGCGTTCCTGAAGCTGCTCGGCGCCCAGACCGCCACGCTGACGACCGAGACGGTGATCATCGCTTATCCGGGGCTTCACAAGAGCTACGGCGGATCGCCGATTTCGCCTGGCGCGCTTCTGTGGGGGAACGAATTCAACGACTTGTTCGCGACCGGCGCACTCAACACGCCGGGTAGTGCCCAGGGAACGAAATACTCCGGCGGGATCGACGTCGATTTCAACTGGGTTTACGACGGCACCGTCATTCCCGGGTGGCAGGTCAACCCGGGGATCTTCGTCCGGTACGGCCTGTTCGGCAATACGCCGAACGTGAATGCCCAGTTCATGCGCGGCGTGACGGCCATGAACCTGTATGTGAACTTCATACAGAACCCGGCGAACTGGCAGGTCGGCTTGAACTACACCCGCTTCATGGGCCCGACCAACCCGCTGGCCAACCCGCTACGTGACAGGGACTTCGTGGCAATCGTCGCATCTCGCAATTTCTGAGGTCAATATGAATCAACCGCCTGTTTCCGACGCAGCCCGACCCGGCAAGCTGCTTAGAATTCTTCATTCGCTGGAAAATACGCTGTTCGGTCACAGGCGTCTCGTGCTGGGGCTCCTGGTGCTGTTCACGGTCGTCATGGCCTGCTTCGCCGTCAAGCTGCGCATGGATGCCGGGTTCGAGAAGCAGCTGCCGCTGGGCCACGAATACACGCAGACGTTCAACGAGTATCGCGGTGACCTGCTCGGCGCCAACCGCTTGATCGTCGTCGTCAAGGCCCGCAAGGGCAGCATCTGGACGCCGGCGGCGTTGAAGCGCCTGTATGAAGTCACCCAGGCGGTCACCTTCCTGCCGAACGTGTCTCGCAGCAGCGTCCAGTCCCTCTGGACACCGAATTCATTCGTCAACGAGATCACCGAGGACGGATTCCGCGCGGACCCGCTCATTCCCGGCACCGTGACGCCCGATCAGCTCGACGGCAACACGGTCGGCGCCATTTCGCGCTCGACCGCCCAGGGCGGCTTCGTCGGCAGCCTGGTGTCGCGCGACCAGAGCAGCGCCATGGTCACCGCCGATCTCAACGAGCTGGATGCCAAAGGTGAGCGGGTCGACTACGTGGCATTCGACAAGGCGCTCGAATCGCAATTGCGCGCCAAGTTCGAGGATGCGAACTATGAAATCCAGATCATCGGTTTCGCGAAGCAGATCGGTGACATTGCAAACGGCGCGTCGTCCGTCCTGAAGTTCTGCGCGATCGCCCTACTCCTGACCGCGTTGGCCGTCTACTGGTACTGCCGCTCCGTTCGCCTGACGATCCTGCCGCTGACCTGCTCGCTCGTCTCGCTCGTCTGGCAGTTCGGCACGCTGCATCTGCTCGGCTACGGGCTCGACCCGCTGGGCGTGCTGGTTCCGTTCCTGGTGTTCGCGATCGGCGTTTCACACGGCGTCCAGCAGATCAATTTCATCGTGCGCGAGATCTCCCACGGGAAGTCGGTGGAGCAAGCCGCTCGATCCAGCTTCAGCGGGCTGCTGATTCCCGGCACACTCGCGCTGGTGACCGCGTTCGTTTCCTTCGTCACGCTGATCCTGATTCCGATCCCGATGGTGCGCGAGCTCGCGATCACCGCTTCGCTCGGCGTGGCGTACAAGATCGTCACGAACCTGGTGATGCTGCCGCTGGCCGCGTCGTTGCTCAAGGTCGACGGCAATTATGCAAAGAATGCGGAGCTGCATGCCGTTCGTCGTGGCCGCGTGCTCCGCGTGCTCGCCAAAGTCGCCGTTCCGCGCAATGCGGCGATCGTCCTGCTGGCCGCCGTCGTGGTGTTCGCCGTGGCGGCCTGGGAAAGCCGGGACCGCGTGGTCGGCACGCTGCAAGCCGGCGCGCCCGAGCTGCGTGCCGACGCCCGGTTCAACCAGGATTCGGTTTCGATTGCGTCGAGCTACGACGTCGGCCTCGACTGGATTTCGATCGTCTTCGAAGCGCCGCCCCAGTCCTGCAACAACGTGGAGGTCGGCGCGTACCAGGATCGCTTCGTCTGGTCGATGCGTGCCGTCCCCGGCGTGTTGTCGGTCGTTTCGTTCTCGTCGTTGCTGCGGCAATACAGCGAGGGATACAACGAAGGCAATCCGAAGATGTCCGCGATCCCCATCGATCCGGATAACTATTCATCGCTGGCCGGCGAGGTGGCCCGCACGCCCGGCGTCATGCGCAAGGACTGCAGCATGACCGCGGTGAACATCTATCTGGCCGACCACAAGGCGACCACGATCACCCAGGTGATCAACGCCGTGAAGCATTTCCGCGACACGAACAAGCTGCCGGGCGTGAAGATCCGGCTCGCGTCCGGCAACGCCGGCGTGCTGGCCGCGGTCAACGACGAAATCGAGCGCAGCGAATTGCCGATGATGCTCTACGTCTATACGACCATCGTCCTGCTCGTCCTCGTCACGTACCGTGACCTGCGCGCGGTCCTCGCCTGCTGCCTGCCGCTGACGATCGGCACGTTCATCGGGTATTGGTTCATGAAGGAGCTGCAGATCGGCCTGACCGTCGCCACGTTGCCCGTGATGGTGCTGGCGGTGGGCATCGGCGTCGACTATGCGTTCTATATCTACAACCGGCTGCAGCTGCATCTCGCCAACGGCGTCGGCATCGTCAAGGCGCTCGAACAATCGATCCTCGAGATCGGGACGGCCACCATCTTCACGGCGATCACGCTCGCGATCGGCGTCGCCACCTGGTCGTTCTCCGAGCTCAAGTTCCAGGCGGACATGGGCAAGCTCCTGGCGTTCATGTTCATCGTCAACATGGTCATGGCCATGACGGTTCTGCCCGCCTTCGCCGTCTGGCTCGAGCGCATCTTCCCGCGGCGCAAGCCCGCCCGTGCCCCCGGCCTGCTCGCCCATTGAAGAAGAAGAGGATTCCATGACCCTGTATCGCAAGGTTCTCTCCCTGATGGCCGGCGCCGTCGTCTTTGGCGCGCTGCTGGGCAGCGTGCCAGGCGCCGTAGCCGCACCGGAACTCCGGCCCGTTCCGGCCGTCCAGTCCAGCATCGCGACCCAGTCCCCCGTGCTCGATGCGACCTGGGCCGGCCAGCGGGTCGTGAGTGTCGGCGCGAACGGCATCGTCCTGCTGTCCGACAACCGCGGTGCGACGTACCGCCAGGCCAAGTCCGTGCCCGTGAGCTCGACGCTGACGTCCGTCAGTTTCATCGACGCCAGGACAGGGTGGGCGGTCGGCCACTGGGGCGCGATCCTGAAGACCACCGACGGCGGCGAGACGTGGGAGGTTCAACGTCTCGTGACGAGCGAGGATCGCCCGCTGTTCGGCGTGCACTTCATCGACGCCAACCACGGCGTGGCCGTCGGACTCTGGTCGCTCATCCTCGTCACCGATGACGGCGGCAAGACCTGGACCAAAAAGGAAGCCGTGCTCCCGAACGGCAAGAAGTCGGACCTGAATCTGTTCGGCCTCTTTTCGAACGGCAACGGCGAGATCTTTGCCACCGCCGAGAAGGGGCAGCTCCTGATTTCCCGCGACAAGGGCAACACGTGGGAAAGCGTGGAGACCGGTTACAAGGGGTCGTTCTGGTGCGGCGTGGCGCTGCCCAACGGGGTGCTGCTGGTCGGCGGGCTGCGCGGCACGCTGATGCGAAGCGAGGACAACGGCCATACCTGGTCACGCGCGACGCTCGACACCCGGAACTCCATTACCGCGCTTGCGTCCCGAGGCGCCACGGTATTGGCGGTCGGGGTCGACGGGCTGCAGGCTCAAAGTACCGATGACGGCAAGACGTTCCAGCGCCTGCGCACCCAGACCGGGACGACGTACACCGCGGCGCTTCCCTCGACGGGCGACAAGTGGTTGATCTTTTCTCGCGACGGGGTCATCGCGCAGTAACTGCCGGATGTCTGATGCGCGCAGCGGGCCGCGATCGTGAATCGCGGCCCGCTGTGGCGACGCCTGCCTGACCTCGGATGGAAGGCGGGCCAAACGACGAGCAAGTTCTCCCGCCTTGGTGGCACGGATCACCCGAAGAGGAAGCGGCTCACGGACGAGCCGCCGTGTCACGCCACGCGCGACACCCTCCCCCGTCAACCGGATTTTCGCAGTCGATAGCCGACGCCGTGCACGCTTTCCACGATGCCCGACGCCCCTGCGGCCGCCAGCTTTCTCCGTAACCGGCTCATGTGGCTGTCGACGGTGCGCGTGGATGCGCTGACGTCCGCCATGCACGCATCGAGCAATTCGACGCGCGTAAATGCGCGATTCGGCAGCCTGGCCATGTGAGCCAGCAGGCGAAATTCGACGAGTGTCACCGAAACCGGCGTTTCACCGGAGGACGTTCTCACGCACGCCATGTAGCTTTCCGTATCGACTTCGAGCGCACCCACCCGGAGGCGACGTTCAGGCGCGAGCGCACCGGAGCGGCGAAGAATCGCGAGCAATCGCGCGACGACCACGTCCGGGTTGAGCGGCCTGACGATGTAGTCGTCGGCGCCGGCTTGCAGTGCGCGCAACTGCTCCCCGTCCCGGTCACACGCCGTCATGACGACGATGGGGGCACCGCTTTGCCGTCGAAGCCTGGCGAGCATGTCCAGGGTGTCCGCACGCAGTTCACGGACGTCGAGAATGACCAGATCCGGCTTCAGGTTCAGTTGCGTGGCCAGCACGGTCTGGGAGGGGTGGGTCTGGAATGTTCGAAAGCCGTTGCGCGTCAGGCAGGTATCGAGCGTCGACGACATTTCCGGTGCGTCATCCGCGATGAGTATGAGCGAGTGCATGTTTGAATATCCGGGTCGTTGCCTTTCGTGCACGCGGCCACCTTCCGGACAGCGTTCAGGCGCTGCAAAGGGGGCCCCGTTCACGGGCATCGCTCGTCGAATTGAAGACGGCGTTCGGCATGACACACGCCGAAGCCATCGGGATGGAGGCCGGTGAAGAACATTTCCCGCACCCGGACCGGGCCGGACGCCGCGCAAGGTCGATCGGCTGACGGGTTCGCTGGTTGCAGCGGCTCGTCGCCGCGAAGCAGGCTCCGGTCTTTCTCCGGTTGCTGACGCACACAGGTCGCCACCCGGCATCGGCGCGTCGAGGGGCGACCTCTCTTTCCTCGTGCTCGCGTTGCCCTTCAAAGCGCAAGGATGCGTTCATGATCGGCGGCTGGCTCCGTCAGCAGACCTCACTACTCGAGCGCGCGATGCCCCCGGGCAACGTCCAGTCTTGCCGCAACCGGCCGGCGAGCCCTTGCCTTCGGGTGGTAGACGTCGCCGCACACATCATGCTCGCGACGTCCACGTGCGGCTGAGGCCTTCGTGCCGACGAGCGTCGGCACGAGAGAAGGCCCTCAAACCGCGGTTTCCGGCACCGCGGACGGGAATCGGGAGATCCTCCGGATCAGGTCCGAGGCTTTCTCACCGATCATGATCGTCGGCGCGTTCGTGTTCGCGCCCACCAGCGTCGGCATGATCGACGCATCCACCACGCGCAAGCCTTCCGTTCCCCGTACGCGCAACTGGGAATCGACGACGGCGAGCGCGTCGTTCCCCATGCGACACGTTCCGACCGGGTGGTACACGGTGTCGGTCCGCTCGCGCAGCAACGCACGAATGTCGTCGTCCGATCGCGACCGGGACGCGAACAGGTCCTCCGTCACGAACCGGGCCATCGCCGGCGCCGCCATCAAGCGCCGGGTCAGCTTGTAGCCCTCGACCAGGACCTCGAGATCATCGTCGTGCTCGAGGAATGCCGGGTCGATCAACGGCGCATCGAGCGGATCGGCGCTTCGCAGCTTGACCGACCCACGACTTTTCGGCCTCAGCAGGCACACGTGACAGGAAAGACCATGTCCGAGCCGTACCTTCCTGCCGTGATCGCTGACGGGCCCGACGACGAAGTGCATCTGAACGTCCGGTCGATCCAGATCGGGACGCGTCTTCAGGAACGCGCCGCCCTCGGCGAAGTTGGTGGTCAGGGTGCCGGTCCGCGAGTTCCGGTATTGCCGGATGTCGCCCAGCGTCTTGATCGCGCCGCGTACCGATACGCCGAGTGCATCCAGGCTGTTCGTCTTGTAGCTGACGACGAAGTCCGGATGATCCTGCAGGTTCTCACCCACGCCCGGGAGATCGGCGACGACCTGGATCCCGTGACGCTCGAGTTCGTCCTTCGGCCCGACGCCGGACAACATCAGCAACTGCGGCGATTGAAGCGCGCCCGCGGACAGGATCACCTCCTTCTTCGCCCAGACCGTCTCGACATTCCCGCCACGCGTGACTTCGACGCCAACGGCCCGCTTGCCGTCGAACACGATGCGCCTGACCTGCGCGCCCGTCTCCACCGTCAGGTTGCCGCGCGTCTTCAGGTGCGGAAAAAGATAGGCACGTGCCGCACTCCAGCGCTCGCCATTCTTCTGGGTCACCTGGTAAATGCCGACCCCTTCCTGCTCCGCACCGTTGAAATCGTCCGTGACGGGCAGGCCGCACTCTCGTGCGGCGTCCAGCCAACGCGCCTGGAATGGATTGTTCGTCCGCAGGTCGCTGACCCACAGCGGGCCGCCGCGCCCGTGCCATTCATTGCCAAGCCGCTCGTTGTGCTCGCTTCGCTTGAAATACGGGAAGACGTCGTTCCAGCCCCAGCCTTCGTTGCCGAGCGCGGCCCAGTCGTCGTAGTCGGCATGATGGCCGCGCGTGTACACCATCGCATTGATCGCGGACGATCCGCCCAGCGCCTTGCCACGCGGCTGGTAGCCGCGTCGCCCCTGCAGCCCCTTCTGCGGCACCGTCTCGAACGCCCAGTTGTTCAGTTTGGACGGGATCATCAGCACCAGGGCGGCCGGCACGGTGACGGGCCATCCATCGCCCGTGCCGCCGGCTTCGAAGAGGCACAGCGTCACATCGGGATCTTCGGTCAAACGCGAAGCCAGCACGCTGCCTGCCGAGCCGCCGCCTACAACAAGATAATCGAATGAGTTCTTCACGGGTCTGTGTCCTGGATAGATGCCTGAACGCTTCACAAGCAACTACCTGATGCATCGATTCCGCCACGCGCGTCGCGGCCTCAGCGAGCCGTCGCGCAATCGGCTTCATGCCGTCATGCATCAGCACTGCGTGGCCGCCTCGGCACCGTTGGAGGTCATCCATCGAACCGCGTGCGGCCACGAAATGACGAAAAGCGAAATCAGGTCGCTTCCGCCAACGTTTCAATGGTGCCGCGCGGCGCCGAGTAACTTTCGAAAGCTCGCGATGCCCTTCTCGATCCACGCCTGGGCGCCCGGGGAAATCGCTCCCATGTCGAAGAACCCGTGAATCATGCCGTCGCACCGGATCGTGTCGACCTTGACGCCGCTCGCGTGGAGCAAGCGGCCATAGGCCTCGCCCTCGTCGCGCAGCGGATCGAATTCGGCGGTCAGGATGACCGCGGGCGGCAACCCGGCAAGGTCCCTCGCACGGATCGGCGCCAGTCGCGGATCCTCCCGGTTGGTCCCGTCGGGCACGTAATGCCGCTCGAACCAGGCGATCGTCTCGAGGTCGAGAAAGTAGCCTGCGCCGTTTTCCTTGAAGGAAGGAAAGCCGGCGCGATCCTGCGCGACCGCGGGGTAGATCAGGAACTGGGCGGACAGCGCAATGCCGTCGGCGTGCAGTTGCTGGGTCACGACCGCGGCCAGATTGCCGCCGGCGCTGTCTCCGGCCACCGCCACGACGTCGCTGCCGCCCAGCTCACCCGCGTTCGCGATCACCCATTGGGTGGCGGCAATCGCATCGTCCGCCGCGGCCGGATACGGATGCTCCGGCGCGAGCCGGTAATCCACCGAGACGACGACCGCGTTGGCGCCACGCGCCAGCTCCCGGCAAATGTTGTCGTGGGTATCCAGGTCGCCGATGACGAACCCGCCGCCATGGAGATAGACGACCGTCGGCAGATTGCGCTCGTGGGTCGGACGATACAGCCGCGCCCGCAGCGATCCGGTCGCGCCGGGAACGGTCAGGTCTTCCACGCCGTGAATGTCGACCACGGCCTCCGGTGCGCGAACGGCGCGCGCCAGATGCTGCATCAATCCGCGAGCCTCTTCCGGGCTGGACTGCGGCAGCGGCTTCGCGCCGGACCCGGCAAGGGATTCGAGAAAACCAGCGAGGTGCAAATCGAGTGCCATAACATCACCTTTATTCGAACGTTGCGCGGAGATCAGCGATACACGAGGACTTCGGCATCCGGGCTCAATTCCGGAATGGTCTGGCGCTCCTCCTCGTACTCGAAGTGGTGCTGCCACGGCATGCGATCGCCACGCAAGTGCATCTGGTGTTGCGAGCGCATCACGTACCCGGCATTGAAGTTGTTCGGGTCGGTCCACGGCAGCCGCTGCATGTCGGCGTCTTCGGCGCGCAGGCACGGCTCCACCGTCTTCGCCCCCACCTTCTCCATATGCGCGAGGACGCGGCAGGTAAATTCGCAGACGAGATCGGCGCGCAACGTCCAGCTCGACCGGTAGTAGCCGTAGATGAACGCCATGTTCGGGATACCCTCGATCATCATTCCCCGATACGAGACCCGCTTGGTCATGTCGACCGGTTCTCCGTCGAGGTGGAACGCGATCTGGCCGAACGCGCTCATGTCGAAGCCCGTCGCCGTCACGACGATGTCCGCCTGCAGGTGCTCGCCCGACGCCAGCACGATGCCGCTTTCGTCGAACGACTCGATGGTGTCCGTCACGACGGACGCCTTGCCGTCCCGGATGGCCGTGAAGAGGTCGCCCTCCGGCACCGCCGCCACGCGCTGCTGCCACGGGCGATAGCTGGGATTGAAGTGCTTGTCGACGTCGAACCCTTCCGGCAGCTGTTGCCGGGTCTCGTTGATCAGCCAGTCGCGAACGGCGTCCGGGTTCGCTGCGGACAGGTTGATCAGGTCGAACGTCTGCTTCAGGTGCGCACGCCGCAGAATCTCGGAGCGCCACTCCTCGGGCAGGCTCAGTTCGCGAAGCGTCGCGTCCAGCTGGTGGGTCCAGGGAACCGCCGTGAAGAACGTCGGCGACCGTTGCAGCATCGTCACATGCGCCGCGGTGCCGGCCATCGCCGGGATCAGCGTCGCGGCGGTCGCGCCCGAGCCGATCACGACCACCCGCTTGCCGGCATAGTCGAGGTCTTCCGGCCAGTGCTGCGGATGCACGACCGTTCCCTTGTAGCGGTCGAACCCGTTCCACTTCGGCGTAAAGCCCTTGCGATGGTCGTAGTACCCCGCCCCCAGCCACAGGAAGTCCGTGGTGATCGAGAAGTGTTCGCCCGTATCCTTGCGCGACACCTCGACCGTCCAGCGCTTCTGCTCGCTCGACCAGCTCACCGTTTGAACACGATGCCCGTAGTGGATCTTCGAGCCGAGGTCGTATTCCTTGATGACATCGCCCAGATAGCTGTGGATCTCCTCCGCCGTGGCGATCGAGCGGCCCTGCCACGGGCGGAATCCGAATGCGTACGTGTACAGGTCGCTGTCGGAACGCGCGCCGGGGTAGCGATGGGTCCACCAAGTCCCGCCAAATCCATCCATGGCTTCCAGGATCGCGAACGAGCGGTCCGGCAAGTTCATGCGAAGATGACAAGCGGCATCGAGCCCCGAGATCCCCGCCCCGATGATTAGTACCTCTACGTGCTCAGGCAAACCCGAATCTGCTTGATTCTTAGTCATGAGATCCCTCCGATGACCCGTTATTGAAAATATCCGTAACGCCGCACGACTAGATCATTAGACTTGGTCATGTGACTACGAAGAAAAAAGACGCTCGCACGCGCATGCCGGCGACAACGCTTCAAACCCGCACGCGACAACCCGCCCTGCACCCGGCCGGACATGCACGCGGGTCATCGAGGTGTGCCTTCCGGTTTGACCGGTCACCCCGAACATGATCAATTGACCAAGTTCCACGGTTCCCAGTCTATGCAGTCGAGGGACAATTTGAATCAGGAGTTTCCATTACCCGATCGGTCGCGACGGTGGAATGCGCCGGCCCGCGCGGCGATCGACGCGTCAAACCTCGAAGCCGTCGGTTTCGGCAAGCCGCCGGACAAAGGAAGCAGCGCGATCCAGCAGGTATCTCGCTGCCGGGATCGTGCGGGCCGCAGTGATGATGCCGTGATGATGCCCGGGTAGATGGAGATGCTCGACCGTGCTCCCCGCGCGGGCCGCGCATGACGCGTAGGCAATGCCTTCGTCACACAGCGGATCCAGCCCCACCGTGGCAATGAACATCGGCGGCTGCCGCCGGCCCTCCGCATGCAGCAGCGGGGACAGGCGTGGAAGATCGAATGGCGTGCCGGCCGGCACATAGTGTTCCCGGAACCAGCGCATCGACTCGGCGACCAGCGGAAATCCGCCTTGAATGCGCTGGTAGGACGGAAGTGACGCCGTCAGGTCCGTCACGGGATAGAACAGGACCTGCCCGATGATCGCGGGTCCCGCCGCCGATGCCGCATTGGCGATGAGGGTCGCCATATTGCCGCCGGCGCTGTCGCCCGCCAGGATCACCCGGGACGCATCGATGGCGAGCGCAGAAGCGTTGGCCGCCAGGTAGTCCAATGCCCGCTCGCAATCGTCGAGCGGAACCGGCCATCGGTGCTCCGGCGCCAGCCGGTACTCCACCGACGCGACAGCACACCCGCCGTGCCGCGCGAGATGACGGCAGATGCCGTCATGCGTATCCACGCTGCCGATCACCCACCCGCCGCCGTGAATGAAGACGACCAGCGGTTTGTCCTCGACGCGCTCGCCGCCGGGCGGACGATAGAGCCGTACCCGAATGCTGCCGTCCGCGACGGGAACGTCGATATCGTCGTGGGCAACCGCTTCGTCGGCGGCGAGGCCGTTCAATTCGCAGGCCCGCACGAAGTTCACGCGCGACTGGTCGACGGAAAAGCTGCCGTAGTGTCGCCCGCCCAGTTCGCGGAACGCCCGAACGGCGTCCCGCGCATCGTCAGCCACCTCGGTCAGCGGCAACCAGTGCACCGATGTCATGTGCCTCTCCGCTCAGATCGCAGCGAACACGCTTTGATCCCATTGCGTCACGGCGCGGTATTCGTCCACCGTGCCCGGCCAGTTGTTGATCACCTTGCCTTGCGCGTTCTTGTACCAGCTCGAGCAGCCCGCCGAAAACGCCGAGCCGGCCATCGCCGATTGCAGCTTGTCGTTGTATTCGTCGAACACGGCCCGATCGACGTCGACGGCCTTCACGCCGGCCGAAGCCATGCCGCCGATCGCGTCGATGATGTAGTTCTGCTGGATCTCGAGCATCGATACGATGGAGTTGTGGTTCAGGTTCGTATTCGGCCCATACAACATGAACATGTTCGGAAAGCCCGGCACGGTCATGCCCAGATACGCTTCCGGGCCGTCTTCCCACGCCTGGGCCAACGTGCGGTCCGTGCCGCGCACCTGCAGGCTGCCCTGGAAAGCCTGACTCTCGAATCCGGTTCCGAACACGACCACGTCGAACGGAAGCAGGCGGCCGTCCCGGGTCACGATGCCCTCGTCGACGAACGATTCCACCCCCGCCGTCTCCAGCGCGACGTTGTCGCGCATGAGCGCCGGGTAGTAGTCGTCCGATCGCAGAATCCGTTTGCACGCGTATTCATAGTCCGGCGTCAGCTTCTCGCGCAGTACCGGGTCGGGCACCTGGCGATGAAGGTGCGCCAACGCGAGACTCTTGCCTTCCTGCTGCGCGTTGGACCCCATCCGGGTCCGCTCGAACCCGGACTCGCGGAAAGCGTGCAGCGATTTCCGGCTTTCTTCGAACAGATGGGGCTCGCGCTCGTAGGCATCGAGCTGCTCCGCCGAGAAGACGATCTGGTTGCGCGGCATGATCCAGTTCGCGCTTCGCTGGAATACCGTCAGGTGATCGACCTTCGGCGCGATGAGCGGCACATACTGCACGGCGCTGGCCGCGTTGCCGATGCTTGCCACCCGCTTGCCGCTCAGGTCCACGTCGTGCCGCCACTCGGCGGAGTGGAAATACTCGCCGTTGAAATCCGCGAGGCCGCGAACCGCGGGGATCATCGGCCGGTTCAGTTGCCCCCATGCCGGCACGAAGAATCGTGCGGTCATCCGGGAGCCGTCACTCAGTGCAAACCGCCAGAGGCTTGCCTCTGCATCCCATTCTGCACTGCGAATCTCGAGGTTGAATCGCAGGTGTTCCTCGAGGTCGAACCGCGTGGCAAGCGATTTCAGATAGTGCAGCAGCTCGTTGCGGCCGGCATACATCGCGCTCACGCGCAAATGCGGATGGAAGCTGTAGCAGTACAGGTGCGATTCGGTATCGCATGCCGCGCCGGGATACGAATTGTCCAGCCACACACCACCGAGGTCGGGACGCTTCTCCAGCACGACGAAGTCGTCGATGCCTGCGATTTTCATGCGGGCGGCCATGCCGAGGCCTCCGAAGCCTGCACCCAGGATAACGATCTCGTGGTGCTCAATCCTTTCTACATTGTTCACGGTGCATTCTCTCTATTTACGTTACGGCGACTGCGGATTGGCCGGCGTCGGTTCAGTAGGCCTGTTCGTACAGACGCAATGCGTCCGACTCCGTGACGACGACCGGATTGTTCAACAGCAAGCGCTGCTGCTTCATCGCATCGGCCGCGAGGGTCGGCAGGCTCGCTTGCGTGACCCCCACGTCGCGCAGTCGTCGCGGCGCGCCGGAGCGGTCCATCAGGTCTTCCAGGAACGCGATGAACGCCGCCGTGCGCGCCGTGGCGTCGCCCGTTCCACCCGCGCCTACCACGTCTCCGAGTTCCGAATAGTGCGAAGCGGCCGCTTCGGCGTTGAAACGCAGCACGGGCGCCAGCATCAACGCGTTGGACAAGCCATGCGGGATATGGAAATGGCCCCCCAGCGGATACGCCAGTGCATGGACCGCGGCCACCGGGGCATTGGCGAAGGCTTGCCCCGCCAGCGTGGCGCCCAGCAGCATGGCCTCGCGGGCGCGCCGGTCCGCGCCGTTTTCGCAAGCCGGGATCAGGTTGCTCACCAGCAATCGCAGCGCCTCACGCGCGAGCGCGTCGGAGAGGGCATTCTTCTTGTGCTTGCTGGTGTAGGCCTCGATGGCGTGAACCATCGCGTCGATGCCCGTCGCTGCGGTATGGCTGCGTGGCAGACCGACCGTCAGCTCGGCGTCCAGGATCACCTTGTCGGCATACAGCTGGCGTGCAACGATGCCCATCTTGGTTGTTTCGTTAACCGAAACGATGGAAATGTTGGTGACTTCCGACCCAGTACCCGCCGTCGTCGGGATCTGCACCAACGGCAGGCGCGCGCCCTGAACGTTGCCGATTCCGTACATTTCCGCGATGGATTGCCGCGACACGGTGAGCACGGCGGCCAGTTTTGCGATGTCCATCGACGAGCCGCCGCCCAGGCCAATCACGACGTCCGCCTCGGCACTGCGTGCAAACTCGACGCAGCGCAACACCACGTTCTCCGGCGGGTCGGCCACGACCTCGTCAAACACCGCCACGCGGAATCCCTCGGCCGCCAGCGACGCTTTCGCCGGTTCCAGCACACCGGCCTTGTGCAGCCCTGCATCGGTCACGATCAGGACATGGCGACGCTCCGTCCATGCCGCCATCACCTGACCCAGGCGGCGCGCACAACCCCATTCCTGGAGAATGGACGGAACAGTTTCGAAGAGCATCGACTGCGGGAGCATTTCCATTGACGTTTCCTTGATGCGGACGTTGGCCGTTAGACCTGGGTGCACAGGTACTTGATTTCCAGGTATTCCTCGATGCCGTAACGGGAACCCTCGCGGCCCAGGCCCGACTGCTTGACCCCGCCGAACGGCGCGACCTCGTTGGAAATCACGCCGGTATTCAGGCCGACCATGCCGTACTCGAGTGCCTCGCCCACACGCCAGATGCGGCCGTGGTCGCGTGTATAGAGATAGGCGGCGAGCCCGTACTCGGTGTCGTTGGCCATCGCGATCGCTTCCGCTTCATCCTCGAAGCGGAACACCGGGCCAACGGGCCCGAAGAGCTCCTCGCGCGCGACGCGCATGGCCGGCGTCGAACCGGCAATGACGGTCGGCTCGAAAAACGTGCCCCCAAGCGGATGGCCTTTCCCGCCCGTGACGATTCGTGCGCCCTTGCTCACGGCATCGTCGATCAGCTGATTCAGGTGGTCGCAGGCGGACTGCTGGATCAGCGGCCCCTGCTGCACCCCCGGTTCGACGCCGTTTCCTACCTTGAGCGCCTGGACTCGCCGGGTGAGTGCGTCGACGAAGCGGTCATGAATGCCGGCCTGGACGAGAAAGCGATTGGCGCATACACAGGTCTGGCCGCTATTCCGGTACTTCGACGCCATCGCACCTTCAACCGCGGCGTCGAGATCCGCGTCGTCGAACACGATGAAAGGTGCGTTGCCGCCGAGTTCGAGAGAGAGTCGCTTGATCGTCGCGGACGACTGGCTCATGAGCACGCGGCCGACTTCGGTCGAGCCGGTGAACGAAAGCTTGCGCACGACCGGGCTGGCCGTGAGCACCGCGCCGATCTCGCGCGACGGGCCGCACACCACTTGAAGGACACCGGCCGGAATGCCCGCGCGCTCAGCCAGGACGGCAAGCGCAAGCGCCGTGAGCGGCGTCAGGTCCGCGGGGCGCACGATGATGGAGCAGCCTGCGGCCAGTGCCGGCGCGACCTTGCGCGTGATCATCGCGGCAGGAAAATTCCACGGCGTGATCGCGGCACACACGCCGATCGGCTGACGAATGACGACGATGCGCTTGTCGCCTTGCGGGTGCGGAATGACGTCGCCGTAGACTCGCTTCGCTTCTTCGGCGAACCACTCCACGAAAGAAGCCGCATACATGATTTCGCCGCGGGCTTCCGCCAGCGGCTTGCCCTGCTCCGACGTCATGATCAGTGCGAGATCGTCGGCATTCGCCACGATCAGGTCGTACCAGGCGCGCAGGAGCTTCGCGCGCTCGTGGCTGGTCCGCTTCTGCCAGGCTTGTTGGGCAAGCGCCGACGCGGCAATGGCTTGCTCGACCTCCGCGGCGCCGAGGCTGGCCACGCGGGCCAGGATGTCACCCGTGGCCGGATTCGTGACGGGAAACGAGCGGCCGTCCGTGCCCTCCGCCCATCCCGACGCAAGCCACGCTCGCGTCTCCAGCAGCGCGCCATCTCGCAGTTGGGCGCGTAGCGCCGAAGGGTCAATCGCTTGGTTCGTCCTGCTGTGCATTTCGTTCACTAGCACCGTCTCCAGAAATTCTTGTTTTTCCATCCGGGCGCTTTCGCGCCGACACGCAAAAACGCTCAGGCATCCCTGCGCGAACGCCTGCTCCATCACCCGGGATTTCGCCTGACGTCCGGTATTGGGGGGGGCCGATGGCTCCGCCACACGGAAGTCTTCGCAAAACGTTGCCCACGCCGAGGAAGTCCACGATCGAGCGGTGACTTCCAATTGGGGATGAAACAGGCATGTAGATCAATTGACATGGTCATTTGACCATAAAGCATTTTCGGCGGCAACTCAGTAGTTCCACGGGCTGTCGGCGGCTCGTCGGAAGACTGCCGCGCAAGGTTGTGACAGCCGGACAAGCGGATCGCCCGGGACCTGTGGCGCCGAGGCGAACCCGGCGGATGCGCTCGGCGACGTTCCGCGCGAAGGCGATGCCGCCTGCTATGAAAGTTGAAAGGCAGGCGGACATTTATCCGGCCCGGGCAGCAGTTCGACGGACCACTGAGTCAGTTCATGGAAGGGAACGCCGCAGTTGCCGTACAAGCGCCGAAACGATGGTTCAAGAAATGGCGGCGTGTGGCATGGCGTCTGCCGCGATCGGGTGACAGGGTGGGCTGGTGAGACCGATGTGTGCCAAGGCAAGCAGCGGCACGGTGATAAATACACACAGTGCCGGTGATGGCGCGCACGGTGCGTCCGCTCAGGTTCGCACGTGAAAACGCGCTCCGTCACGCGCCTTCCGGATGGCAAAACCTCGTAATTTCAGTGTAATATCCGCTGCAGAAGACCATTTGTATTATCAATCGAAATAATGAAAACAGTCAGCCGGATTCGATCCGGCGACTGATACGGGGAAAGCTTGAACTCGCCATTCAATACCGGGGCATCCGGATCCGTTGGGCCGTCCGTGCCAGTTCACGTCGGCCGGATCTCTTCTTCTCTACGCCGGCACTTCCCGCGCGGCCGACCCCATTCCGACTGATATCCCGCGCTGAACGGCCCGTTCCGCGTCGCTCGCCTTCGTAGCACGCGGCCGGTACGCCGCCATCCCGCGATTCGGACAAACGTGCGCATGCCCGCACGGCGTCGTCACGTCGATCGATCAAAAGAAGAGGATTACTGAATTATGACTGCGTGTACCCACTGCGCAACCGATCTGCCCGGCGGTCTCAAGTTCTGCAAGCAATGCGGAACCCCGGTTGCGGCCATCCGGACCGAAGCGGCCAGCGCACCGTGCCGGAACTGCCACGCCGCGCTGATGCCGAACCAGCGTTTCTGCAACAAGTGCGGGACACCCGTCGCATCGGTCAATGACGCCGGTGCGATCGAGATGGAGGTGGAGGTGCCCGCGCCGCCGGCCGAGCCCGCACTGCAATCCGCACACGTGGCCGTGGAATCCGCTCGCGAATCTGCATCCGGCACCGTCGACGCGCAAGATACGCAAGCGGACATCAGCGGCGAATCGATGGCGGCGAACACTGCAGGGAACGACCTCTCGCGCGTCGCGAATACCGCCGATCCGGTATCGGGTCGTGCGAACGCACCGCTGCCATCGCACGACGCCGCGACCACTGCCACGCCCATCGCAGCGGCAGACCAGCGGGGCGATACGGTCGCTTCGTCGCAAGCCTCGCCTGTCGTCACGGATGCGCAATCCGCGCCTGCGGGCGTATCGGCGCATACCGCGGCGGCACTCGCCGACGGCGAAACAGACGGGGTCGATGCGGCGGCCAAGCCTCACGACGTACCGGATGCCGATGTAACGTCGGCGTCGGCCGAACCCATGCGTCCGCATTCCGGTGTGGTGCCCCCGCCGATACCGCAGCCCCCGACGACGAACGACGCTACGTCGGCAAGACTCAAGATCGTCGCAGCCGGCGTCGCGGTCGCCATCGCCTGCGCGGGTGGCGCGTTCTGGTGGCACGGCCGCCAGGCGAGCGCACCTGCAACGCCCGAACCGGTCGCCGCATCCACGGTTCCTGCGTTCACGACCAACGCCGCATCGGACATCGCGGGACCCGGTTCCGCCACCACCGGCGCGGCTGTTGTGACGACACCGCCCGACGCACCGGCGTCCGCGCCGACCGATACGGCCGCCGCAGCCATGACCGCGCCCGCGTCGGGCCCGGCCGTCGTCACGAATGTCACGACGGCTCCGGTGCCCGCGACGCCGCCGGCGTCGAACGCGCCGCCCGCAGCCGCGAACGCGCAGCCGCCGTCGCCCTTCGCGAAACTGCAGGACGACACGCCCACCCCAACCGCCCCCGCCACCGTTGCAGAGGCACCGCGCAACAAGCCGCACCCGACACCGCCGGCCCGCCCGTCCACGGCGGCCAACCCTGCCGCGCCCGCCGTCGACGGCCTGCTGAAACGCGCGCAGGGCGACCTGTCGCGCGGCCAGTACGACAAGGCGATCGCGACAGCGGAAAGCGTCCTGGCGATCGAGCCGGGCAACCGTCCGGCGAAGACGTTGATCGCCAAGGCGAAGGCGCGGCAGATGGATGCACTGCGCAACAACAGCACACTTGAATGAAGCGCCGGAGAAAACCGACATGACAATCCAGAAAACCCTCGCCGCGGCCTGCGCGGTCACCTTGCTCGCCAGCGGCTGCGCCACCCAGAACGGCACCGGCGGGATCTCGTCCGAATCGGTGCTGCGCTGCACCGCGCTCGGCGCCGGCGGCGCGCTGGTCGGTGCGCTGATCGGCGGCACCAAGGGCGCGATCGGCGGCGCGGTGGCCGGGCTTGCCGCGTGCGCCGTGATCGAAGTGGCGACGCGGCAGACGAAGACGGCGGCCGAAGTCGATCGCGATTACCGCGCGAACAACCGCAACAACCTGCCGCCGTACGCGAAGATCGACGCCTACACCACGGTTGTCACGCCGCGCTCCGCGGTCAAGACCGGCGAGCCGATCAAGCTGGCCTCGCAGATTCGCGCGGTATCCGGCACGAACGAGCCTGTCCAGGAAGTCAAGGAAGTCGTGACCGTCTACGCGCCGTCGGGCGAGCAGTTCAAGCGCGGCGAGAAGATCGTCAACGCGACGCCGGGCAGCGGCGAATTCGACAACAGCTTCACGCTGAAACTGCCGTCGGGTGCGCCGCAAGGCACGTACACGCTGAAAAGCCAGGTCTACCTGAACGGCAAGCCCGGCTCGACCCGGCAATCCAGCATCCAGCTCGCGCAGGTCGACGGCGTCACCGTCGTCGCGCTGCTCGACGCCCCCGCCGCACACTGACCGGCCCGCCCCTGCAAGGAGATTCAACGATGTCAACGCTCGATCAAGCCCCGGTGTCGGGAAAGTTCGGCCTGCTGCGTGCCGCCGAGGCCGTCACGAACTGGCGCGCACTCGCGATGTGCGCGTTCGCGCTCGTCGCCAGCATGCTGATGGCCATGCTCACGATCCAGGTACTCGGCCACAGCCCCGTGCTCGGCCTGCTGTTCGTCATCGCGACGCTCGCGATCTCGCTGATCGGCTATTCCGCGGTCGGCATCGTGCTGATGCGCGATGCACAGGGTGAATCGGTCGGATTCGTCGACGCGCTGCTGCAGGCCACGTTCAGCGTCCACCGCCTCGTCGGCATCGGCGTACTGCTGGTGGTCGGCTGGATCCTGCTGCTGCTCGCGTTGCTGATCGTGTTCCTGGTCTGCAAGCTCCCGGGCGTCGGCCCGCTGCTGTACGCGATCGCGTATCCGGTCGCGGCGATCGCCGCGGGCGCGATCTTCGCCGGCATGGGGTACGTCGGCTATCCGCTCGCCGCGCCCGCCATCTGGCAAGGCAACACGACGCTGCAGACCGCCGCGCGCCTGCTGCAGATCGGCCGCCGCCAGCTGCTCGGCGTGATCGTCCGGATGTTCGGGCTGCTGCTGCTCGTCGGCGTGCTGTCCGCCATCGTGTTCGGCATTCTCGGCACCGGCGCCGCGATCGCATCGTCGATCTCGGCGGCAACCGGCACCAGCCCGCTGGGTGGCCTGATGGGCACGCTCGGCGGCCTGGGCGGCCTCGGCCGGCACGCCAGCGCCTACGGCCTTGGCGCGGAGGCGGCGGGAGGCGGATTCGACTACCGCAGCATGGCCTACCTGGGCGCGTACGGCTTCGGCAACGGCCTGCTGTTCGCGATCGGTCTCGTGATTCCGTTCCTGACGTTCGTCAACGGCACGTGCCTCATCTATCTGCAGACGGTCAGCGGCGTCGATTTCTCCGCAACGGAAGAGAAGCTGAGCCAGCACGTCGCGGACGCGAAACGCCACGCCGAACAGGCACGCGAACGCGCCGCCGATCACCTTGCCAAAGCACGCGACTCGCATGCCGCCAGCACGGCGAGCGCAGCGGAGACGGCTTCGCTGCCGGCGTCGGATCCGAAATCGGCCGCCGCGGGCGAGGCCACGGCCTGTGCGCAGTGCCACAAGCCGATGGCCGCCGACGACCTGTTCTGCGGCGAATGCGGCGCGCGCCGTCACGCTTGACGACAGCGTGACCGCGCATCAAAGCGCGGCCCGCGGCCAGGTATCGCCGCGGGTCGCGGGGTTCGGGCAAACAACCGGCACGTATCGGCGGCCGGTTTCCTGAACGCGGTCGATCGGTTCGCGCAACACGTCGCGTCTACCGGCGCGATGACGAAAGCGCGACGCTGCGCGAACATCCCGCGCTCGCGTACCCGGTCAACCGGCCCGCGCAAGCGGCCTGAGCGCCCGCCGCACGTTGCTTGCGCAACGGCAAGCCGGCAGCCTGACCCGACGCTCACCTTCGCGACAGCGACAGCGACAGCGACAGCGAACGCCGCAGCGCACGACCCTGCCTACACCCGCCCCGCCAGATGAAACCGTGACGCCGGATGCCACAGCTGCACCGACGTCGCGACCTGCCCGCCGACCCACGTGCGCCGCCGCAGCAGCAGACACGGTTCGCCGATTTCCATCACGAGGTGCCGGCGCACCTGCGCATCGGGCTTCTGCGCGTAGATGCGGAATTCCGCGCGCTGGATCGGCGCGAGCCGCACCATGTAGTGGTTCGGGGTCTCGACCGTGAAATCCTGCTCGAGATAGTCGGGAAACAGCGCCGGATTGACGTAGCGATCCTCGAACTGGATCGGCTCGCCCTCCTCGCAATGCACGATGCGCGAATGAAACACCGGCCCCGTGCGAAGTCCGAGCGCCTCGATCGCTTCGGGATCGTCGCTGCTTTCGATCATCAGCACGCGTGCACTGTGCCGGTGGCCGCGCTCGGCGATCTCGTCCGCGATGTTGCGGATCTCGAGCACCGTCGATTCATAATGACGGCGCTCGACGAAGGTGCCCGCCCCCTGGATGCGGGTCAGCACACGCTCGGCGGTCAGCTCGCGCAGCGCACGCGATACCGTCATCCGCGCCACGCCGAACTCCTTGACCAGTTCGGCTTCGGTCGGAATCGCGCCACCGGGCTTCCAGTCCCCGTTCGCGATCCGCTCGACCACGTAGCGCTTGATCTGCTGGTAGGCCGGCAGCGCGCGTGCCGGCACGTCGTCGCCCGGTACGGCCCCCGGCCGGGCCGCCGTATATCGTTCCGCTTCGTTCATGCGCCCTCGATCGAATGAAGATGGGATGACCTGCCGACCGTCGCCCCGCCGCTGCGTCACGCCAGCGACGGCGGTACGCCCGCGACGATGGCGGCCGCGCTCGCGATGTCGTCCGCGAGCGGCCGGTCGTCGTGATATGCCGGCACGCGGTCGCGCACGTAACGCCACAGCGCGTCGGTCGGCGCCGCCCGCGACGCTTCGTTCTCCTGCAAATCGTACGCCTGCGCGGCGGCCAGCAACTCGATCGCGAGCACGCGCGTGGTGTTCTCGATGATGTCGAGCGCCTTCAGCGCGGCCGGCGTCGCATGGCACAGGTGATCTTCCTGCAGGCCCGACGTGATGCCGCCGTCGAGGCTCGCGGGCGCGGCGAGCCGCTGGTTCTGCGCCACCAGCGCGACCGCGGTGTACTGGGCGATCATGAACCCGGAACACGTGCCGCCCGGCGCCGCGAGAAATGCCGGCAGCCCGCTCACGAGCGGATTGACGAGCCGGTCGAGCCGCCGCTCGGCAATCGCCGCGACCTGCGCCATCGCGGCCGCAAGGCTGTCCATCGCGAGCGCGATGCCCGCGCCGACCGCATGCGCCTGCGAATGGACGGCCGGCGCGTCCCGGGTGCCCGCGACGATCGGATTGTCGGTCACGGACGCGAGCTCGCGGTCGACGACTTCCGCCGTGACCGCCAGCACGTCGCGCGCCGCGCCGTGCACGTGCGGAATCGTGCGCAGGCTGAGCGGGTCCTGCGTATGTCGCCCGTTCGCCGCGGCGAGCATCGCGCTGTCGGCGAGCATCGCACGCAAACGCGCGCCGACGTGCCCGATGCCGGGCGAAATGCGCAGCGCCAGCGACGCCGGATCGAACGCGGCGAGCTGGCCGCCGAGATTCTCGAAGCTCGTCGCCGCGATCCAGTCGGCCCAGTCGAGCAACCGCTCGGCGCGCGCGAGCGCGAGCGCGGCGAGCCCCGTCACGCACGGCGTGCCGTTGACGAGGCTCAGCCCCTCCTTGGCGCCGAGCGCCAGCGGCTCGCGGCCGATGCGGCGCAACGCTTCGTCGCCACGCACGCGTTCGCCGCGATGACGCGCGTGGCCGTGCCCGATACAGACGAGCGCGACGTGCGCCATGTGGGTCAGGTAGCCGACCGACCCGTGCGCCGGCACTTCCGGCAAGCAATCGTGCTCGAGCAGGGCGACCAGCTGGTCGACGATGTCGGCCCGCACGCCGGAATGCCCGTGCGCGTAATTGTTGATCGCGGCCGCGATGATCGCGCGCGTTTCCGCCGCCCCGAGCGGCGCGCCGACGCCGACCGCGTGGCTCATCAGGATGTTGCGCGACAGCGTGCCCTGCTGCGCGGGCGACACGATCACGTCGCATAGCGCACCGACGCCCGTGTTGACGCCATATGCGCGAATGCCGCGCGCGACGATTGCGTCGACGAGTTCGCGCGCCGCGACGACACGCCCGCGCGCGTCGTCGGTCAACGCGAGCGGCGCGCCGGCCGCCACCGCCGCGATCTGCCGCCAGTCGAGCGGCCGGGCCGAACGGAATACGGTCATGGCGGCCTCAGTTCGCGGCACGGTCATGATGGCTCGACACGAACTGGCGGAAGCGTTCGGAGCACTGGCCGCCGAACAGTTCGCCAGGCGTCCCGTCCGCATCGACCTCGCCCTGATGCAGGAACATCACGCGATTCGACACGTGCCGCGCGAAACCCATCTCGTGCGTGACGACCAGCATCGTGCGCCCTTCCTCCGCGAGCGAGCGCATCACGCGCAGCACCTCGCCGACCAGCTCAGGATCGAGCGCCGACGTCGGTTCGTCGAACAGCATCACCTTCGGATGCATCGCGAGCGCCCGCGCGATCGCGACCCGCTGCTGCTGGCCGCCCGACAGATGGGCCGGATAGTAGCCGCGCTTGTCCGCGAGGCCGACGCGCGCGAGCAGCGCCTCGGCTTCCTCGACCGCTTCCGCGCGACTGCGCTTCTGCACGCGCAGCGGCCCTTCGACGAGATTGTCGAGCACGGTCATGTGCGACCACAGGTTGAAGTTCTGGAACACCATCCCGAGCTGCGAGCGAATGCGGTCGACCTGGCGCCGGTCGCCCGGATGCAGCTTGCCGTCGCGCGCGCGCTTCATCTTCAGTTCCTCGCCGGCGAGCGCGACCGAGCCGTCGTCGGGCGTTTCGAGCAGGTTCAGGCAGCGCAGGAAGGTGCTCTTGCCCGAGCCGCTCGCACCGAGGATCGAGATGACGTCGCCTTCGTGCGCGTCGAGCGAAATGCCCTTCAGCACGTGGTGATCGCCGAACGACTTGTGGATGTTCCTGACCGACAGGGCGACGGGAGCAGCGGTATTCATCGATTTCTCCTGGAAGGAAGGACGCGGTCAGGATGCGACACGTCGCGCATTGCGTGCGTCGGCCGCGGGTGCGCCGGACGGCTTCGGCGCGCGCAGGTGGCCCGACAGCCGCCATTCGAGCGCGCCGAGCAGGCGGACGATGATGAAGTTCAGGCCCAGGTAGATGAGGGCCGCACACACGAACACCTCGGTCGTCCGGTAGGTTTGCTGGATGATCTGCTGCGCGACGCCCGTCACCTCCCACACGGTCACGAGGCTGGCGAGCGCGGTCGACTTGACCAGCAGCACGGCTTCGGTCGAATACGCGGGCAGGCACTGGCGCAGCGCGATCGGGCCGATCACGCGGCGCAGCAGCGCGAAGCCCGACAGGCCGATCGAATAGCCGGCCTCGATCTGCCCGACCGGCACGGCCATCAGCCCGCCGCGCAGGATCTCGGCCGTGTAGCCGGCCGTACACAGCGCGAGCGACAGCACCGCGCACACGTACGGCTCGCGCAGCAGCGGCCACATGAAGCTCTCGCGGATCACGCCGAACTGGCCGAGCCCGTAGTACACGAGAAACATCTGGATCAGCAGCGGCGAGCCACGAAACACCAGGATGTAGGCACGCGCGAAGCGGTTCGGCAGCCAGCGCGGCGACACGCGCATCGTGACGATCACGAGCGACAGCAGGCCGCCGAGCACGAGCGACGCGAAGAACAGGCCGAGCGTGGTCGGTACCGCCGCGAGCAGCTGGCGCAGCGTGTCGAACAGGAAGTCGAAATCGAGTGACATGGGCGCTCCGTCAGTTGCGTGCGAAGTTGCGGCGGAACGACCGGCCGACGATCGCTTCAGCGCGGTTGAACACGCGGTTCGACAGCCCCGTCATGACCAGGTAGAGCGCACCGCCCGCGACGAAGAACACGAAATACTGATGGGTCGAATTCGCCGCGATCTGGCTCGTGCGCAGCAGCTCGGCGAGCCCGGTGACCGAGATCAGCGCCGAATCCTTCAGGCTCAGCTGCCACACGTTGCCGATGCCGGGCAACGCGAAGCGCAGGACCTGCGGAATCAGGATGCGCCGCAGCACCATGCTGCGCGGCATGCCGATCGAGCGCGCCGCTTCGAGCTCGCCCTTCGATACCGCGAGCACGGCCGCGCGATACACCTCGGCCTGGTACGCACCGGAAATCATCCCCACCGCGAGCGCGCCGATCACGAACGGCGGCACGCCGATGAAGCCTTCCGCACCGAACCACTGGCCCACGGCCGTGACGAGCGTCGAGCCGCCGAAATAGAACAGGTAGATGACGAGCAGTTCGGGCACGCCGCGAAACACCGTCGTGTACAGGTCGCCGAGCAGGCGGGCGCTGCGATAGCGCGACAGCTTCGCGGCCGCGATGCCCGCGCCGATCACGGCGCCGACCGCGAGCGCGGCAAGCGTCAGCGCGACCGTCATCAGCGCGGCGAGCAGCAGCACACCGCCCCAGCCTTCGGTTCCGAAGCCCAGCATTTCAAGGATCGCCATGCGTGCCTCCCGGCAAGCGTTGATAGGATCGGCAGGATGCGCGCCGCCGCGCTCAGCTCATGCCGCTTGCGCGGCGGCGGCCGGACGTGCGCTTACGGGGTGACGTCGGTCTTGAACCACTTGTCGGCGAGCTTCTTCACGGTGCCGTCCGCGAGCGCGGCGCCGATCGCCGTATCGAACTTCGTCTTCAGGTCGGCATCCTGCTTGCGGAACGCGAGCCCTTCGCCCGGCCCCCAGATCGGTCCGCCGAGCTTCGGCCCCGCGAGCACGATCGATGCGGTGTCCTTCTTCGTGTTGTTCGCCGCGTAGTACGTGACATCGTCGAACGACGCGTCGATGCGGCCGGCGACGAGGTCGAGATCGCGCTCGGGCGAGGTCTTGTACACGCGGATCGACGCGATGTCCTTGAAGCTGTCGTTGATGAACTTCGTGTAGACGGTGCCCGACTGGATGCCGATCGTCTTGCCCTTCAGCTGCTTGCGCAGCGCGTCGACGGTCGATTTGTCGGCATTCGCGTCGCCCGACAGCTTGACGATCGGCGCGCCCGGCGCCGCCTTCGGCAAGATCTTCGTATCGGTGACGGCGAACGTCGCGGGCGTCGCGGCATAAGGACGCGAGAACAGCAGGATCTTCTCGCGCTCCGGCGTGATCGAGATCGCATCCATCAGGACATCGAACTTGCCGGCCTGCAGCCCCGGGATCATCCCGTCCCAGTCCTGCGCGACCATGTTGCACTGCACCTTGATCCGCTCGCACACGTTGGCGAGCAGTTCGGGCTCGAAGCCGCCGAGCTTGCCGCCCGGCAGTGTGAGGTTCCACGGCGCGTAGCCGCCCTCGAGCGCCACCGTCACCGTCTTCCATTCCTTCGCCTGCACCGGCGCGGAAAGCGTGGCCGCTGCCGCTGCGATGATGCCGATCGTCCTGACTGCCCACTTGATGCGCTTGCCGTTCACGAGATTTCTCCTTGTGTTGAAGATCGTCATCCCTTCGGTCATGCAAGCGGCCTCAGGAATTTGTCTATACAAGCATGCAAGAAGAAAAAACGAGCGACAAGCGTTGATCAAAAAAAACCGGGAAAACGCGGGAAATCCCCTAATTCCGGGGCTCTGACGTGCCTCGCGGTGGTGATTCCCGGCACGAACATGGTGCATTTCATCTGATCTTTCGATCAGGATGACTAGACAAATTCGTGATTCGAATGTTTCGCTAAACACACTAAAACAGCCGGCGAATCGTGCCGTCATGCCGGCAGGCGCATCGCTCGCACGCCTCCCGCGAACTGGCGACTGCGCGACGCGCAGGCCCCGTCCTCACCACGCGGCAAACACGTCCTGTGCGATCCCGAAGCCCGTGCTCATCCCGGCGCCGCTCGTCACGACGACGACGCGCGTGCCGTCATCCGGCGCCTCGATCACGCAATCGGCATCGGCTGCCGACGGATAGCTGCCGGTCCAGCGTTCGACGATGTCCAGTTCCGGCGCATCGAGCGTCTCGTGCAGCAGGCGCAGGATCTGCGCATCGATCTCCTGCGTCGCGAACGGCAGCGGTGCGGCGCCATATTCATGCGAATCGCCCACCACGAGACTGCCGTCGGCGCTCTGCACCGCGATCAGGTGGATGCCGTAACCGAGGCACACGGGTTCCTCCGCTTTCAGGCGCGTGCGCAATGCGTCGGCGGCGGGCAGCGCCGCGAAACCCGCGTAACGCAGCAGGCTCAGGTCGCTCATCACCGCGGCGCGCAGCGCCAGCGAGCGACGCGGCCGCACGCGCAGCATCTGTAACTGGCACAGCCGCACCGCGTGCCGCGCGAACCAGTCGCCGACCAAGTGACGGCTGTCCGCATTGCCGCAGACGATCACGCGCTCCGCGTGCAACACGCCGCGCGACGTACGCACGGTCGGCGTGCGCACCTCGTGCACCATCTCGCCGTAGCGAAACGCCACGTCGAAACGTTCCGCCAGCCAGGACGCCAGCAACGGGATCGCCGTACGCGGCTCGATGCGCAGTTCATGCGGGCTGTGCAGCACGCCCTGCGCACCGTCGAGCCGCAACTCCGGCGCCACTGCCGCCGCTTCACCGGGCGTCATGACCCGGCAACCGTCGGCCATGCCGGTCTGCATGAACGCATCGATCAGGCGCATCGCCTCGGGGCGGCGCGCAATCAGGTGGAGGCCCTTGTGAAGCACGTCGATGCCGGCTTGCGGCGCGACGTCCGCCCAGACCTCGCGGCTCGCCCGCGCACGCCGCCAGCTGTGTCCGGCGTGCTGCCCGGTGACGGTGACGAAGCCGAAATTGCGGATCGACGCGCCCACGCATGCGGCATCGCGTTCGATCACGCAGACACGCAGCCCCTTGCGGGCCGCCGTATAGGCATGGGCGAGGCCGACGATGCCGGCGCCGACGATGATCACGTCATAAGCGTCTGCCGCTGCGATGGCGTTCACGATTGCACGTTCCTTCTGTCGAGATGACACGCGCCGCCTTCAGGGCGGGCGTAACGGTTGCTGTTTGCCGCGTCCCATGGACGGTTTCCCGGCGGCGAGGCGAACGGGCCGGCTCGCGTCGTTCGTTCCCGGGACTGGCGCACGATCCCGCACTATCTCGACGCGAGATGACATTCGAATGAAAAGCCACGGAACTGCATAAATTGGCAGATTTTGCCATTTCGACACGTGGCGTATCCCGCTTCGCCGGTCAGCGCGGCAGCGCAGCGGGATCGTAGCGATTGCGCGGATTCCACAGCATCCATCCGTCCGTGCCGGCCGCGTCGGCGGCGTCCACCTGAGCACGGATTTCCGCCGCGTCGAATGCGCGCCGGTCGAACGCATAGTCGCGAAACGCCTGCAGCCAGGGCCGGAAGCGCACGCGGTCGAGCCCGGTGCGGCGCATCGCCTCGGCGAGCGAGCGCCCGACGATCTCGCCCGGGTGATCGGTCGGCTTGCGGCAGCCCGGGAGGCCCCACGTGAAACCCGACGGATACAGCATCGGCGAAATGTAGTCGACCAGCCCGCCCAGTGCGCCGAGCCGCTGCCCGATCTGCGTGTCGTCGGCATTCCAGCACACGTAGCCGAAGATGTCGGCCGACAGGTAGAGGTTGTAGGGCCGCAGCCGTGCACGCGCGCCTTCCAGGAATCCGGTGATCGCGGCCACGCGGTTCGCCTCGGTGTTGGGCTCGCCGAACCGCAGGCCGCTCGCGTCGGGAAAGCGCAGGTAGTCGAACTGGATCTCGTCGAAACCCATCCGCGCGGCCTCCTCTGCCACGTCGAAGTTGTGTTCCCACGCGGCGCGCACGGTCGGGTCGATCCAGCGCAGGTGTTCGCGATCGCGCCAGATTCCGCCGGCCGCGTCGCGCACCGCCCAGTCGGGATGCGCGGCCGCAAGCGGATCGTCCTTGAATACGACGAGGCGCGCGATCAGGTACAGCCCGCGCGCATGGAATGCGCGGATCAGCGCCGGCAGGTCCGCGACGCGCGGCCCCGGCTCGCCGCCTGCGCCGATCGCTTCGCGCGCGGCGCTGCGATACGGCGTCATGCCACGATCGCCCTTCACGTCGATCACGAACGCGTTGACCGCCGTGCGACCCGGCAGCGCGAGCGCCGCGTCGCGCAGCGTGCGGTCCGCGACACCGTAAGCCGACAGGTAGACGGCCTTGGGACGAAACGGGACGAGCCGCACCGTGCGCGCCGACTCGCCGGCGGCGAGCGCGACCTCCGCGCGTCCATAGCCGGGGGCGGTCACGCTGAGCGTCGCGTCGCCCGACGGCGCGGCAAACGTGCCGGCGGCCGACGCGATCAGGCTGCTGCCCGACGCATACCCGAGCGCGCCCGCCACCGGCCGGCCGCTGCCGGCATCGACGACCGTCACTGCGACAGTGCCGGCCCGGCCGACAACACACGCAAGTGCCAGCAGCATGCCCGCGAGCCCGCGGCCGACCCGCGCCCCAGATCGCCACCCGCATCGCCACGACTCATGCGGCTGCCGCCCGGCGCGCGCCCCACCGACGTTTGCCCGAATCTCCAATGCACACCTCGCGACGCGAATTCCCGTGGACATTGTTGCGACTCCGGCGCAACGCCACGTGAGGCAGATCAACGGTACGCCACGCGCTACCGCGCGCTCCGCATCGATCGAAGCGTGCGTCTAGGGCCGTGCACGCGTACCGGTTCCCTGACAACCGCTGCAAAGCCGGATCACGCCGCGGCGCTCCGGGTTCTGCCAGTGGAACCGTACATCGATACCGCCGCGCGCCGGCACGACGACGTGCCGGACTTCCTGGACGCCCCGGTCGCGCGCCGACACCGTGTAACGCCCCGGCGGCACGCGTGCGAACAGGAACGGGCCGGCCGTGTGTGCGTCGAGGACCGTCGACTTGCCGGACGTCAACGTCACATCGACATCCGACAGGTAATGCCCGCCCTTCGTCGCGAACATGATCCGCAGGTTGTAACGCGGCGCGGCGGCACGAAACGCAGCGACCTCCTCCGCCCCGATACCGCCCGTGATGTACACGGTGCCGTTCTGCTCAACGGGCTCGGGCAGCGCTTGAGCCGGCGCGTTCGACGCAGCGGCCAGCAAACAGGCCGACAGCAGCAGCGACCCGGCGATTCCAGTCCGCATTTCATTCTCCCGGTACAGGCACGCGGGTGGCGATGCGGCTCGTTCGTTCGGGCGCGTCACGGCCGGCGTGCCGCGACGTGACGCATGCGCATCGTTGACGAAGCCAGCGTCGCGCGGAACGCCGATTTCCCGTTGATGCAGGTCAAGCACACCAGACAGGCCAGCGGCGCGGCGCAACGGTGCGAGACCGTCGGTCGGTACGGCGGCCCCACAAGGCCTGAAGCGGCGGCTGGCCGGCGCCGTTGTCCGTTCCGGCTGTCAGCCGATATTGCACGGCGCGTCGGAAATTTCCGACACGACGCCCCGACATCGGACAGCAAGCTCAGACCGCGCTGATTGTCGGGCCCCGGTCCGCCGCCAATACTGGAGACGTGACAGGACGCAACGTGTTCCGCGGCCGGCAAGCCGGTTTTCCAGCCAGCCGCCGCGAGATCCAGGAGCTGGCCATGACTCACCCGACCGCAGCACAAGCCGACGACGCCATGCCGGATCGCGACCTTCCTGTCGGCGCCCACCTCGTGACACGGCGCCACGGTTACGTGCATCACGGGATCTATATCGGCGACGGCAACGTGATCCATTACGCGGGCCTGGCGCACAGCCTGAGCGGCGGCCCGGTTGAAATCGTCTCCGTCGACGGCTTCTGCGCCGGTTTCGAACTCGCGATCGTCCGGCACACGCGGCCCCTGTACGACGGCACGGAAGCGGCACGGCGCGCGGCCTCGCGCCTTGGCGAATGCCGCTACCGGCTGCTCACCAACAACTGCGAGCACTTCTGCCTGTGGTGCCTGTTCGGCGTTGCAAGGAGCGACCAGGTTGCGTCGTGCCTGCGCAACCCGGTTCACGGCATCGCGGTGGGCGTCATGCTGCTTGCCTGCGTGCTGGCCGCGCGGCTGCATGCGGCAGCCTTCGAACGCACGCCGGACGCCGGCACCTGCCCGGTTCAGTGCGGGGCCTAGCGACGTCGCTCGACAGCGTCGGCGGATGCCGCATGCACCCGCCCCCAGCGCTTCGCCTGCGCGATCGCGATACGGATCGCGCTGCCCTCGGCACGCCCTCGTCGCAGCAACGCGTTGGCGATCTCGATCGCCTTGCCGCGCACCGGCGGCGGCAGGTTCCGCATCGACGGCGGATAGCGTTCGTCATCCCACGGCATGGTGGCTCCTTCTCGTACCCGCGTGCCGATCCCGATACCCTTGTCGGCGGCTCGCACAGCAGGTTCACAGCCATTGTGCGGCCCCGCGACGTTCTGCCGGGCGTGAACCCGAACGGAAACGGCATCCGCGAACGACGGCGGCGAACCCGAGATCCGGCATTCGATCACGGTCGCTCCCGCGCCGTTTGCAGCAATCCGTTCATGCAGCGCGTATCGCACGCATCCGTCATCAGGTAGCGCGGCAGCGCCATGGCGGGATCCGCGGGCCGAACGGGCCGTGCGTCGATCGTGAACGCCGCGACATAGCCTTCGCGGGCGGCCAGCCGATCGGTCGTTGCATCATGGACGCCGAACGGCCAGGCCAGCAGCCGGATCGGCCTACCGGTTTCCGACTCGAGCCGTTCGCGGGAATGGCTCAACTGGAACGACACGAATCGTTGGTAGTCCTCCTCAGACCGCCGTGCGTGCTCGGTGCGGAAATTCGGATGCCAGTAGGTATGCGATTCGATATCGTATCCGCCGGATTGCCCGAGCACGCGCAGCTGATCCCATGTCATCGCGTAGCTCGCGTTCGAGATCGCCGATGGATAGATGAACAGCGTGACCGGTACCGGATGCGCGGCCAGCAACGGGCGCAGCATGTCGTAGACGGAGCGGTGACCATCGTCCACCGTGATCGCGACCGCCCGCGCCGGCAGCGCGTTCGCCTGACCCGCGTGCCAGCGCACGATGTCGGCGAGCGGCACGATGCGGTAGCCGCTCGCGTCGATCGCATGCAGTTGATCAAGGAAGGTCCCGGTGCGCACCGTCATCGAATCCAGGCGTTGCGCGGCAAACCGATGATAGACGAGGATCAGCACGCGCTGCGGCACCGGCTCGCCCGTCACCGTGTCGGCGAACGATACCCGCGGCCAGCACGACAGCAGCAGCAGCAGGCAGACGATCACGCGGACGCTCATGCCGCACCACGCGCAATGGCCGCGCCGCTTGCCTGCGCAACCAGTTCCGCATGAATCCGCTCGACGTCGGCGCGCGTGCACAGCGCGGTGCCGGGATGCTCGACCGAAGCCGCCGATGCCGCCAGCGCATAGCGGCATGCATCGTCGAACGGCGCGCCGCGTGCGAGCGCCCAGACCATCCCACCGACGAAGCTGTCGCCGGCACCCACCGTGCTGCACACCGTCGCGGGCCTGCCCGGCAGGCGCAGCGCGCGCTCGCGCGTGACGACCCACGCGCCGCGCGCGCCGAGTGTCAATGCAACGATGTCCGCCCGCCCTTGCGCGACGAGTTCGGCCGCCTTGCCGCATGCCGACGCTTCGTCGAGCGGTTCGCCGGCCAGCGCGCTCAGTTCGTCGAGGCTGGGCTTCACGAGATGCACCCCGGCGTCGAGGGCCGCGCGCAGCGCCGGGCCCGCCGCATCGACGACCACGCGGGTGCCGTTGGCGGCGGCCGTCCGCGCGAGCGTCGCATACAGGTCGTCGGGCGCGCCCGGCGGCAGGCTGCCGCTCAGCACCAGATAGCGCGGCGCAGGCCGCAGGGCCGCGATGCGCGCCGCGCATGCGCGCCACTCGGCCGCCGTGACCAACGGCCCCGGCATCAGGAAACGGTACTCGCGCCCCGTCGCCGTTTCGGTCACGCAGACGTTCTCGCGCGTCTCGCCGGCGATCCGCATGCGCACGGCCGGCACCTGTTCTGCGTCGAGCAGCAGCGTCAGCACATCGCCGGTCGGCCCGCCCGCCAGGTACAGCGCGACGCAGTCGCCGCCGAGCCGGTGAACGGTCCGCGCGACGTTGATCCCGCCGCCGCCGGGGTCCCGCCGTGGCCGCGCGCAGCGCAGCTTGTGCGTATCGACGATGTGGTCGACCGACGTTGAGACATCGACGGCCGGATTCAACGTGACGGTAACGATCTCGGTCATGGCGCGTAGTCGGTAAAGGGCGTGATGCGCGGGCTTGCACGCCGCGCACATGCGGCCGCGGCGCGTGCCTGATGCCTGATGCCTGGCGCCGGCCACCGGCGCCGGCCAGTCCTGGCACCACCTTACGTGCGCGCCTTCGCGCGGCATTGACGACCATCAAGCGATGCCGCAACAGCACCGGATTGCGCTCGATCAACGACGCGGGCGGGCAGGCCTTTACATTAGGTCATCCGTCGTCGCCGAGCCCCGCCATGGACGAGCAGCCGCTTTGCACCACCGTGTTTGCCGAACGCTATGCGCAGCCCGGCGAAACGTCGCGCGCGGCCGTCTTCCAGCGTGTCGCCCGTGCACTGTCGCTCGCCGAGCCGCCCGCTCTGCGCGCCCAGGCCGAGCGCACGTTCTTCCAGAACCTGCAGCGCGGCGCGATCGGCGCCGGCCGCATCATGGCGAATGCCGGCGCGACGACGGGCGGCACGATGGTCAACTGCTTCGTCCATCCGCTCGCAGTTCCGGAGGACATGCTGCTGCAGGGCGTCGATGCGGCGCTCGCGCAGGCGCTCGACGACGCGCGGCTCACGCTGCTGATGGGCGGCGGAATCGGCTACGACTTCTCGCCGGTGCCGCCCGCCGGCGCGTACGAACGGCGCCTGTCGCCCGAACGCGGCGTATGCGCGGCGATCGACCGATTCGATGCGATGTGCCGCGCGTTGCCGTTCACCGGCCCGCGTCGCGGCGCGCAGATGGGCGTGCTGCGCTGCGATCATCCGGACCTGCTCGCGTTCGTCACGGCCAAGCACGGGCGGGCGCGCTGGCCGACCTTCAACCTGTCCGTCGGCATCACGGACGCGTTCATGGAAGCAGTCGCGCACGACCTGCCCTGGGCGCTCGTCCATCACGCACCGCGCCATGCAGCCGCCAGCGCGTCGCCCCGGCGGCCGGACGGGCGCTACCTTCATGCGACGGTTCCCGCCCGCAAGGTGTGGCAGGCGATCGTCAACGCCGCACGCGACAGTGCCGAACCCGGGCTGCTGTTCCTCGACACGATCCGCGACGCGAATCCGCTGCGCGAGCACGAACGGATCGACGCGACGAACCCGTGCGGCGAGCAGCCGCTGCCGCCCTACGGCAGCTGCGTGCTGGGGCCGGTCGACCTGTCGCGGTTCGTGCACCATCCGTTCGGCATCGACGGCGAGCCGCGCTTCGATTTCGCGGCGCTGGCCGACGCGGTGCACATCCAGGTTCGCCTGCTCGACGATGTGCTCGACCTGACCGCGTGGCCGCTCGCCGCCCATGCACGCGAAGCGCATCGGACGCGGCGCATCGGGGTGGGCGTGACGGGCCTGGGCGACGCGCTGACGATGCTGCGGCTGCGCTACGACAGCGTCGAGGCGCGCGCATGTGCGCGCAGCATCGCGCTGACGATGCGCGAGCATGCGTTTGCCGCATCGGCCGCGCTGGCCGCCGAGCGCGGCGCGTTTCCCGCGTACGATCCGGCCGCTTACCTGACCGGCCCCGCCTACCGCATGCGGCTGCCGCTGAAGGTGCATCACGCGATCCAGCGGCACGGGCTGCGCAACAGCCATCTGTTGTCGTTCGCGCCGGCCGGCAGCGTGAGTCTCGCGTTCTGCGACAACTGTTCGAACGGCATCGAACCGGCCGTCGGCTGGACCCAGCGCCGGATGGTTCGCACGGCGGACGGCCAGGTGCGCGCGTTCCGGGTGCAGAACCATGCGTACCGGCTGTTTCGCGCACTGCATGGCGACGGCGTCGCGCTGCCGGACTACTTCTCCAGCGCGGGCGAGATCGCACCGATCGATCACGTCGCGATGCTTGCGGTGCTTCAACCCTGCGTCGACGCCGGCATCTCGAAGACCGTGACGATGGACAGCCAGTGTTCGCTCGCGCAGGTCGACGCGCTGTTCTTCGCGGCGTGGCGCGACCGGCTCAAGGGCATCACCGTGTTTCGGCCCGATCCGCGGCTCGCATCGGTCGTCACCGACGATACGGCGCAACGACGCGACGGCGCGGTCTGCATCGGCTGTTGAGCGGACTGATCGACGGTGGCCGCCAGCCGGTCAGGCCGACGTGTCCGTGGCCGTGGCCGGCTCCGCATCGGCGTGCGCCGGTTCGGGCGGGCCGATGCCGTCGTCCGGCGGCGTCATGAGCGCCACCAGTGTGTCGTGATCGACCGATTCGTGCTGCAGCAGGCACCGCGCGACCCGTTCGAGCGCGTCGCGATGCTCGCCGAGCGTCGCCGCGACCCGCACGTGCGCGTCTTCGAGCAGCGCGCGCACCTCCTCGTCGATCAACTGCGCGGTGTGTTCGCTGCACCGGCCGTCGCCCGGCGTCCACACGCCGGGTGAACCGCCCTGCGGCGTCGCATCGTCGAGCGTCGCGAGACCGAGCTTCTCGCTCATCCCGTACTGCATGACCATGTGCCGCGCCAGCGCGGTCGCACGTTCCAGATCGTTCTGCGCACCGGTCGACACGTCGCCGAACGCGATCTCCTCGGCCACGCGGCCACCGAGCAGCACGTCGAGCCGGTCGAGCAGCTCGCTTCGGCGCAATACGTAGCGATCCTCGGTCGGCACCTGCTGCGTGTAGCCGAGCGCCGCGATGCCGCGCGGGATGATCGACACCTTCTTCACCGGATCGCAATGCACGCGGCTTTGCGCGACGAGCGCGTGCCCCGCCTCGTGGTACGCGATGGTCCGCTTTTCCTCGTCGTTCATCACGCGGCTCTTGCGCTCCATGCCCGTCATCGCGCGGTCGATCGCCTCGTCGAAGTCGGCCATGCCGATCGCCGGCTTGCCGAGTTCGGCCGCGTGCAGCGCGGCCTCGTTGACGACGTTCGCGAGATCCGCGCCGACGAAGCCCGGCGTGCGCTGCGCCAGCTCGGCCAGGTCGACTTCCGGGGCCAGCTTCACGCGCTTCGTGTGCACGGCCAGGATCTGCTTGCGGCCGTTCAGGTCGGGCCGGTCGATCGCGATGTGGCGGTCGAAGCGCCCGGGCCGCAGCAGCGCGGGATCGAGGATCTCGGGCCGGTTCGTCGCGGCCATGATGATCACGCCCGAATTGGCCTGGAAGCCATCCATCTCGACGAGCAGCTGGTTGAGGGTCTGCTCGCGCTCGTCGTTGCCGGACATCAGGCCGACGCCGCGCGCCTTGCCAAGCGCATCGAGTTCGTCGATGAACACGATGCACGGCGCCTTCTGCTTTGCCTGCTCGAACAGGTCGCGCACGCGTGCCGCGCCGACGCCGACGAACATCTCGACGAACGCCGAGCCGCTGATCGTGAAGAACGGCACGGCCGCCTCGCCGGCCACCGCACGCGCGAGCAGCGTCTTGCCGGTGCCGGGCGCACCGACGATCAGCACGCCTTTCGGGATCTTGCCGCCGAGCCGCTGGTAGCGTTCGGGGTTGCGCAGGAACGCGACGATCTGCTGCAGCTCGGCCTTCGCCTCGTCGATGCCGGCGATGTCGTCGAACGTGATGCCGGTTTCCTGCTGCACGTACACGCGCGCCTGGCTCTTGCCCATGCCGCTCAGGTCACGGACCCCGCCCGGCCTGCGCATCATGAAGCTCCAGAACGTCACGAGGACGATCACCGGCAATATCCATCCGGCAAGCGTCTCGAGCCAGCCCGAATCCGGCGCGCCGCGATAGCGGATGCCGGCGGCCGTGAGTTCGGCGACGAGACGATCGTCGGCGACCCGGTTGGTCGTGAAGCGCCACGGCGGGCCCGCCTTCTTCACGGCGGCCGCGTCGGAGGCCGGCAGGTTCGCACCGGCCTGCGGCATGCGCAGCACGCCCGAAATCGACGACGGGCCGATGTCCAGATCGTCGACGAGCCGCGCGTCGACCAGGTGGTGAAAGTCGCTGTACGAGATCGACGTCGTGGCCGGCTGGGCCATCAGCAGCTGATACGCCACCAGCGCGGCAAATACGAACGGGATCAGCAGCCCGGAGTAATCGAATGATTTTTTCATGGCGTCGAACCGGCACCGCGGGCGCGAGCCCGCTCATGCATCGTCATGCAACGGTCAGCAGGTCGACGACCTCGCGCACGCCCCTGACCGACGCGGCCGCACCGCACGCGGCGCGCCTTTCGGCGAGCGACGCGACCTTGCCCGTCAACGTGACGATGCCGTCGTCGTCGGCAATCGAGATCCCGGAGGATTCGCGCTGCGCGCGGCGCGCGAGCGCTTCGGCAATCCGGATGCCGACGTCCGGCACCGTGCTGTCCGTTCGCACCCGGATGCGATTCGCGACGCCGACGACGCCGATCATCCGGCTGACCATCTTTTCCGCCGCCCGACTCTGGTATGCATGATCGACTTCGCCGTCGAGCGTCACGCAGCCGTGGTCGACCTCAACACGGATCTTGTGATCGCGCAGCGCCTCCTGCCAGCCGAGCGCGAACGTGATCGCGATCGCCAGTTCCTGATCCGCGCACGCGTTCGCGGGCGGTGTGACGCTCAGTTCGAGCACGAGCGCGCGCGCATCCTCGACATGCAGCGCCGTTTTCTGCGCTTCGAGCTTCTGGGCCCAGCTGTCGACCGTGCCGCGCAACGTCACGACCCGGTCGCGCACGTCGACGTCGATCCGTCGCGCGTCGATCGCCGGATTCCAGAACAGCGCCTGCTCGACATCCTGCTTGAGTGCTGCATCGGACTTCATGTCGGTCTCCCGTCGCCCCGTACCGGTCGCGACATTCGCGATCGGTACGGGGCTTCACCGGCTTCAGCATCGCGCACGACGGCGGCAGTGGCTTGACGAGGATCAACCAACGACGTGCCGGCGGCCGTGGCCGCCGGGTGCGCGAATGCCGGATGCGTCCATTGATGCAAATCAACCGCGCGGCAAAGCGCGACACGATCACGACGCCGGACGCGGCGAAACCCGCGACACCCCGCGCGTGACAGCACGACGTTCCCCGCGCTGACCGCCGGCCTCACGTTCCCGTGCTGCTGATGATCGTCGCACTCGACGGCCGGAGCGACGCGGGCTGACACGCGGCGGTGCCGCCGTCCTGCCCGGACGTTGATTGACGTCAACCCGGAGCCGCAACGGCCGAACGGCGAACTTCGCCCGAGCCGAGCCGAGCACGGATGCGGCAATCCCTGATTTCCATCAATCGCTTCGCGCGCATCCGCGCTGTAATCGACTCACTGCTCCGTCCACTCCCGTGAGGCGATCCATGAAACTGACTTTTCTCGGTGCGACCGAAACCGTGACCGGCTCGAAATACCTGGTCGAGCACGGCAACCGGCGCGTGCTGGTCGACTGCGGCCTGTTCCAGGGCACCAAGAACCTGCGGCTGCGCAACTGGAGCCCGTTGCCGGTCGCGCCCGACACGCTCGACGCGGTCGTGCTCACGCACGCGCATATCGACCATACCGGCTATCTTCCGGTGCTGGCGCGCGAAGGGTTCCGCGGGCCGGTGTATTGCACGGCGGCCACGGCCGAACTCTGCGACATCATGCTGCGCGACAGCGCGCGGCTGCAGGAGGAAGAAGCCGATTTCGCGAACCGCCACGGCTATTCGAAGCATCATCCGGCACAACCGCTCTACACGCTGGACGATGCGCAGCACGCGCTGCACCTGCTGAAGCCCGTCGCGTTCGACGAATGCACGGCGCTCGGCGGCGGGCTGGCGTTCCGCCTGCTGCCGGCCGGCCACATTCTCGGCGCGGCGAGCGTCGTGATGCACTGGGATCACAAGGTGCTGGCCTTCTCGGGCGACCTCGGCCGCTATCACGACCCGATCATGCAGCCGCCGCTGGCGCCCGCGCATGCGGACTACCTGGTCGTCGAATCGACGTACGGCGACCGCCTGCATCCGGAATCGGACCCCGAGAACGAACTCGCCGCGCTGTTCGACAAGACCTTCGCGCGCGGCGGCGTGGTCGTGATGCCGTGCTTCACGGTCGGCCGCGCGCAGGAAATCCTGCACTACATCGCGCGGCTGAAGGCGTCCGGCCGGATGGCGCGCGTGCCGGTATTCGTCGACAGCCCGATGGCCACCGACGTGACCGAGATCTATCGTCACCATATCCTCGAACACCGGCTGACGCCTTCCGACGCGAACGCGCTCGGCCATGCGGCCACGATGATCCGCTCGGTCGAGCAGTCGAAAGCGATTGCCGACCATCATGGCCCGATGGTCATCATCGCCGGCAGCGGGATGGCGACGGGCGGCCGCGTGCTGCACCACCTGAGCCGCTACGCGCCCGATGCGCGCAACACGATCGCGCTGGTCGGCTACCAGGCGGCCGGCACGCGCGGCGCGGCGCTGGCCGCGCACGAGCCGACATTGAAGATCCACGGCGAGTACGTGCGCGTGCGCGCGCAGGTCGATTCGATCACGACGCTCTCCGCGCATGCCGACTACGAGGAGATCCTCCGCTGGCTCGGCACGATGCAGCGCGCGCCCGTGCGGACCTTCGTCACGCATGGCGAGCCGGCCGCGGCCGATGCGATGCGGCGGCGCATCGCGGAGCGGCTGCACTGGCCGTGCGAGGTGCCGGTGTATGCGCAGTGCGTCGATCTCGATGCGGTCGAATCCGGCGACACGCACGCGCCGGCCGCGCTTTCCTCCTGACGGCGTGACCCGCCGTGCGGTGGCGGGAACCGGGTGTCGCCTGCCGGTTCCCGCCCTGCGCTACCCGGCCATCAACCGACTTCGATGATGACCTTCAGCGCATGGGTTTGCGCGGCGCGGCCGAACGTGTCGTACGCGCGCTCGACGTCGTCGAGCGAGAACCGATGCGTGATCAGGCGTTTCGGATCGAGGCGCCCGGCGCGCACGGTCTTCAGCAGCATCGGTGTGCTGACCGTGTCGACGAGCCGGGTCGTGATCGAGATGTTGCGATCCCACAGCTTCTCGAGGTGCAGGTCGGCCTTGACCCCGTGCACGCCGACGTTCGCGACCACGCCGCCCGGCGCCACCAGTGACGTGCACATCTCGAACGTCGCCGGAATCCCGACCGCCTCGATCGCGCAATCGACGCCGACCCCGTCGGTCAGCTTCATCACTTCCGCCACCGGGTCGCCAGTGCGGCCGTCGATGCAATCGGTCGCGCCGAAGCGCTGCGCCACGTCCAGCCGGTTGCTGTCCGGATCGATCATGATGATCTGTGCGGGCGAGTAGAACTGCGCGGTCAGCAGCGCCGCCAGCCCGATCGGGCCCGCGCCGACAATCGCCACCGAGCAGCCCGGCTGCACCTTGCCGTTCAGCACGCCGCATTCGAACCCGGTCGGCAGGATGTCCGACAGCATCACGAGCGCCTCCTCGTCCGCGCCCGGCGGAATCCGGTAGAGGCTCGTCTGCGCATGCGGAACGCGCACGTACTCGGCCTGCGTGCCGTCGATCCGGTTGCCGAGGATCCAGCCGCCGGTCGTGCAATGCGAATACAGGCCGCGCCGGCAATATTCGCAGCGGCCGCACGACGAAATGCAGGAAATCAGCACATGATCGCCCGGCTTCAGCGCATCGACGGCGGTACCGACCTGCTCGACGATCCCGACCCCTTCGTGGCCGAGAATGCGGCCGGGTTCGCAAGTCGGTACGTCTCCCTTGAGAATGTGCAGATCGGTGCCGCAGATCGTCGTGCGCGTCACGCGCACGAGCGCGTCGGTGGGCGACTGCAGTTCCGGCATCGGCCGCTCCTCGAGCGCCTTGCGCCCGGGCCCGTGGTAGACGAGTGCTTTCATCGGGGTTCCTCCATCGAAAGAAAGGGTTGCGGGTACGTTGATCAGGACTGCGGCGCATGCCGCGCCTGTGCCAGCACCATCGCGAGTGCGCACGACGCGACCCGGACGGCAGCGCCGTCGGCGCGGCTCGTCAGCACGATCGGCACGCGCGCGCCCACGACGATGCCCGCGCTGACGGCGCCGCCCAGGTATTCGAGCTGCTTCGCGAGCAGGTTGCCCGCTTCGATATCGGGCACGACCAGGATGTCGGCGCAGCCGGCGACCGGCGAATCGATCCCCTTGTCGTGCGCCGCCCGCAGCGAGATCGCGTTGTCGAACGCGAGCGGGCCGTCGACGATCGCGCCGGTAAGCTGGCCGCGCTCGTCCATCTTCGCGAGCGCCGCCGCGTCGAGCGTCGAGCGCATCGCCGGATTGACGGTCTCGACCGCGCACAGCACGGCCACGCGCGGGCACGCCACGCCCAGCGCATGCGCGACGTCGATCGCGTTCTGCGTGATGGCCGCCTTCTGCGCGAGGTCCGGCGCGATGTTCACCGCCGCGTCGGTCAGGATGAACGGACGCGGATACGCCGGTGCCTCGATCAGGAAACAGTGGGACATGCGCTTGTCGGTGCGCAGCCCCGATTCGGCCGCGACGACCGCGCCCATCAGCTCGTCCGTATGCAGGCTGCCCTTCATCAGCGCGCCGGCACGGCCCGCCGCCGCGAGTTCCACCGCGCGGGCCGCCGCCGCATGGCTGTGCGGCACGTCCTCGATCGTCCACGACGACAGATCGACGCCCGCATCGTGCGCGACACGCAGCACCTTGTCCCGCGGCGCGACGATCAGCGGCTCGATCGCGGCCGCCAGCGGCGACTCGGCGAGTTCGGCCAGCGCGACGAGACTGGTTGCATCGCACGGATGCACGACGGCCACGACGAGCGGCGCTGCGTTGCGTGCCCGCGCGATCAGCCCGGGCCATGCGCCGTCCGCGCGCGGCAGCAGGCCGGGCAGGCACGCGCCGCCGCACGGATCCGGATGCCGATGCCCGTTCATGTCTGGAGCACGTAGGCGCCCGGCGCCGCCGCGAGCCCGGCGGCCGGCGCGCGGGCCGGCACGTCACCCGACGAGCGCGCATGCAGCCAGTCGCGCCAGCAGGTCCACCACGATCCGTCGACCGCGGGCGCGGCCGCGAGCCACGCCTGCGTCGCGAGTTCGAAGCACTTGCCCGGCGACACCGCCAGGTGAGCGCCCCAGTCGAGCAGGGCCAGCGCCAGCGACACGGGCGACAGCCCGAAGGTCATCGCGGCGACGATGGCATGCACGGCGCGGTTCCATTTTTCAGCGGGTGTTGCCTCGGGCGCCGTGCATTGGCGCCGGTCGGGCGTCTGCCCGTTCCGATCCGACGGCTGCCTCGATTCGCGCACGAGCGGCGCGCGGATGACGGACGCTTTCATCGCAAGTACATGCCGCCATTGATGTCGAATTCCGCACCGGTTGCGAAGGCGCCCGCGTCGGAACACAGGAACGCGACGAGCGCGGCGATTTCGTCGGGGTCGCCGAGGCGACCGGCCGGAATCTGCGGCAGGATCTTCGTGTCGAGCACTTCCTTCGGCACCGACTCGAGCATCGCGGTGGCCAGGTAGCCCGGGGCCACCGTGTTGACCGTGATGCCGTGCCGCGCAAGTTCGAGCGCCAGCGACTTCGTGAAACCGTGGATACCGGCTTTCGCGGCCGCGTAGTTCGCCTGCCCGTACGCGCCGCGCTCCCCGTTCACGGACCCGATGTTCACGATCCGTCCGAAGCCGGCGTCGATCATGCCGGGCACGAACGGCTTCGTCATGTTGAACAGGCCGTCGAGATTGGTGCGCAGCACCGCATCCCACATGCTCTTGGTCATCTTCACGAAGGTGGCATCGTGCGTGATGCCCGCGTTGTTGACGAGCACGTCGACGCGCCCGAATTCAGCCAGCACGCGTGCCGCGCAGTGCTGGCACGAGTCGTAGTCGGCCACGTCGACCTCGTACGCATGAAACGTGCGGCCCGCCTCGCGCTCGTGCGTGAGCCACGTCGCGACGTGGTCGTTGCGTTCGGTGTGCGACACCGCCACCGTCATGCCGGCCTCGTGCAGGCGGCGGCTGATCGCGGCACCGAGGCCGCCCATCCCGCCGGTGACGAACGCAACCCGCTCAGCGCGCATGATCGTGCTCCTGCGCCGCATGGCGGCCATCGAGACGCCGGACGTCCGCGGCCCCGTCGCCCGCGTCGACGGTTTCCGTGATGCCGAGCTCGAACGCGGCCATCCAGTCGCGCCACGGCATGCTCGCCTCGTTGACCACGGCCAGCCGCCCGAGATCGGGCCACCAGTCGGTCTGGTAGCGCGACAGCGCGCCGGTGCCGTAATCGCGCAGCCACGTGCGCCACGCACTCGCGCTCTCGAACTGCCCGCGCATGCACAGCTCGGTGGCGTCCTGCCAGATCGCGACGGTCGCGATCGTGTAGTCGCGCATCACATGCCGGGCCGCCTCGCCGAACGCCGTCCACTCGTTCGTCGCGGTCAGCGCCTGCTGCAGGCCGCGCACCGCGTCGCGGTCCCGCTCGATGCGCCGCCCTGCCAGCGCGTGCCATTCGTGCTGCCAGTCGCGAGCCAGCACGGCCATGCGCAACGCGAGATCGCAACCCGCGCGGCAAGCGTCGTTCGGTGTGGTCAAAGCCTGGGGGCTCATCGTCTTCCCTCCTTCGATCCGGTCGGTGAATGGGCGTCCACTTCACTGTGCGGCCGTGGCGCACGGCACCCGTTGATCTGAGTCAAGCACGCGGAAACCCTGCTTCGTAGACTGAATTGCACTGGCGGATCACCCGTCGATGGAGCGATTCCGATGAGCTACAAAAGCCTGGTCGTACACCTCGATACGAGCGCCCGCGCGCATTCGCGTCTCGAGTTGGCGTTGCGTCTTGCCCGGCGCTTCGGTGCGCATCTCACCGGGCTGTTCGCGGTCTACACGCCGGAGCCGCATTCGTTCTACGTGATGGCCGGTTCCGCAGACTATTTCCGCGCGCACCGCGAGCAACGCGACGAGCGGCTCGGCGCACTGGAGCGCCTGTTCCATGCGGAAACCGCGCGGGCCAAAGTGCCGGCCACCTGGGTTCGCGCGGACGAGCGCGCGAATGTGGCCGTGCCGCGTGCCGCCCGTCTTGCCGACCTCGTGATTGCGGGCCAGAGCGACCCGAACGATCCCGAAACCTACATCGACGACCAGTTTCCGGAGAACCTCGTGTTGTCCGCCGGTCGGCCGGTGCTGTTCTGGCCGTACACCGGTGAATTCCCGTCAATCGGCGAACGGGTCTTCGTCGCCTGGGACGGCAGCCGCGAAGCCGCCCGCGCCGCGCACGACGCGCTCCCGTTTCTCGAGCATGCGAAGCGCACGACGGTCGTCGCCGTGGTCGACGGCGATTCGGAAGCGGCGACTACACGCATTCCGGCCGCCGACGCCGCGCTGATGCTGGCGCGCCATGCGCGCGACGTGAACGTGCTCGATATCGACACCGGTACCGGCGCGTCGGTCGGCGACACGCTGCTGTCGCGCGCTTACGAAACGGGTTCCGACCTGCTGGTCATGGGCGCGTACGGGCATCCGCGCTGGCATGAACTGATCATGGGAGGCGCCACGCGCACTGTGCTCGCGTCGATGACGCTCCCGGTGCTGATGTCGCACTGAATCGATCGATGCGTACGCTCGCGCTGCTCGTCGTCAATGCCGGTTCGTCGAGCGTGAAATTCGCGGTGTTCGCGTATCCGCCGCACGGGAATCCCGCGCGGCGGCCGCTGCACGAGGGTGAAGCGATCGAAACCGGCAACGGCGTGTCGATCCGCTTCGACGCCGCCCCGGGCGGCACGCTGCCGCTGCGCACGGGCGATCCATACCGCGCGGTGCTCGCGCAGGTCGCGATGTGGATCCGCGTGCAGCTGCCGCATATCGCGCTCGGCGCCATTGCACACCGTGTCGTGCATGGCGGTGCCCGGTACGTCGACCCGGTCGTCGTCGACGACGCGGTGCTCGACGCGCTTCGCACGCTGACGCCGCTCGCGCCGTTGCATCAACCGCACTGCCTCGATGCGATCGACGCGCTGCGCGACGCGTTTCCCGACGTGCCGCAGGTGGCCGTGTTCGATACCGCGTTTCATCACACACTGCCGCGCGCCGAGCAATTGCTGCCGCTGCCGCATGCATGGTTCGACCAGGGCGTGCGCCGCTACGGGTTCCATGGTCTGTCGTACGAATACCTGGCCGTCGCGCTCGACGAGCGGTTCGGCGCGCGTGCGCACGGCCGCGTGATCGCCGCCCATCTCGGCAGCGGTGCCAGCCTGTGCGCGATGCGCGGCTGCCGCAGCGTCGCGACGACGATGGGCTTCTCGGCGCTCGACGGGCTGATGATGAGCACGCGCTGCGGAACCCTCGATCCCGGCGTGGTGCTGCACCTGCTCGAGGCCGGCAAGCTGTCCACCGACGCATTGGGCCACATGCTCTATCACGAGTCGGGCCTCAAGGGCGTGTCGGGCGCTTCCGGCGATCCGCGCGTGCTGCTGGCGTGCGAAGCCGCCGGTGATGCATTCGCCGGCGATGCGCTGACACTCTACGTCCACCGCATCGTGCGCGAAGCCGGTGCGCTCGTCGCGCTGCTCGGCGGCCTCGACATGCTGGTCTTCACGGCCGGCATCGGCGAGCACTCGGCCATGTTGCGCGAGCGGATCTGCGCGGCGCTCGCCTGGCTCGGCATCGACATCGACGTGGGCGCGAACGCGGACCATGCGCAGGTCGTGTCGTCCGCATCGAGCGCGGTCACGGTTGTCGTCGAGCCGACCAACGAAGCGTGGATCGCCTCGCGCGCCGCGGTCGGGGTGCTGCGCGCCAACCGCGACGCTTGATCCAGATCAGCGCGATTGGCGCGCACGCGCCGATGATGATCTCATCCACCTCCGTTCAAGGGACATGCCATGTTCTCGAACATTCTGGTTGCACTCGACGGCAGCGACACGTCGTCCCGTGCACTCGACGCCGCGCTGGCTATCGCGTCGGAGACGGGTGCCCGACTGACTCCCGTCTACGTCGTCGATTTCCTGGTGCCGGCGTACGACATGTACGGCTACGACCCGTCGATCCTGGTCGACGCCTTTCGTGAAGAAGGGCTGCGCGTCACCGAGGACGCGGCGCGGCGCCTGAAGGCGCGCGACGTCGCCGGCACGCCGCAGATCTCCAACGTCGCGCCGGCAGGCGAAGACATCCCGCACCGGATCGTCAGTCTTGCCAACGAACTCGAGGCCGACCTGATCATCATGGGCACGCACGGCCGACGCGGGGTCCAGCGCCTCTTCCTCGGCAGCGTGGCCGAGCGCGTGCTGCGCCTGGCCACGTGCCCGGTGCTGATGATTCCGGCGGGCTGCCCGTCGGGCAAACCTGCCGAGACCACCGCCGCATCCACCGAAAAGGAGCCGTCATGAGCTACAAGACCCTGCTCGTCCACCTCGACGACAGCGAGCGCTGCGCGACCCGCGTCGACCTCGCGCTCGACCTCGCGGCACGCTGGAATGCGCATCTGATCGGCCTCTACGTGGTCTGCCAGGATCTCTTCGAACCGTTGCGGCGGCCCGACGAGCCGCTGAAGCTGGCCGTCTACGAGCGCCTGTGCGACCAGCGGCGCAAGGAGGCCGAAGAAAGATTCCTGATGGCCGCCGAGCGCGCGGGACGCAGCGTCGAATGGCAGGCGCCAACCGGCGACCCGACCGCCGCCGCCATTCTGCACGCGCGCCACGTCGATCTGCTGATACTCGGCCAGGAGGACCCGGACGATCGCATGACCTACGTGGCGCGTCATTTCGTCGAGGATCTCGTGATGGGCAGCGGCCGTCCGGCGATCGTCGTGCCCTACGCGGGCGACGTGCGGACGATCGGCGAGAACGTCCTGATCGGCTGGGACGGCGGGCGCGAAGCCGCCCGTGTGATGGCCGATGCGTTGCCGCTGCTCGCGCGCGCGCGCTTCGTCAACGTCGAGACGGTCGTGCGCGGTCAGCCCGATCCGGACAAGACGCCGGCGGGCGTCGACGTGGCCGCGTATCTCGAACGGCACGGCGTGCGCGCATCGTTCTCGACGACGCCGCGCGACCGGTCGGTCGGTGTCGGCGCGACGCTGCTGAACCGGGTAACCGACCTGCATGCGGATCTGCTCGTCATGGGCCTGTACAGCCATGCGCGCATGCACGAGCGCGTGCTGGGCGGTGCGACGCGCACCGTCCTCGAGACGATGACGGTACCGGTACTGCTGTCGCACTGACACCGCACGCAAGACGACGGGGCAGCCGCCCGCGGCTGCCCTCTTTCGTCACAACACGGCCGCACACGCGCCCTGCCCTTCACGCACGACCAGCACCGGCCGGTCCGCGGTGCGCACCAGCGATTCGGCGACGCTGCCGAGCACCGCGCGGCGCACGCCGCGGCGTCCGTGCGTGCCCATCACGATCAGGTCGGCGTCGCATTCCGCGGCAGCTCGCGCCAGCACGGACGAGACATCCTCGCCGCACGCGTCGATCGTGTGCGCGGTGCCGAGCACGCCGCACAGGCGAAACGCGGTCTCCGCGTCCGCCACCGCGATCGCGGCCCTGTCCGCATCCAGCCCCGCCGGATCGCGCTGGTCGATATAACCGCTGTCGACGTCCGTCAGTCGAGGCGCGTCCGATACCACGCACACGGCGACGATCAGGCCGCCTGAATCGCGGACGAGCGCGATCGCCTCGTCGAGCGCCAGCCGCGAACTGCGGCTGCCGTCGAGTGCCGCGAAGATCCTTGCATACATGATGCCTCCCTGGTGCCGTCGGGTTTCGACCGGCATGCCACACCAGTCTGGGCCCGACGCGCGTCATCCGGTTGACGCCGGTCAAGCCGGCACGGCAACCGGCATACGCATCGGTCTCGATTGGCGAACGCAGACAAAACGCGCACAATTTCGGGCGACATCACCGTTTCGGCCCGCCCCGCGTTTCGTGCCTCGCGCCCGGCCAGCCGCCCGCCAGCCGCCGGAAAAATCCGTCAGGATGAACGGCCATGACAGTCAATGCGCCCTCCTTCAAGGCCGGGCCGGATCCGCGCAGGATTCGGCCTGCGCGATACGCGACCCTGGCCGCGCTGCTGACGCTGGCGCTCGGCCTGGCTGCGTCATTTGCCTGCGCCCGGCATCTACAGACCCGGGGGCAGGAAGCCGCCCAGGCACGCTTCGCGCAATCGGCGACGCTTGCGACGGCCGACCTCCGGCGCAGCCTCCTCGGCGCCGCTACCGTGTTGCGCGGCGCACGCGGCTTCGCATCGACGCTGGCCATGCCTCAATCCGGCGACGCATGGCACCGCTACCTCGCCAGTCTCAATCTGGACGGTTTGCAGTCGCCCGTCCGCAGCATTGGAAGAATCGAGCCGAGCGCCGACGACGACAATCAGGCGACCCGGCGGGCGCTGCAGCGCGCGGCGGAAACCGGCAAGACCGCGCTGGCCGCGAACGCGATCCAGGACAGCGCGGACACGACGATCGCCCGCACGGCGCTGACGCTGTATCTGCCGATTTATGCGAACGCTGAAGACGGGGCTTCGTCCGGGCCGCAGCATGCGCGCGCGACCGGATATGTTTATGCGGCGCTCGATCCGGAGCGTCTTGTCGATCCGTCGGTCCTGGAACGTCTGCACATGAAAATCACAGCCGACAACCCGGCGGCCCCCATCTATTCCGGCGGGTTCAGCGGCGACGACGCCACCGTCGCCCGCGACATGCTCACGCGAACGGATACGTTGACGTTCGGCGGCACACCGCTCTCGCTGCGCTACAGTGCGCCGCCCGCCGACACGTCCGGATCCGCGACGGCCGTGATGGTGGCCGGAATCGCGCTGTCGCTGATACTGGCCGCCCTCGTTCGGCAGGGCGCCGTCAGGCAAATGTCGGGCGCCGTCCCCGGCGGCGACGGCCAGCCGACCGAGGCCCGGATGATGGGCATCATCCGGTCATCGATGGAAGCGATCATTACCGTCGATGAAGGCCAGACGATCGTGATCTTCAATCCGGCCGCGGAACGCGTGTTCGGCGTCTCGGCAATGGAGGCGATCGGCGCGCCGCTCGCCCGCTTCATCCCCGAGCGCTTCCGCGCCGCGCACACGCGGCACGTCGAACAGTTCGGCGTGACGGGCGTGACCGAGCGGCAGATGGGACAGCAGCGCGTGCTGTTCGGCCTGCGCGGCGACGGTTCGGAGTTTCCGATCGAGGCGTCGATCTCGCAGATTCGCGACGGCACCGGCAAGCTGTACACGGTCATGTTGCGCGACGTCACCGAGCGCGTCCGGGCGGAAAATGCCCTCAAGCAGTCACGCGAGGAACTGCGCGACCTGTCCGCCAACCTGCAGAATGTGCGCGAGGAAGAAAAAACGCGGATTGCGCGTGAACTGCACGACGACCTCGGCCAACAACTCACGGCGCTCAAGATGGATCTCTCCGCCGTCGAACTGGGGCTCGCGGGCGTCGTCGCCCCTCACACCGGCGTGCGCGAGCAGTTGGGCGGCATGCATCGCCTGATCGATTCGACCGTGGCGTCGGTTCGACGCATTGCGGCCGATCTGCGGCCGGTGATGCTCGATGACCTGGGCCTCATCCCGGCGATCGAGTGGCTGGTCAATGATTTCACGCATCGCTACCGGATCACGGTCGACCGGGACATCGCCCCCGTCGATACCGCGTTCACCAGCGCCGGTGCCACGACGCTGTTCCGCATCGTGCAGGAAGCGCTCACCAATGTCGCGCGCCACGCCGATGCGACGCAGGTGACGCTCGCCTTGAAAGTGGAAGACGGCTACTGCGTGCTGCGCATCGCGGACAACGGCCACGGCGCCCCGGAAAACACGCACGACGAGCGCGATCGTCCGTCGTTCGGGCTGATCGGCATCCGTGAACGCGCGCACATGCTCGACGGCACGGTGACGATCGACAACCGGCCCGGAACGGGGTTCACGATTACCGTGGCGCTACCGCTTCATGCCATCCAGCAAGGAGATGTGCTGTCATGATCAGGGTACTCATCGCCGACGACCACGCCCTCGTCAGGGACGGCCTGCGGCACATCCTGCAGAGCGCGAGCGGCTTCGAAGTCGCGGGCGAAGCGAGCGACAGTGCATCCACGATCGCGCTCGTGCGGGACACCCCCGCGAATGTCCTGGTGCTCGACCTGTCGATGCCGGGCCGAAACGGCGTCGAACTCATCAAGCAGATCAAGGACGAGAAACCGGCATTGCATATCCTCGTGCTGACAATGCATGCCGAGCAGCAATACGCGGTGCGCGCGTTCCGCGCCGGCGCGTCCGGCTACATGACCAAGGAGAGCGCGAGCGCCGAGCTGGTGGCGGCGCTGACCAAGATCGCGGCCGGCGGCGTCTACGTCAGCCTGACGATGGCCGAGCAGTTCGCGCAGAGCCTGAACGAGCCGACCGATCTCCTGCCGCACCAGCGCCTGTCCGATCGCGAGTTCGACGTGTTCCGGCGCGTCACCACCGGCGAGTCGATCTCCGAGATCGCGGAAGCGCTTTGTGTCAGCGTCAAGACGGTCAGCACGTACAAGACGCGGATTCTCGATAAGATGCAGATGCCGAACGACACGGCGCTCGTGCGCTATGCGATGCGTCACAAGCTGTTCGACGACCCGGACGATCTCTGATGCGGCTCCGGCGCACGACCGGTGCGCCCCCGCGTCGCCCCGCCAGGATGCCGCGCCTCTGTAGGAAACGTCCTACAACCCTTCCGCGTGTCCTACCGCATCTTCAATTGCGGCTGATTTCCGTCGCGGCGCGCGCCGTCCATACTGCGTATCAAGAAAAACAAGCAAGCGTGCCTCCCGGAGCAAAGGCCGCATCACCATCGAGACCGGCGTACCGGTCTCCTGGCCCTCCGGTGTGGTTCCCCATCAGGTAGGCGGCAGACGCCGGGGCCGCCGATACGACGGCCAGCGCGAACCTGCACGACAGCGATTCGCCGCCGCCCCAAGCACTGGAGCCGATCATGCAGAGCCATGCCGAAGTCTCGCCGACCATGCCGTTACGCCCGTTCATTCCGCTGCATTCCGTCGAACGGGTGGACCAGCCGAAGCGCGCCGCGTCCCGTTGCTCGACGTGCGCGTTGCGTACCGTCTGCATGCCGGCCGACCTTTCGCCTGACGATTTCGCGCGTGTCGACGCGATGATCTGCACGACGCGGCACGTCCGGCGCGGTGAAACGCTGTTTCGCGCAGGCGACACGTTCAACAGCATCTATGCGGTCCGGACCGGGTCGTTCAAGACCATCGTGATGCATCGCGACGGCGACGAGCAGATCACCGGCTTCCAGATCGTCGGCGAATCGCTCGGGCTCGGCGGCGTGCACACCGGGCACCACAACGGCGACGCGATCGCGCTCGAGGACAGCACCGTCTGCATCATCCCGTTCGGCCAGCTCGAGCAGATGTGCCGCGAAGTGCGGCCGATGCAGCATCACGTGTACCAGATGATGAGCGGCGAAATCGTCCGCGAATCCGCGCTGATGCTGCTGCTCGGCACGATGACCGCCGAACAGCGCGTGGCCGCGTTCCTGCTGAACCTTTCCACCCGCTTCAAGGCGCGCGGCTACTCGGCCGCCGAGTTCGTGCTGCGGATGACGCGCGACGAGATCGGCGAATATCTCGGGATGAAGCTCGAAACCGTCAGCCGGATGATGTCGAAGTTCCAGCACAAGGGGCTCGTCGCGGCGCAAGGCAAGCAGATCCGCATCGTCGATCCGGAAGGCCTCGGGCAAATCTGACCTCGCTGTGTGCGGCGGGCGCATCAGCCGCGCATGGCGAGCACCGCCGCCCCCGACAAACGCCCCGAGCGCAAGTCGTCGAGCGCACGGTTCGCGTCGGTCAGCGCATAGCGCACGGCCTCGACCCGCAGCGGCATCGTATCGGCGACCCGCATGAATTCGACCGCATCCGCGCGCGTCAGGTTGGCGACCGACACGATACGGCGCTCGCCCCACAGCCACGCGTACGGAAAGCCCGGTATGTCGCTCATGTGGATGCCGCCGCATACGACGATCCCGCCTTTGTCGACCGCGCGAAGCGCTGTCGGCACCAGTGCCCCCACCGGCGCGAAGATGAGCGTGGCGTCGAGCGCCTCGGGAGGCGCTTCGTCGCTGCCGCCGGCCCACGCGGCACCGAGTGAACGCGCCAGCTGCTGCGCCACGGTATCGCCCGGCTTCGTCAGCGCAAACACCTTGCGTCCCTCGATATGCGCGACCTGCGCGACGAGATGCGCTGCCGCACCGAAGCCGTAGATGCCGATGCGCCGTGCATCGCCCGCCATGCGCAAGGTTCGATAGCCGATCAGGCCGGCACACAGCAGTGGCGCAGCTTCGAGATCGGTGTAGCGCTGCGGCAGATGCACGCAATACCGGTGGTCGGCGACGGTGCACTCCGCATAGCCGCCGTCGATCGTATAGCCGGTGAATCCCGGGCTGTCGCACAGATTCTCACGGCCCGTCGTGCAATACGCGCAATGGCCGCACGTCAAGCCGAGCCACGGCACACCGACGCGGTCGCCCACGACGAAGCCCGTCACGCCCGCGCCGAGCGCACGCACCGTGCCGACGATCTCGTGCCCCGGGATCAGCGGCAGCTTCGGATGCGCAAGCTCGCCGTCAACGACGTGGAGATCGGTCCGGCATACGCCGCATGCGTGTACGTCGATCAGCAACTGGCCCGCCGCCGGCAACGGGTCCGGCACGCGCGCCTCGCGCAGATGCTGTGTCGTGCCGTCAAACATCATCGCAAACATGCTCGCCTCCCCGCGCACGCATGTTCGTGCGCGTCACCTCTCCACGCTAGTCGCTCCGCGCCCCGAACGCATGGCCCGGTGACGGGCGCTTGATGTGGGTCAACGGCGGACAGACGGTTGCTGACACGATGAAGTGACATGACGCCCCCCGTGTGGCGACCAGGAGATGATCGAATGGTATCCGTTCCCCCACTAGCCGCAAGCGCCCACCCTGAAGCACATCTGAGGTCGCTGCTGGCCTACGCGGTGCTGGCCCCGTCCAGCCACAACTCGCAGCCGTGGCGGTTCATCGTCGACGGCCCCACGATCGCGGTCTGCGCGGATCGCGTGCGCGCGTTGCCCGTCATCGATCCGTTCGATCGCGAGCTGCTCATCAGCTGCGGTGCGGCCCTGCTCAACCTGCGCGTCGCGCTCGATCACGCCGGGCTCGCCCACACGATCAGCACGTTCCCGTCCGACATCGATCCCGATCTGCTGGCGCTGGTCCGGGTGTGCGACGACGGCTATTCCGACGCGTCGCTCGGCGCGCTGTTCGATGCGATTCCGGAGCGCGTCACGACGCGTGCGCCGTTCGAATCGACGGCTGTTCCGGACACGCTGCAGCGCGAGCTGATCGCGGCCGGTGTCGCGGAAGGCGCCGAGATCACCTGCGTCGACTCGATCGCGCATCGCGCACGGGTGGCCGAGCTGGTTGCAGAGGCCGATCAGGAGCAGTTCGCGGACCCGCGCTTCAGGCGCGAACTGGCGAGCTGGATCGATCCGCGCCGCCACGTCGACGGCATGCCGGCGTTCGCGGCCGGCGTGCCGACGCTGCTGGACTTCGCGGCGCCCGTCGTGACGATGGCGGTACGGACGTTCGATCTCGGTAACGGACTGGCCGCGCTGCATCACCAGCTCGTCGGCGCGTCGCCGTTGGTCGTATGCATCTCGACCGTGCGCGACGATCGCGACGCGTGGCTCGCCGCCGGACAGGCGCTGGAGCGCGTCCTGCTCGTCGCGACGCGCGCAGGCTATACGGCGTCGTACCTGAACCAGCCGATCGAGACGACCGAGCTGCGCGCCCACCTGCGTCACATGCTCGGGCTGCACGGCGAACCGCAGTTGCTATTGCGTGTCGGGCACGGCCCGCATACGCCGCACTCGCCGCGTCGCCCGCTCGACGAAGTCGTTTCGTGATCGCGCCCGGCGGCACGGCGCGGCCTTTCTGATCCGGACGAGGAAAAAATCATGAACCTCCTGCGTTGCGCCGCCTTCTGCGTGACCGTCACGGCGGCCAACCCGGCCGCCGCGCAGACGGCCGTGCCCGAGCCGACCGATCTCGTCAATGCGCAGCACTGCATGTTCTGCCACACGTCCGACATGACGTTCCTCGGGCCGTCGTTCCACGACATCGCGCAGCGCTACCGCGGCGATCCGGCCGCCGCGCCTGAACTGGAACGCAAGCTGCGCGTCGGCGGCCGCATGCACTGGGGCGACACGCCGATGCCATCCGCCGAGGATCGCGGCGGCCCGCTGTCCGCCGACGACGCGCACCAGCTCGTGCAATGGGTGCTGAGCCAGTAACCGGCCCGCCAGCCAGCCGCTCATGTCGACCGTCGTCAAACGCGTTCCCGTCGGTACCGCGCGAGGTGGAGTGCGCCGCCGTGCCGCAGCCGGCCTGACGTCGGCGGCCGCGCCCGGCAAACGCGCTCGCACACGGCCCGATGCGATCGTCGGCAACGACCGCGTCCAGCGCATCCCGCATCGCGCGCCGCGTCTCGCCAACCGTCCGGACTGCACGCCCGCCGACGACGATGCCACCCTCCTGCAGCGCGCGGGCATGCGCGGCATCCGGCTGCAACTCGACTACTGGAAGGCCGAGGAACGCCTGCAGAACGAACGCATCGGCCATGCCGTCGTGATCTACGGCAGCACGCGCATCGTTGCCCCGGCCGTCGCGAACGCGCGGCTGAACGAAGCCAATCGCCTGCTCGCGGCGCGGCCGCACGATGCGGGCCGGCGTCACGCCGTCGCGGCGGCGAGCCGGCTCGTCGAGCACAGCGTGTATTACCGCGTCGCGCGCGAATTCGGGCGCATCGTCGGCCACGCCGACCGGTGCACGCGCGCCGCGCGGCTCGCCATCGTCACCGGCGGCGGCCCGGGCATCATGGAGGCCGCCAATCGCGGCGCATACGAGCGCGGCGCGCCGAGCATCGGCTTCAACATCGAGCTGCCGCGCGAACAGGCACCGAATCCGTACATCACGCCCGGTCTCTGCTTCCGGTTTCACTATTTCGCGATCCGCAAGCTGCACCTGCTCGAACGCGCGAAGGCGGCGGTATTCTTCCCCGGCGGCTACGGCACGTTCGACGAGCTGTTCGAAGTCCTGACGCTGCTGCAGACGCGCAAGATCCCGCCGCTGCCGGTCATCCTCGTCGGCGAAGCGTACTGGCGCCGCGCGGTGGATCTGGCCTTCCTCGCCGACGAAGGGATGATCGCTCGCGCCGATCTCGACCTGTTCACGTACTGCGAATCCGCCCCGGACATCTGGCACGCGATCGGCGGCTGGTATGCGCGGCGGCGCACGGCGCGGCCGGTGCGCCGCCGCACGACGCCGAAGCCGAAGCCGAAGCCGCAATGAACCGGCCGCTTTCCGCCCGCGTTGCCCACCTGTTCCCGGGCTTCACCATGCTCGCGAACTACCGGCGCGCATGGTTCTCGCGCGATCTCTATGCGGGCATCGCGCTGTCGGCCGTGCTGGTGCCCGTCGGCATGAGCTATGCCGAGGCGGCCGGCCTGCCCGCCATCACGGGGCTCCATGCGTCGATCGCCGCGTTGCTCGCGTATGCGCTGCTCGGCCCGAGCCGGATCCTCGTCCTCGGCCCGGATTCGGCACTGGCCGCGCTGATCGCCGGCGCCATCGCCCCGCTCGCCGGTCACGATCCGCAGCGCGCCATCGCGCTCGCCGGCGCGCTGGCGCTGTTGGCCGGCACGATCTGCATCCTGCTCGGCGCGCTCCGCCTCGGCTTCGTCACCGATCTGCTGTCGCGTCCGATCCAGTACGGCTACCTGAACGGCATCGCCATTGCGCTCGCGATCGGCCGGTTGCCGGAACTGCTGGGCATGCAGGTATCGGGCGGCGACGTGTTCGCCAGCGTGCCGCGCATCGTGCAGGCGCTCAACGCACACCGGTTTTCCATTGCCGCGACCGCGCTCGGCATCGGTACGCTCACCACCATTTTTCTGATGAAACGCATGATGCCGCGTGCGCCCGGCGTCTTGATCGCGGTGCTGGCGGCAACCGTCATCGCGCAGGTGCCGCGGCTGCACGGCGTGGCCACGATCGGCGCCCTGCCTGCCGGTGCGCCCGTGCCGCATCTGCCGGCCGTCTCCGTCGCCGATCTGGTCGCGCTTGCGTCCGGCGCGATCGCCGTCGCGCTGGTGTCGTTCGCCGACATCAGCATGCTGTCGCGCGCACTGTCCACTCGCGCGGGCGACACACCGGACCGCAACCAGGAACTGGTCGCTCTGGGCGCCGCCAATCTGCTGGCCGGCGTGATGCACGGGTGCGCGGTCAGCAGCAGCGCATCGCGCACGCCCGTCGCGATTGCCGCCGGTGCGCAAAGCCAGGTCACGAATCTGGTCGCGGCGGCCTGCATCGCGCTCCTGCTCGCCGCCGCCCCGGCGCTGCTGACCCTCGTCCCGCGCGCGGCGTTGGCCGCCGTGGTGATCTACGCGGCGTTCGGCATCGCGGACGTCCGCAGCGTCGTGCGGCTGTACCGGATGCGCCGCGGCGAATGCCTGATTTCGGTGCTGTGCTTCGCCGGCGTGATCGGCATGGGCGTCGTGCCCGGCATCCTGCTCGCCAGCGCGCTGTCGCTGCTGTCGTTCGTGTGGCGCGCGTGGCATCCGTACGATGCGGTGCTGGGCCGGCTCGCCGGCGTGCGCGGCTATCACGACGTCGCGCGGCATCCGGACGCCGTGCCGATACCGGGGCTCCTGCTGTTCCGCTGGGATGCGCCGCTCTTCTACGCGAACGTCGAGATTTTCTGCGAGCATCTGCACGCGGCGATCGCGAAGTCCGCGCCACCGGTTGCGCGCGTCGTCATCGCGGCCGAGCCCGTCACCGATATCGACATCAGCGCCGCGGACCGGCTCGTGATGCTGGGCGAGGAACTCCGGGAACGGAAGATCGCGCTGGACTTCGCGGAAATGAAGGGCCCGGTGAAGGATCGCCTGCGCGCCTACGGGCTGTTCGACGTGTTCGGTCGCGCCAGTTTCTTCCCGACCGTGACCGACGCCGTCGCGCATCATGTCGGGCGGCAACGCAGACATGCACGCGACGACGAACCGGTCCCGCGCGCGGCGCTGCCGCGTGCCACCCGTGATCGGTCGGACGGCTAGGCACGTCGATGTCGATGCACACGCGATGCGACGCCGGTTGCGTCGCGTGGCGAACGAAACGCCGGCACCCGTGCGACACGTGCACGGGCGCCGCGACCTCACACCGTGAACGTGTTCGACTTCCTCATTTCGACCCACGTCATCCCGACGCGCAGCCCGTCGATCGCGGCTTCGCGCTCGGTGCCGTGGGTCCGGCTGTGCGCGAACGTACGCTCGCACGCGCCCTCCGGCGACACCAGCGTCACGTGGATCCTGCAACGATAGCCGCCCGTTCCGGCGACGATCGTCTCGATCGCCACCGACCAGTCCGCGTCGTGCACCTCGCCTGACAATGTCATTTGATTCCCCTTTCCGCGCGCACTGCGCATCCGGTTGCCGCTTGCCGGCGTTACTCGACGACCAGATCGTCGACGACGGCGCGCACGCCGCGCGCCGACCATGCCGCCCCGCGCACGGCCTTGCGCTCGGAGAACGAGCCGACCTTGCCGGACAGCCGCACCGTGCCGTCGCGCACCTCGATCGCGATGTGCTTCGCCTCGCGCTCCGCATGGCGCATGATCGCGCGCTTGATGTTGCCGCCGATGTCGGCCGAACCGATCGTCCCCTGCACCGCGATATGGTCGGTCACGCCGGTCACGCTGCGCATCTGCGAGATCGCCCGCACGGCGAGGTGGCTCTGGTACGCCCATTCGACCCTGCCGGACAGCGTGATCCAGCCGTGTTCGACCTGCACCTTCACCGCGTCGTCGTGCAGCCCGACCGTCCAGTGCAGCACCGAACGCACCGCGTTCGCGATGTCCTCGTCGGTGCGGACGTCGTCGTCCGGCAGATGCACGGTCATGTCGACGACGAGCGCCTTGACGCCGGCCACGCGGTTCGCCGCCCGCTCGATCGCCAGCTTCTCCGCATAGCTCGGCGGATGACCCGAGAGCGTCACGATCCGGTTGACCACCTCGACACCGATACGTGTCGCGTCGATCGCCGGGTCGGACTCCAGTTCGTCCTGAACGTCCTGCTTCAACTGCTTGTCGGTCTTCATCGCCTGCACTCCTGTGAGCCGCGGCGCGCCAGTCCGCCGCACATCTCCAGAGTTGCACACGCGCGGCCGGGGATCGCTGATGCAGGTCAACGGACGCCGCCCGACGCGCAGACGGAGCGCTCCCGCGCCGGCGGCACCGGATCGAATGCGCAGGCGTTCGCGCGACCGCCACAATGAAACGGCGCGCGGATCGCTCCGCGCGCCGGTATCTCCGTTCGGACGACGCGTGCCCGCATCGCCCGCTGCCTGCTCTCCGATCAGCTGATGGCCAGTTTCTTCTGCGCGACCGGCGCCTTCTTCGGGAGCGTCAGCGACAGCACGCCGTCCTGGTAAGTCGCCGTCGCGTTCGCGTCGTCGATCTCGCCCGACAGCGAGAACGAGCGGCTGATCGCACCGCTGTAGCGCTCGCGCCGGATCACGCGTTCGCCCTCCTTCTGCTCCTGGTTGCGCTCGATCTTCGCGTGGATCGATACGGTGCTGCCCGTCACCTGGACGTCGATGTCGTCCTTGGCGACGCCCGGCAGTTCCGCGTTGACCTTGTACGCCTCGTCGCTTTCCGTCACGTCGATCTTCATCGAGGCCAGATCGGGCTCGTCCGTCAGCGTCATTCCGCGCAGCGGCCTGAACAGCCCCTGAAACAGGTCGGCGACGGGTTCGATCGAAAACGGATCGTAACGCGTGACATTGCTCATGGTTCGCACTCCTTGAACGATAGACAAGCGGCCCGCGCGTTCGTCCCGCCCGCGCGACGCCATGATGAAGACCGGATTGGCGCGGCACCGTGTGCCGCACAACGGACGAACGATCATCAGGATTCCAGCGTAAGTGCCCGTATCGGCACGCGCTTGATGCGCGTCAACGACTGCGGGCGCTCACGTGCAGAACCGGAAATAGCCGCTGTGAAGCAGAATCGGCCGCCCGCCCATCTCCTCGAGCAGGCAGCGTGCGGCGCGCTCGATCGCGGGACGGTGGCGGGCAAACGCATCCACGAGATCCTGCTCGCACGGCGACGCCGCGCGGAAGTGATCCTCCAGCGCTTCCGCGGTAATCGCGCAGCGCACGCGGTGGCCTTCGACCAGCGCCGGAAAGGTCAGTGCCGGATCCAGGCCGCAATACGTCGGATGTTCGGAAGGAAACGAGATCTGCATGATGGTCACCTCGGCAGGTTGCGCACGGGCAGGCGCCGGCTGGCGGCGCTGCGTGCATGGCGGCCCTACGCCGCCGCCGCGGCCGGTGCGGCGTCGGTGCCGCGCATGAGCAGGACCGGGCAGCTCGATCCGCGCAGGAACCGTTCGGCGACGCTGCCGAGGAACAGCCGCCGGACCCCGCGCCGCCCGTGAGTGCCGACCACCGCGAGATCGATCGACCGCTCGGCGACGTAGCGCTGCAGCCGTTCGGCGACACTCTCGCCCAGCTCGGTCTCGACGAGTTCCGTCTCGCCGTTGACCGCAGCATGCGCGATGGTTCGTTCGACGTGTCGCAGGACCGACGCGCCGTCGCGCCGGATCTCGTCGAGCAATGCATCCGGGTCCAGGCGCCCGCTGTAAGTGATCAGCAACGACTTGTCGACGACGAAAACGGCGAACAGGCGCGCACCGCACGAGCGCGCCACCTTCAAGCCCTCGTCGAGCGCGCGTTGCGATGAAGGGCTGCCGTCCACGGCGACCATGATGTTCGTGTACATACCGACCTCGCTGGATGACCCGATGCGCCGGCGGCGTTCGGCCTGGTTTTCATCATCGGCGTTCGCCGGAAACGGGCGTTGACGGAGGTCAACGGTTCGGAATCACGCGGAAACCGGCAGACGCACGGACGCGAGACGCCGGATCATCGCGGCACGACCGGCGCCGTCGGCACGTCGGACGAACGCGCCGGGTTCCCGTATGACCGGAAGCCTCGCTCGATGTCGAGGATCTTCGCCGCGCACGCGTCGTACCGCCAGCCCGGGCCGCCGTCGCTGGCGTACATGCCCTTGCACATCGCCTTGAGCCGGATCATCGACGCGCCGCCCGACGTCGTTCGGGAGGCCCACAGATACACTTCTCCGGCCAGAATCGGCGCCGCCGTTTCGATCGTGTCCGCATCGGCGCGCGTGATCCGGGTCGACGAATGCGCTTCGACGTAGCCGCGTGCGAAGTGCCATGCGCGGTCGCATTCGGCAGGCGTCGAACACCGCAGCACCGCGGCCTGGCGCGTCGCGAACAACTGCGTTTCCGTCGACCGGAAGGCCGCGTTCCGTTCCGCGCCGGCGCACGCGGCCAATGCAAGGAGCACGCCGAGCGCCCATAACCGTTGGTTCATCACCCTGCCCCGCAACGCATCGCGTTCCGCCCGCCAGCGGGCGGCATGAACACGCCCGGCGCGAATCCGGCCCCGTCGCCGCCGCCATCCCGCATGCGGCGCGCAGTGGCGTGCGGCATCGCGCGAGCGCTCGACTCGACTGTATGGCCTGCGTGGGGAATGCGGTTGACCTGCGTCAATGGCCGGCCCGGGCGACGCGGGCCGCGAACCGGAATGCTGTCGATGCCGCACCGATGCCTGGGCGCACGCACCCGTCCGTGCGCGCAGTCGCGATGCCCGCGTCGTCATCGCGGCCGATGCGATCGCACTCGGCGACGCGCGCCGCCGCTCACTCGAACCGGCAAGCCGCGCGCGGCAGCGCCGAGAGCGTGTCGCTCGACAGTTTCAGAATGCCGTCGAAATTGGCCTGGTTGTCCGCCGGGCAGAAAGCCGCGAGCGTCATGCCGTCCGGGCGCGTGTACTCGACATTGAACACGGCCTTGTTCAGCGCGATGAAGCTCGCGTAGTCACCGCACTCGTGGAACCTGTTGCATTGCTCGTTGAGCGCCCAGTCGGCCACTTTCGCCATCGCGGTGGCGATACCCGAGCCGTTCTTGAGGCCCATCGACATCCCGCGATCGTGCGCGGCGGCGATCAGCGCCGTGTTGTACCGCAACTGATCGTCACGCGTCAGCGGAAAGCCGGTTTCCTGGCGATAGCTGTCGTCGAGGTCCGGCTCGATGCCGTCGCAGCCCTTTTTCTTCGCCTGGTCGAGCCGCGCCAGCATCAGCGGCATCAGGATCGCGGTCTGGCGGATGTCCAGCCAGCGTTCGTGATCCTCATACCCTTCGACGGGGTTGCCGAGCACGCTGTCCGGAAACTTGCCGGCATCGCCACGGGTGTCCTCGCGCCCGCCCACCTCCATGTAGCAGACGACATAGATGCCCTTCGCCTTCAGGCGCTGGATCGTGCCGGCATCGGTCAGCTCCATGTCGACGTCGAACATCTTGCGCGGGTTGTTCACGCCGTCCAGCACCGTCTCGTTGATTCGGTTGCCGTCGATCTGCCATTGCCAGCTCGTGCCGGGCACGAGCGGTTTCCACGCGGCGGCCTGCGAGGCGCGCACGGAAGTGGCCGCGAATGCGCTGCCGGGCGCGGACGAATCGGAGTCGCCTCCGCACGCCGCGAGCAGCAGCATCAGCACGAATGAAGCGAACGATCTTGCGGACATGGCGAATCCTTTGCCTGTTGGGCGGCTTGTCAGGATGCGAGGGTGCGAGGGAGACACGTGCAGCGAAATGCGGGCGATGCATCTGCCGATACTGCGGTGGTGCGCGAATGCGCGAGGTACGTGCGGATGGTAGGCGGGAACACTGCGTCCATCTGTTCCGATTTGTCGATTTTTGTGGGCATGGCAGGCGCCGGCAAGCCGTCAACCTCGTGATGGTCAAGAACCGCCGACGCGCGGCGACCGCATCCGGAAAAATCGGATTTTTTGCATTGAACACCGTTAACGCATCAAAAGCAAAAATAAAAATGACTTTGATTTCCAGAACCCAAAATGGAACCGATGTCACGATATTTTTATTTACATCATTTCAACCACTCCAATGAATTATTCAATTCATGAAGGCAATTCGTGGATGCCACCTCCATCTCTTCAATCCATTTTCACGGCGACACGAGCCTCCTCCCCGAGACCCGCCACACAATCCGATATCAGCCATTCATTTCATGACATCGCGCTCTTTTTCGACAACCATCAGCCTCATCATTCAAATGAAATCAACAATGAATAAATCGATTGAATTTGTTTGACAATCAAACGCAAGGATAATTAAAGTCGTCGCCGACGATGCGCGGGTCGCCTCTCGATTCGCGCAATCCCCCACCATCACCAGGGCAAGCAAGGCGATGAATTCAATTGATGGCAGCACCGCGGGCGGGAACCGCGTCGAGCCCAACGGCGCCCGCCACCGGCCACTCCGGATACGCCGCGGAACGGTGGCGGACACATCGGGAATCTGCGCGCTGTTCGAACGGGAATACGGCGACTCGTCGCACCCCTGTCTCGATGCGGGCTACGTGAGGCGCGCCGTCTCGAACAAATCGGAGCTGTGGTTTGTCGCCGAAGAGGAGACGCAAGCCACGATCGGTTGCATGAGCGTCAGCTACAACGCGCAGAATCGCTCGTGGGAATACGGCCGCGCGATGATTTCCCGGCACCATCGTCACCTGGGCGTCCTGTCGGCGCTGATGCAATCCGCGATCGACACGTTGCCGGCCGCGGATCACGACCTGGCGTTCGCGATTGCCCGCACCGATATCGCGCTGCGGGCGTTGCTGCGTCATCTCGATGGCGTCGTGGTCGGACACGACGGGTCACCCGACAGCGCGCACGGCGTGCGTGAACATCACGTCATCGCGCTCGAGAAATTCCGCTCGCCAAGCTTCAGGCATTGCCTGCCGCTTTCCCCGATCTTCCGCGAATCCGACGTTCTGCGCGGCGCGATCTTCGAGCCGCTCGGTGTCGCCGGTACGCCGGCACCGTATCCCGATACCTGTTTCTGGGGGCATGGGCACGAGTGCGCGGACGACTTCACGTTTCGTGTCGACGAGCGGGCCGATGCGATCTATCTCTGCCAGCATGCAGGCGGCCCGTTCATGACCGAGCGCGACGTCACGGCCGACCTGCTGCGTTTCCTGAAACGGCGCGGCACGACGGCCTATGTCGGCGCGATCGTGCTCGCCGACAAGCTGACCCTGGTCAAGGCGATGCTCGAAGCCGGCTTCCGCATCACGGCCTATTTGCCGGCGTGGCACTGGAGCCGCGGCGCGCGCTACGACTGCCTGCTGCTCGCCCGGCGCGACAACGGCTTCGCGAGCAAGAACGGCCTCGACGCACACATCGACGGGCTCGATGCCGCCTACCGCGAGATCGGCCAACGCATCCTGTCCACCTGAGATCCGCGCCGGCCACGCGCCGCGCCCCCATCAATCCACTTAATCGAGGTAGCACATGACCCAAGACGAATGGCGCTCGGTCAAGGCAATATTGCCGAACGGACCCACCGGACACCTGACGCTCGCGCTCTGGTTCGCCGATGTCGCATTGCTTGCCGCTGCGTGGGTGCTCTGGCTCGCCGGCGGGCCCGCACGCATCGCCGCGCTCGTCCTCGCCACGCTCGCGCTGATCCACCTCTATCTGATCTTGCACGAGGCACTGCACAACGCCGCATCGCGTTCGCGCGCGTGCAACGAGGCCATCGGCCATCTCTGCGGATGGATCATCGGATTGCCGTACCTGCCGCGGCGCAGATCGCATCTGGGCCATCACGCGTGGACCGCGCACCCGACACGGGATCCGGAGAATCGCAAGATGATCCAGAAGTTTTCCGTGATGACGGAACGCGGCGCGCGTACGCTCGAATTCATCTGGCGGCACTGGATCCCGATGATGGCGTTCAATCATTTCCTCAGCCACTGGATCGCACCGTTCCTGCACCGCGATACGCCTGCGCATCGCGCGAAATCGAATACCGAGATCGCATTCAGCGCGCTCTACCTGGCCGGCTATGCGGCGGTCGGCGCGCTGGCGTATCGTGCGGGCGTGCTCGGCAGCCTCATCGCGTTCTCGACGATCCTGTGGATCGTGTTGCTGATGGCCGTCGAACTGCTCAACCTTCCGCATCACGCCGAGATCCCGCTGCTGGCCGACGACGCGGCACGCCCGCCGCTCTGGGAGCAGGACGTGGTGTCGCACAGCTGCGCCAACGTTCCCCTCTGGTCACGCTGGGTGGTCCTGAATTTCAACCTTCACGTCGCCCATCATGCGTACCCCTGGTTGCCGTGGTACGACCTGCCTCGCGCACAACGGCTGCTCGATGCAGTCTCGACGGCCGAGGCGCCGCGCCAGACCCACGAGTGGGCATTCGCCGTGACCAAGCGACGCCGGCCGCTGCTCGAACTGATGGGGCACTTCTTCGACAAGCGTGGCGCGTCGTCCCAGGGCGGACGCTGACGCTCCGCCCTAGCGAGCGCATCCGTCGGGTGCCGGCGGCCCGGCCCGCGACGACAGCGGCGCCTCCGGTTGCCGGTCGAGGAAATCGGAGACCATGCGAAACGTCGTCGCCATCATCCGGGCGGCCCGCATGGTCTCCTCCCTGCCCGGCTTCGTTCATTTACCGGGCGCCAGGCGGTTGGCAAACCGGTTCGTATAACCGAGCGTACCGACACCGCCGATCGAATTGCACGTCGACGATGCGGCGCCGGGCGGACAATCGACGTCCCGGTCGAACGACCAGAAGTGGACACCCGCGAGACCGTTCTGTTTCACGAACTGCGCCACGGTGTCCGCGTCCGCCGGCGTGAAGGTTTCGCCGACCACATCGTTGCCGCCGATCATCGGCGTCAGCTCGATCTGGCTGTACGGTACGCCCCAGTGATCGTGCAGGTTCATCGCGGCCTGGATCGCCGACTGCCCCATCTGGCAGGTGCCGTTCGCGACCACGCAGTTCCCCGCGCTAGCCGACCCGTAGTCCATCGTCATCAGGTCGATGGTGTAGTTCTTCAGGCCGGCCGCCTGGATCGCCTGCATGACCCAGTCGCCGTATATGTTGAAGCTGTCGGGGGCGCTGGCGCCCCACGAGCTGGCCGTGGTCGCGCCCTGCTGGGAAGGCGCCAGTGTCGCGAGCGTAAAGCTGAAGCGCAGGCCGGGATATTTCCGCTGGGCGACGGCCACGCGCTGGACGAGATCGTTGATCACCTGTTGCGTCTGCCCGCCCTCGATATCGAAATCGATGCCGATCAGGTTGCTCGATGCATAACGATCGATGAAGGCCGCCATGCCCGCATCCGTCCCGCACGTGAACATGCCGGCCGCGCCGCCGGTGGAAATCACGTAATTCACATTGGCCGCGGTGAAAAGCGGCACATTGGCAGCCGCCATCGCGCCGCCGTCGACGCCCGCCCAGTTCTCGCTGCCGCATTCACCGGTCGCGAACGCGAGCGTCAGCGTACGGACACCGGTTGGCAGCACCGACAGCACCGGGCTCAGTTGACCCGTGACGTTCGTCGAGATGACGTTGGTATTCCAGTTCATCGAAATCGTCGCGTCCTTGTACGGGCTATAGACGAATGCCGGCGCCGTGCCGGTACCCGATGTACCCAAGGCACCCGCCGCCGCAGCGCCGGTGCCTAACAACGACCCTGCCAGCAGAAGCGCCAGCGCGCCCCTCAAGGTCGATCGCCGCACGATTCCGGTTTGCTGGTTGCGCTTCATTTTCATGCCCTCGATTCCGGTCTGGCTCATGATTTCCCCTTTCGATTGACAAAGCTCCGCCCAGGTCGAATTCAAAAGAAATCAACCTTACAAATTGCCACTTGAAGAAAAATTCCGATATTGATTCCGTCTTTATCTCAACGACGGAAAACAATTCGACGGCCGATGTAGTGATCCTTCAATCCAGCGCCGGCACTTCGATTTGTTATACTACATAATTATCAGGCATCAACCCTGGAATCGATTATTTCCATCAATATCGAAACCCGAAATATTCACGTGATCGCATCGCCATATTGCAATTGTCGCGATTCGATAATTCAAACGGATAGCTCGCAGCCATCCGACTGATTGTTCAAATCGACGAAATTCAGGCGATGCGATCCGGCCGTAAGACGGCGTCGCGCGGGTGGGCGGAGAGGCAATGATGGGGCTGCTTCGGCAAGCCGGGCTGAACACTGCCCGGTCGGTCGGCGAGCGCATCCGCGCTCCTGAGCGGCGTTCTTCCATTCATGACGCCCCGGCCATCGCCGGGCGCGCCATGTCGCAGCCGTATCAGAACGGGCTGCGAGTCGTATCGCCGTTGGTGAACGTCGCATCGACGACCTGATAGAACGCCATCGCCGTATCCGCGACTTCCCAGACCGCCAGGATGACGTGGTAACCGCTACGCACCGGCAACCGGCATTGGTGAATGGTCGGCTGCTGGGGCACCAGGTTCGCGTTCGGGTCCCAGTAAGGCTGGCCGGGATTCTGGATCGTGCAGAACGGCGTGGGCTCGAACTGCGCGCGCGTCAGCTTTTCCGACGGGTTCCAGTCGGCGCGTGTAATGAAGTAGTTCCAGCGACGCGTCTTGTGCACGGCGCTGAATTCCCATTTGAAATTCTGCAACGCGCCCGGCCGCAGCGGGATCTTCTGCCAGCGGCTCGGCGACTGCTCGTTCAGCACCGGCAGCGGGCCATTGGTGCTGGCGCCGGCGATTTCGCCGTCCAGCGGCGGTGCGGCATTCTTCGCGTCGGCCGGCGCGAACGGATCGGACAGGCCGCTTTGCGTCGCGGGGAAGAACTTGCCGTTCTCCATCGCGTTCGCGTGCCACGCGTCGACGTGACAGTTCGGATTCTGCCCTTGCGTGCACAGCACGATACGCGAAGGCGGTTCGGTCAAACGGCCGTGCGCGTGAGCACCGGCCGCCGCGACCAGCAGTGCCACGCCGGTCAACGCGCATGGCACCACGGAAGCAACGTATCTGCGGATGATCTTGTTCATGAGCCCTCATGACGTCGATGTCGGAACGGATATGCGCGTGTCGGGCCTGCCGCAGGATCCCCGGCAGGGGTTCCTGTCGACACGGCGTCGCGCACACTGATCGGCAAAAGCGGCAACCCGATGAAACCGCGGCACGCGATGATGAATCGCCGCGTTTTCTGACAAATCACTTTCACCGAACCGAACCTTATCCGCAAAAACCTGAAAAATAAACGTCCCGCATTGATAGTTTTTTAATTTTAATCAAACGCCCGATTCGTTTTTAATTTCAGCCTGTTTTGTCTCGGCTTTAATTGCGCGACATTGAATAAACCGCCAATTCATTAAAACACTTTATCGATCATTCGGCAGGCGGCTTTGCGCACTCGACTTGCCCTGCGTGGTTCGTCGTTGCTTCGATCGATGAAAAAATCGTGGCCGGTGGAAGATGTCCATGCAAGCCGCCGGACCGCACGCTTCCCCCAAGCCCTTTATTCTTCAAGCCGCCAATCCCGGCGACGAAGCAACCGTGAGATCCCGGTTGAACTGCGTCATGCAGTTCAGGTCGAGCGCGCGAATCTGCTCGGTCATGAAATCGACGAAGATGCGGATGCGCGTCGGCAGGTGTTGCCGGCTCAGATAGCAGATGTAGTGGCCGCGATCTTCCGGCACATGCTTCGCCAGCGCGACGACGAGCGCCTTCGATGCGAGATGGTCGCGGATCTGGTAGCCCGCCAACTGTGCGATGCCCGCTCCGTTCAGCACCGCGCGCAATACCAGGTCCGCGTCGTTGAACGTGAGGCGCGAGGTCGGCAGGTACTTCCGCGGACGGCCGTCGACATTGAACTCCCATTCGAACAGGCGTCCGCTCGCGAACCTGAAATTGATGCACGCGTGCCGGTCGAGATCTTCCAGGCTCTGCGGGAGCCCGTGCGTCGCCACGTACGACGGCGCCGCACAGAGTGCCATCTGCATCGGAATCAATTGGCGCGCGATGATGCTGGAATCCTCGATGCGCCCGTTGCGGAACGACACGTCGATCCGCTCGGACACCAGGTCGATCGGCCGGTCGTCGAGCAGCAGGTCGATGTCGATGTCCGGGTACGCGTCCGTGAATTTGGCCAGCAGCGGCGCCACGATCTTCCTGCCGAAGCCCACGGCCGAGCTGATGCGAATGAGGCCGCGCGGCGGCCCCTGCCGCAACTCGAGCATGTCGTTCATGGCTTCCACGATCTGCGCCACGCCCTGATGGCAGTTCTCGTAGAAGCGCCGGCCCTCGCACGTCAGTTCGGTCGTGCGCGTGGTTCGCTGGAACAACCGCGTGCTCAGTTGCGCCTCGAGCTTCTGGACGTTCCGGCTCACGGCCGGCCGCCCGACGCCGAGCCGTTCGGCGGCCTTGGTGAAGCTGCCCTCGCTCGCCACGGCAACGAATGCCAGGATGCCCGCATAGCTCGCGCCAAAGCTCGCCGACAGGGCATTGGCGCGACCGGCCAGGTCGCGCCGCACGCCGTACTCCGATGGTTCCGAATGATTCATTTTCCGCTGCCCCCATGCCAATCATCCCGATTGCCCGCGATCCGCGGGCGCCTGCGAACCGTCACATGTGCGAACGCGAATCAGCCTCGCGCCAGCCACGCGTCGAGGCCGATGCGGCCGAGTCGCGCCTTCCCGAGCGGCACCAGCGAGGTTTCCTCGACGCGGCCGCCGTAGTAGCGGGCTTCGCGGTCGGTCACCACCGCGCGCGGATCGCCGACCGATTTCAGGTAGCGCGCGACGATCTCCGCGAACGGCGCGCGATCCGGGCCCGCGATCTCGACCGTGCCGTTCTGCGGCCCGCCAAGCGCGATCTGCGCGACGAGCGCCGACACGTCTTCCGCGGCGATCGGCTGGAACAGGCCGTCGCCGATGCGGACCGTGCCGTCTTGCGTGCTGAAGTCCGCGATGCCGCCGATGAATTCCATGAATTGCGTCGCGCGCACGATCGTGTACGGCACGCCCGCCGCTTCGATCGCCTGCTCCTGCGCGACCTTGGCCAGGAAATAGCCGTTCTCCGGCATCCGGTCGCAGCCGACGATCGACAGCGCGACGTGATGGCGCACGCCCGCGGCCACTTCGGCCTTGCCGAGATTGCGTGCCGCCGTGCGGAAGAAGTCCAGTACCGCCTGCGGCTCCCACGACGGCGCATTCGCGACGTCCACCACGACATCCGCATCCGTCAATGCTTCGGCCAGGCCCTCTCCCGTGACGGTATTGACGCCGGTGCTCGGCGAGGCGGCCAGCGCCTGATGACCCGCTTCGGCGAGCAGCGTGACGACACGCGAGCCGATCAGGCCCGAACCACCGATGACAACGATTTTCATCGCACAATCTCCTGACGATTTAATTTGACGGCAATGCGACCGGGCGTGACGGGTGCCGGATCCGGAGGTGGCGGTCATGTCCGTCGCATCGCGTGACGCAATTGTGGAAGAATCATGTCCTATCCATCAGTGCCAAGAATCGGCGATCGGACTAGTCCAAGCTGGATCCGATCCTGTCCCTGCGTGCGTTACCCGAGAGGCCGTGATGTCTGAGCCCACTCTTCCGCTGACCATTGAAATCGACCGGCAGCACCAGTTGCCGCTCTATCTGCAGATTTGCGAGCGGTTCCGGGCCGCGATCGCCGCCGGCCACCTGCGCCCTGGCGACCGCGTACCCGCGCTGCGCGGCCTGGCGACGCAATTGAACACGGCGCGCGGCACCGTCGAACAGGCCTATACGATCCTGGTCGACGAGGGCTATCTGCAGATGCGCGGCGCGGCAGGCACGTTCGTCTCGCCGTCCTTGCCGATCTCGCTGACCCGCGCGTCGCCGCCGCGCACCGGTACCCCGCCGAACCGGCCCGGCGAACCGGCGGCCCCGCCGCGGGCGTCGACGCCGGCCCCTTCGCCCCCTTTGGCCCGGTCAGCCCCTTCGACCCCGCCCGCCGACCTCCAGCCGCCGCGGCGCCCGCAGCCGATCGCCGTCGCGCTGAGCGGCGAGCCGAGCCCGCTGCAACCCGGGCTCCCGGCGCTCGATGCGTTTCCGCGCAAGGTCTGGCACCGGCTCGTGTCGCTGCGCGCACGCAGCGGCGAACGCGCGCTGCTCGGCTATCCGAATCCCGCCGGCTACCGGCCGCTGCGCGAACACATCGCCACCTATCTGACGCTGTCGCGCGGCGTGACCTGCGTGCCGGACCAGGTCTTCGTCACCGGCGGCTACCGCGCCACGCTGGAACTGATGCTGCGCAGCCTCGCACGGGCGAACGACCGCGTGTGGTTCGAGGATCCCGGCTATCTGCTCGCCCGCGGCTTCCTGTCCGAGACCGGCGTGCAGCTCGTCCCCGTGCCGGTGGACGACGAAGGGATCGACGTCGCGCGCGGCATGCAACTGGACCCGCAGGCCCGCTTCGCGCTGGTGACGCCGTCGCATCAGAGCCCGCTCGGGCATACGCTGTCGCTGTCCCGCCGCATCGCGCTGCTGGACTGGGCCGCCAGGACGTCGGGGTGGATCGTCGAGGACGACTACGACAGCGAGTTTCGTTATCTCGGCCGCCCGCTGCCGGCGCTGAAGAGCCTTGACCGACGCGATCACGTGATCTATTGCAGCACCTTCAGCAAGGCGATGTATCCCGGCCTGCGGCTCGCCTACGCGGTCGTGCCCGAGCGCGCGGTGGAGCGGGTCGAGCGCGTGGCATGCAGCATGAATGCCGGTTCGCCGCCCCTGCTGCAGGCGGCCCTCGCCGACTTCATCGAGCAGGGGCACTTCGCGCGGCACCTGAAGCGGATGCGCGCGCTGTACGGCGAGCGCCGCATGCTGATCGTGCACGCGCTGCGGCAGGCGTTCGGCGAGCGGATGATCGTCGAATTGCCGGCGGGCGGCATCCAGTTCGCGGTGCAGTTCACCGACGGGCCCGACGGACCGGTCGACGACGTCGCCGTCGCTGCCCGCGCGCGCGTCGCCGGCCTGGCGGTCCTGCCGCTGTCGATCTGGTATACGAACAGCCACACGCGGCAAACGCCGCGCGGCCTCGTCATCGGGTTCGCGAACATCGTCGACGCGGACGAAGCGCAGCGTCACGCACGAACGCTGCGCGCCTGCCTGGACCGCTGACGCGCGGCGCGCAACGGCCTGGCGTCGCGTCACGATCCCGATTGGTGCCCGAAGGGAAACATTGAATCGCCCGGGACGGCCATACCGTGGCCGATCGTGCTCCTCTAGCATGGAGGCGTCTTTTCCCGGAGACCCGCCAGGGATCGCACCGCACCGGAAGATCGCCGCACAGGAGTCGTGCGATCGTTCGCGCCACGCGTGCCTGGCGCACGCTATCTGCCCGGGGCCGCGCCGCCCCGTTCGCCCCACGCTTCGACACACGACTGACCGGGAATCGAAGCGGCGCTGAACTCGAGCACGCATCATGGACGACAAGAAGCTCCAGGCCCCTCCGCTTTCCCTCCTCGACCGGTATCGAGGCCAGGCGTTTCAGCCGCTCTATACGACGAGCGTCACCGTGACCGGCGGCGAGACGGGACACGGCCGCGCGTCGGGCGTCGTTCGCTCCGACGACGGCAGCCTTGCCCTCGAGCTGCGCCTGCCCGCCGAACTCGGCGGCCCGGGCGGCGGCACCAATCCCGAACAGCTGCTCGCCGCCGGCTACGCCGCGTGCTTTCACGGCGCCCTGAACCTGCTCGAGCAACGCGCGGGCGCGGCGCCAACTGAGACCGTCGTGGAGGTCCGGGTTGCGTTCGGCCGTGATCCGATGGACGGCGGTCATGCGTTGATCTTCGAGGTTCGCGTCCGGATGCCCGGCGTCGAGCGCAGCGTCGCCGAAGAGCGGGTGCGCGCCGCGGAGCGCCTGTGCCCGTACGCCAAGATGGCCAGGCAAGGCGCCGTCAATCTCGTGACCGTCGTCGACTGACCCGACGTGCGTCGTGCGGCGGCGGCGACCTTCGCCGCCGTCGCCTCGTGCGTGGCCGCCCCGCTGCGCGTTTCGCGACACGCCTAGTCCTCGATGAGGCCAAAGACATGCATCTCGGAAAATCCTACAAGCTTGCGGAATTCCTGATCTGGACGCGCTGGAAAGTTTACGAGCTCCTCGCTTTCGGGACCTTCCCGGTCGTCCTGTACACGTTCTTTTCGGTCAGATGGCTGTCGCTCCCGCTGACGATCGTGGCGCTGCTCGGCACCGCGACGTCGTTCATCGTCGGCTTCAAGAATGTCCAGACGTACAACCGCGCCGCAGACGCGCTGGACATCTGGATCGGCATCCTGAGCAAAAGCCGTCGCTGGGGGCAGGTCGTGCAGGACTTCGTCGGCGACGAAGAGATCGCGCGAACCCTCGTCCATCGCCACCTTGCGTGGCTCACCGCGCTGCGCTACGACTTGCGCCGCCCGCGCGTCTGGGAAAGCACGAACAAGCGCTACAACGCGGAGTACCGCCGGTTCTATCGCGTGCCGGAGTGGGAACAGGACATCCGGGAACTGCTCCCGGCGTACCTGTCACCGTCCGAAGCGGCACAGGCGTGCGCGTCCGCTTCCATCGCGACGTTCGTGCTGAGCCTGCAACGCCGCACGCTCGCGATGCTGCACACGGCCGGCCGCCTCGATACGAGCTTCTACATGGACCTGCACAAGACGATCGGGGATTTCACCGACCTCCAGTCGCGCGCGGAGCGTTTCAAGAATTTCCCGTATCCGCGCCAGTACGCGACCGTCAGCTCGCTGTTCGTCCGCTTCTTCTGCCTGTCTTTGCCGTTCGGTTTGCTGAACGAGTTCAACCGGCTGAACGACGGCGTGAGCGGTTTCATGCACGGCTACATGGTCTGGCTGGTGGTGCCGTGCAGTGTCGCGGTGTCGTGGATGTACACCTCGCTCGACCAGGTCGGCGAGAGCACCGAGAACCCGTTCGAAGGCGGCGCGAACGACGTGCCCATTTCGACGCTGTGCGGCACGATCGAGCGCGATCTCAGGGCGATGCTCGGGGAACACGCAGGCGCGCCGTGCGGCGACACGATCATCGCGCTGTAGCGAACCGTGCGCGTTCCCGCTGCGGTTGAGATCGACCGCGCCCCCGACATGGATTGGTGCCGAAGCGGCAACAGAATGCGCACCTGCCGGGCACTACTGGCCCGCGGGGCCCGCGATTACGATGCTGTCAGGCAGGCCGTGCGTGGGGCGCCACATGCAGGGCCGGCAGTCGCGATTCCACATTTCAGGAGAACCGATCATGACGCAACGTATCAACTACTTCCAGCAATCGCCGGAGCTGACCAAGAAGCTCGTCGAACTCGACGGGCTGTTTCAGAAGACGACGATCGAGACGCCGATCCGCGAGCTCGTCGAGATTCGCGCGTCGCAGCTCAACGGCTGCGCGTTCTGCGTCGACATGCACACCAAGATGGCAAAGATCCACGGCGAGCGCGAACTGCGCCTGCATCACGTCGCGATCTGGCGCGAGTCGACGCTGTTCTCGCCGCGCGAGCGCGCCGCGCTCGCCTGGACCGAAGCGCTGACGCAGATCCCGTCGCACGGCGTGCCCGACGAGCTCTACGAACGCGTGCGGGGCCACTATTCCGAGAAGGAACTGTCGGATCTCACCTTCCTCGTGGGCGCCATCAACTGCTGGAACCGGCTGAACGTCGCCTTCCGCGTCGTGCCCGGCTCGTTCGACAAGATGTTCGGGCTCGACAAGGCCAACCTGGAGTAACGACATGAAACGCCTCATGCTCGCGCTTGCACCGCTCGCGCTGTCGCTCCTGGCCCCCGTTCAGCCGGCCGCCGCCGCCCCGCACGCCACGGTGACGCAACTGACCACGGAACCGTTGCCCGAGTATCCGGGCAAGGAAGTGGAAATGATCGTCGTGGACTATCCGCCCGGGGCCGTCGATCCCGTGCATCGCCACGATGCTCACGCCTTCGTCTACGTGCTCGACGGCAGCATCGTGATGGGCCTGAACGGCGGGAAAACGGTCACGCTCCATGCCGGCGACACGTACCATGAAGGACCGGACGACGTGCACACGGTCGGACGAAACGCCAGCAGCACGAAGCCGGCGAAATTCGTCGTGATGCTGCTCAAGAACAAGGGCGCGCCGGTTCTCACCCCGGTGAAGTAAAGCGATCGCCGCCTGGGCCCGGCAACGCCGGGCCGGGCGCGCGAGGCAATCCCGCGGGCTACAACATCGCCTGGCTGACGAGCGCGTACTGTCCGAAGGCCGGATCGGCCGGCCTTTCGTGCGCTGCGGCCGGCGCGTTGCGCACCATCTTCGAACACGTATCGACCCGCGCCAGACCTTGTTCGGCCAGCCAGTCCGGCAGACTGGTCCCGTCCGGTACGTCGATGCGGACGAACTCACCTTCCCGTTGCGTCAGCCAATGGCTGACGAGCGCCTTCGCATACGCATCGTCGCTTGCGCGCGGTGCGGCCACCGGGCCGATCACGTCGCCGCGCCCGAAGCGCCGCAGCACCGAAAACCCGACCACCTCGCCATCGCGTTCGAGCACGACGCTTTCACCGCGCTGGAACAGCGCGGCCATCAACGCATCGCGTTGGAGGCCGGACGCGCGCGCGTCCAGCTCGACGAGGCGCGGCCAGTCGGCCGGTGTTCCGGCGCGCAGCCGCACGCCTTCTGGCAGAACCACGTCGGCCGGCCGCACCACGTTCCCCTGATACTGGCCCAGCGAGCCGCACACGTTGAAACCCAGCTTCTCGTACAGCGGCCGACCGGCCGGCGTCGCATGCAGGAACGTGACGCGCGGCCCCAATTCGTCGATGAGCAGCTCCATCAGCTTGCGGCCGATGCCTCGCCCCTGATGCGCGTCGGACACGATGACATGCCCGATCGCGGCGCGATCGGCACCGTACTTCCAGCACATCGCCGTGCCGATCACCACGCCGTTTTCCTCGGCCGCGAACGCGGTCGACGTCTCCGCGGAAAACTGCCAGTCTTCCGCCCTGAACGGCCAGCGAAGCGCGACGGTAAGCGCATGGGCCGCGGGGACGTCCGCGGCGGTGAAGCGCCGGTAGCGAACCGCCGGCATCGTGTCGGAATCCTTCATATCGTTTTCCTGTTTCATCAAGCAATTCTTATAAAAGTGTCGTCGCGCGCCACGGCCCGACTTCAATGCCGGCGTCGCGCATCATCGCGATCGCGTGAAGTAATGCTGTGCCAACGCGACCCAATAGCGGACGCCGGCCGGAATGATCTCGTCGTTGAAGTCGTATTTCGGGTGGTGCAGCGCCGGTGCGCTCGCGCCGTCCTGCGCGTTGCCGATCAGCACGTAAGCGCCCGGCCGCTCCTCCAGCATGAAACCGAAGTCCTCGGACGTCATGTTCGGCGGCACGTCGCGGTCGACGCGCGCGTCGCCGAACGTGTCGCGAATCACCGCTTCGCACAGCGCCGTCTCGGCCGGCGTGTTGACCGTCGCCGGGTAATACTGGAAAAACTCCACGTCGACCTGCGCGCCATAGGCACTCGCCAGCGCCTCGCACGCGAGCCGCACGTCGCGCTGCAGCTTCTGCTGCAACGCCGACGACAACGTGCGGATCGTGCCGCGCAGCTCGGCAGTGTCCGGAATCACGTTGTCCGTGGTGCCCGCATGGAACATGCAGACGGAGATGACTGCGGGATCCACCGGATCCTTGTGCCGCGCGGCGATGGTCTGACATTGCAGCACCATGGAGCATGCGAGCGGCACGGGATCGATGCCCAGGTGCGGCTGCGCCGCGTGCGCGCCCTTGCCCGTCACCGTGATTCTGAAGCGCGAGCCGGCCGCCATGATCGGCCCGGTGCGCAACCCGAAATGCCCGGCCGGCAGCCCGGGCCAGTTGTGCATACCGAATACCGCTTCCGTCGGGTATTGCTCGAACAGCCCGTCGTCGATCATCCTGCGCGCGCCCGCGCCGCCCTCTTCGCCCGGCTGAAACACGAAATGGACGCTGCCGGGCAACTGCGGCAGTTCCTTCAGCACGCGTGCGGCGCCGAGCAACATCACGGTATGGCCGTCATGGCCGCACGCGTGCATGATCCCGTGCGTGCACGACGCATGCGCGAAGTCGTTGGCTTCGTGGATCGGCAACGCGTCCAGATCGGCGCGCAGCACGATCCCGCGTGCAGGATCCGCGCCGGGCAGGCTCGCGACGACGCCCGTGCCGCCCAGCCCGCGTGATACCTCATAGCCGAGCGCTTCGAGCTCGCTCGCGACGACATCGGCCGTCCGGTGTTCTTCGAATCGCAATTCGGGATGCGCATGCAGATCGCGGCGCAGCTTCGCCCAGTGCGCGTGATGCGCTTCCAGCAACGGGTCGGGAATGACGGGGTTATCCAATTCCAATTTCGGCACCTTCGAAAAGTAGCGGGCTTCCAACTGTACCGCCGGCGCGATCGCGCGCGGCGGCCGGGTCAGTCGTAAAAGCCGACGATCGACTTGATCTCCATATACTCCTCCATCCCTTCGATTCCGTACTCGCGGCCGTTGCCCGACTGCTTGTACCCGCCGAACGGCGCCTGAGGGTCCCATGCCGGGTAGTTCAGATGCACCTGCCCCGCCCGGATGCGGGCAGCCACCGCGCGTACGTGTTCCTTGTCGGTGCCCTGCACGTGCGCGCCGAGCCCGTAGACCGTGTCGTTCGCGATCGCGATCGCTTCTTCCACGGTGTCGTAAGGCAGGATCGCGAGTACCGGGCCGAAGATCTCCTGCTGCGCGATCGTCATGTCGGTGCGCACGTCGGAGAAAATCGTCGGCTGCGCGTAAAAGCCGCGCTCGAGCCCCGCAGGCCGGCCGGGGCCGCCGGCGATCAGCTTCGCGCGTTCGTCGATGCCCGCGTCGATCATCTGCGCGACCCGCCCGAACTGCGCACGGTTGGCCAGCGGCCCGTGCGTCGTGGCCTCGGCGAACGGATCCCCGACGACCAGCGTGCGCGCCGCCGCGACGGCCAGTTCCTCGACCGCGCCGAGCGCGGCGCGCGGCACGATCATGCGAGTTGGCGCACTGCACGACTGCCCCATGTTGCGGAACGCGGCGGCCACGCCCGGCGCGATCGCACGCGACAGGTCCGCATCCGGCAACACGATATTCGGCGATTTGCCGCCCAGCTCCTGCGCGACCCGCTTGACGGTCGTCGCCGCCGCCTGCGCGACCAGCACGCCGGCACGCGTCGATCCGGTGATCGACACCATGTCGACCTCCGGGTGCGACGACAGCGCGGCGCCGACCGTGTCGCCGCTGCCGCTCACGAGATTGAATACGCCGGCAGGCACGCCCGCATCTGCGATCACTTCCGCGAACAGCAACGCGCTGAGCGGCGACAGCTCGCTCGGCTTCAGCACCACCGTGCAGCCTGCCGCGAGCGCCGGCCCGACCTTCGCGGTGATCTGGTAGATCGGCCAGTTCCACGGCGTGATCAGCGCGCATACGCCGATCGGCTCGCGCACGACCGCGGTCGTGCCGCGTTGCCTGACGAACGCGTAGTTCGCCAGGTTGTCGCGTGCGACGCGGATATGTTCGGCGGCGAGCGGCACGTGCGCGCCGCGGGCGTAGCCGATCGGCGCGCCCATTTCCAGCGCGAGCGCCGTGGCGAACAGTTCGGCACGCTCCAGCATCAGCGCATGCACACGGTCGAGCAACGCGGCGCGTTCCCGCGGTGACGTCGCGGACCAGCGCTCGAACGCGCGGCGCGCAGCCTGCACCGCGCGGTCGGCGTCGCGTGCGCTGCCGAGCGGGATCTCGCCCAGCGTGTCTTCGGTGGACGGGCTGACGACCGCGAACCGGTCACTGCCATCGGGCACGACCCAGTCGCCGTCGATGAAGAAGCGATCGAGCCTGCCGGCTTGCATCAGGTGAACAACAGGGGAATTCATTGGAGAGTGTCCTTGAGTCGATACCAGGCGCCGACGAACGGCAGGAACCACGGTTTGCCGAAATGCCCCGGAATCGCGGGCCAGTCGAAACCTTGCCACGGGTTGAGGTCGGCGCGTCCGTCCATGATCTCGGCCATCAACGTGCCCATCAGCGTGGCCATGTGGGTGCCGTGGCCGCTATAGCCCATCGAGTAGTAAACGCCGTCCCGCTCGCCCGCGCGCGGCAGCCGGTTGGCCGTCATGTCGACCATCCCGCCCCAGCAATAGTCGATGCGCACGCGGGCCAGCTCGGGAAACACGGCGGCGAGTTGATGCCGCAGGATCGCCCCGCTCTTTTCGTCCGAGCGCGGGTTCGACGTGGCGAACCGCGCGCGCCCGCCGAACAGCAGACGGCCGTCGGGCGTCGTACGGAAGAAGTTGACGAAGTTCTTCGTGTCGGTGGCCATCCGGCGCGTCGGCAGCAAGCGGTCGAGCCACTCGCGCGGCAACGGCTCGGTGACGATGATGAAGGCGCCCACCGGCACGACCCTGCGGCGAATCCAGCCGAACGGCCCGACGTGCGAAATGCCGCTTGCGAGCAGCACCTGACGCGCACGGATCTCGCCGCGCGGTGTTTGCACCGCATACGCGCCGCCCGCTTGCCGCTTCAGGCCCAGCACCGGCGCCTGCTCGACGATGTGCGCGCCGCGCGCCTGGGCGGCGCGCGCGAGGCCGCGCACATAACGGCCGACATGCATGCCCGCACTCTTGCCGAACAGCAGCCCGCCGTGATAACGATCCGAGCCGATCTCGTCGCGCAGCTCGGCCTTCGTCACGAGGCGCGTGTCGGGGTCCACGCTCGCCGCGAGCAATGCGTGGCTGCGCGCGAGCTTGTCGTAATGCTCGGGCTTCGCCGCGAGCTTCAGCTTGCCGGTGCGGGCGAAATTGCAATCGATCGACTCTTCGTTGACGAGCCGCTCGACCGTGTCGACGCCCGCGTCGAACGCCAGATAGAGCCGGTTCGCCAGTTCCGTGCCGATGCGCTGCGACAACGACGCGTAATCCTGCGCGAAGCCGTTGTTGCACATGCCGCCGTTGCGACCCGATGCCGCCTGCCCGACGGTGCCCGCCTCGCAGACGATCACGCGCGCGCCCTTCTTGGCCAGCGCCAGCGCGGCGGCCGATCCCGTGATCCCGCCGCCGACCACCACGACGTCGCAACCGCCGTCGGGAAACTCGGGCGAGTGGCTCACGAATGGCTCCGACGTATCGAGCCAGTACGAACTGAAACGCATCAGGCACTCCCAAGCTGTCGCACCGCACTGCCGGGCCGGCGAACGCTCACCGCACCGCTCCGGCCGCTCGCGGGCGGTCCGGCTCGATGCGCGTCGGAAACAGGCGGCCTCTCATCCACGTGACGGCGTTGCATCAGAAATCCGCGACCTTGCCCCACGCGGACTCGCTGAACCGGCCGGGCCGGTACGGCGCCGGGTCCACGAACGGTTGCGCACCGGACGCCAGATCGGCGATCAGGTGCCCGGCGCCCGGCCCGATCCCGAAGCCGTGCCCGGAAAAACCCGCCGCGAGGATCAGCCCCGGCACGCCCGGCACTTCGCCGATGCCCGGCACGCCGTCAGGCGTGCTGTCGACGAACCCGGCCCACGCGTGCGTGATCTTCGCTTCGCGCAGCTCGGGCAACAGTTCGGCCGCGCGGCGGTACGTTTCAGTGACGGTCGGCATGTCGGGCTTCGGATCCAGAATGCGCACGGCCTCCATCGGCGTCGGCGCGTCGAGGCGCCAGCGCTTCAGCGTTTCATGGCCGCCGCGCACGCCTTCGAAGCCGCCCGGCAGCAGGTTGCGCCAGCGCTTCGCGAACATCGGCACGAATTGCGGCGCGAAGCGCAGGAACTGCGGCGTCAGGTCCACCCGCGCGCGACCGCTGATCGCCAATGCGTAGCGTCCATCGCTGCGGCGCGTGACGGACACGCCGGACGTGTACATCGCATCGGGCAGCGGCGTGTCGACGGGCGACACGCTCAGGATCGACTGACGGATCGACGCCTGCGGAAACCGGATGCCGAGCTGACGGCAGAACGACGACGCCCAGGCGCCGCCGGCCATCACGACCGTGCGGGTCTTGATGACGCCGGCCTCGGTGACGACACCGGCAACCCGGCCGCCCTCGAGTTCGATGCCGCGCGCCGCGCAGTGCTGATGGACGCTGCCGCCCAGCTTCATCAGCGCGGCGGCCACGGCCGGCGCGGCCTTGCCCGGATCGGCCGTGCCGTCGGTCGGCGAGAACACGCCGCCCTTCCACTGCCGCCCGGTTGCCCGTCCGCGCTCGGCGGCCTGCTTGCTGTCGAGCATGTAGGTGGTCACGCCGGCGGTCTTCGCGAATTCGCCCCAGCTCGCCCAGCGGGACAGCTCGGCCTCGTCATTGCTGAGATACAGCAGCCCGCAGCGATGAAAGCCGGTGTCTTCGCCGGATTCGGCCGCGAAGCGTTCCCACAGGTCGATGCTCTTGCTCGCCATCGGCAACTCGCGCGCATCGCGGTTCTGCTGGCGGCACCAGCCCCAGTTGCGGCTCGACTGTTCGGCGCCGATGCGCCCCTTCTCGACGAGCGCGACCGAGATGCCGCGGCGGGCCAGGTAGTAGGCAGTGAACACGCCGATGATGCCGCCGCCGATCACGACGACATCGGCCGCGGCCGGCGGCGTGGACAAGGTTTCGATATGGCGCAGCGGAGGGGACATGCTCAGTCTCGTTCGGTGGAAGGTTTGACGTTCTGCATCACGTAGAACTTCGCCACGCGTTCGCTGCTTTCCCACCCGATCGACGCGCCGCGCGGCACGAACAGCGCGTCGCCGGTACCGAGCGACTGCACGCTGCCGTCGGGCGCCGCGAACCGGACGCCGCCGTCCAGCAGGAACATGAACTCGTTCGCGCGATGCGGCCGGACGATCCGGTGATATGGCGTCGAATCCCAGGTGCCCGCGCAGTACCCGGCGCCGTCGTCGGTGAACACGTTGTCGCTGCGGCATTGCGGCGCGGGGCCGAGCAGCGCCTCGGCCGGCAGCGTGGCGGACGGCTTGAAGTCGGCGTCGGCGCGCAGCTCGAAGACGCCGCGTTTCGTCGGTTGCGCGCACGCTGCCGCGCAGAACGTCAGCAGTACCGGCGATTGCGCGACGATGCGCAGTGCGGTGCCGGCGCCGATGACGGCGCCTTGGCCCGGGCCGACCACCAGCGGCGCGGCCCCGGCCGCTTCGAGCGTCAGCTCGCCCTGGATGACGGCCAGGGTTTCGATGTGCGGAAAGCTCGCCACGTCCAGTTCGCCGACGAAAACGATCCGCCCTGCGGCCATCGCGTCGGGGCCTTCCCACGCCATCTCGCGATGCGACGCGAACGGATCGCTCGCGCCGAACGCCTGCTTGCGGAATGCGGTGGAAGACGGTGCGCCGTCGGCGCGGTGCAACACGAAAACTGCGGTCATTTCTGCTCCTGTGCAGTGCGTGACGGATTCGTTCGAAAGCGGTCACGCGATATCGGAAATCGTCGTTCGCCGGCGCTTGCGCCGGACATCCTCAGCGGGGCATGTCGTCCATGCGTGCGCTTACGCCGCGTGACACGACGCTTCGCGGCGTTCGGCGCGCACGCGCGTCGATGGCGTTCGCACTGGCGCGCCGCCCGTTCGGGCGACCACGTAATCGCGCGGCGTGATCCCGAGCACGCGCCGGAAATGCCGGCACAGATGGCTCTGATCGAAGAAGCCGACGTCGGTCGCGACGACCGACGGCGCGAGACCGGCGCGCAACAGGTCCTGCGCCCGCCGTATCCGTACGAGACACAGATACCGGTGCGGCGACAGCCCGGTTTCGCTGCGAAAACGCGCGGTGAAACGCGACACGCTCAGCCCGGCCACCGCCGCGAGCGTATCGAGGTTCAGCGGCTGCGCGAACGATGCATCGATCGTGCGCAGCACGTCGCCGATCGCGGGCGACACGGGCTGCGCGCCACGCGGCGAGCCAACCGAGCCAATGAATTGCACTGTCATATCGAATTCTCCCGGCGCTCGCTTCAATGCAGGAAATCCTGCATCCGGTAATACGCGCCGACGAGCGGCAAGAACCACGCGTGCCCGAAATGGCCCGGTATCGCCGGCCATTCGAGCTCGCGCCACGGGTTCGACGCGGCCGCGCCATACAGCACGTCGGCCATCACGCGGCCCATGTGCACCGACATCTGCACGCCGTGGCCGCTGTAGCCCATCGAGTAATAGAGGCCGTCGTGCTGGCCCGCGCGCGGCAGCCGGTCGGCGGTGATGTCGACGAGCCCGCCCCAGCAGTAGTCGAGCCGCACGTTCGCCAGTTCCGGGAAATAGCCGGCCATGCCCGCACGCAGGACGTCGCCGCTTTTTGCATCGGAGCGCGGGCTCGACATCGCGAAGCGCGCGCGGCCGCCGAACAGCAGCCGGTTGTCGGGCGTCACGCGGAAGTAGTTGCCGATCTGGCGCGACGTGACGTATGCGCGTCGATGCGGAAACAGCCGGTTCAACTGCGCGTCGGGCAGCGGCTCGGTCACGACGATGAAGCTGCCGACCGGCGCGATGCGTCGCCGGAACCACGCGAACGGCCCGTGCTGCGATGCGCCGGTCGCGACCAGCACGCGGTCGGCGACGATCGTGCCGCGGGCGCTGGTGATCCGGTGGCGCTCGCCGTCCAGCCGGTCGAGCTGCGTGACGGCCGCGTGCTCGTACACGCGGGCGCCGGCACGCACGGCCGCTTGCGCGAGCCCGACGCCGAACTTGCCCATGTGCATCTGCGCGCCGTTGCGCTGCAGGAGCCCGCCGTAGAAACCGTCGGAGCCGACTTCGTCGCGGATGCGTGACGGCTCGATCAGTTCGATGTCCGGATCGACGTCGCGCCGCAATGCGTTGAAGGTCTTTTCGAGCCCCGCGAAATGCTGCGGCTTCGCGGCGAGCTTCAGCTTGCCGGCTCGCCGGAAATCGCAGTCGATCGCGTGGTCGGCGACGATCGTCTCGACGCTCTTCACCGCGCTTGCGTAAGCGCGGTAGAACGCTTTCGCCTGCTCGACGCCGATGCGCGCGGCCAGCGACGCATAATCCTGCGCGACACCGGTATTGCACTGGCCGCCGTTACGGCCGGACGCTTCGCCGGCGACCTGCGCGGCTTCGAGCACGACCACCGACACGCCGCGCTGCGCGAGCGCGAGTGCCGCCGACAAGCCGGTGAAGCCGCCGCCGATCACGACCACGTCCGCACGCCCTTCGACCGGCCCTTCGCTGCCGGCGCGAAACGCGGGACGGGTGTCCAGCCAGTACGATTCCAGTTTCATCGAATTCTTCTCGCGTATTCCGGCGACGACGATCGGCGACCGTCCAATGAGAATCATTTAATCAGCATCAAAAAGCGCAGTTGCCGCGTATTCGCGCGCGCCACACGCGTCATTTGCCGTTTTTCCCGCCTGCCGCAGCACACTATGCGCAACGTCGAGCGCCGGCGCGGGCGGGGGCGATGAACGAACGACGGCGCGCACTACAGCCGGACCGGCTGCACCGTCGTGCCGCCTGCCGGCACCGGCTCCGGCTCCGCCTGGAAGCGCGCGAGATCCTCCTCGCTGCGATGGCACAGCACCTGCGCGCCGTTGCCGAGCGTGCGCAACGACGGGGCCGTGCGGTTGCACACGCCGTCCACGCGCATCGCACAGCGCGACAGGAACGGACACAGCTCGGCCTCGTTCTCGCGCTCGCCGATCGGCACCAGCGGCCGATGGCAACGCTCGGTCGCATCGTCGAGCCAGCCCGCGCGCAGCTCCGGCGCGGACGACACGAGCAGATGCGAATACGGGTGATAAGGCGGCGCGCACAGCGCGTCGCGGCTGCCCGTCTCCACGCGGCGGCCTGCATACAGCACGACGATGTCGTCGCTGATCGCGCGCACCTTCGCGATGTCGTGCGTGATGAACACGTACGACACGCCGAGCTTCGCCTGCAGGTCGCGCAGCAGCTCGATGATCGCGGCGCCGACCACGGTGTCGAGCGCCGACGTGACCTCGTCGCACAGGATCAGGTCGGGCTCGGCCGCGAGCGCGCGCGCAAGGTTCACGCGCTGCTTCTGCCCGCCCGACAGCTCGCCGGTACGCCGCGAGGCGACCGCCGGCGGCAACCGCACGAGTTCGAGCAGCTCCGCGACACGCTGGCGTGCACGCGCGCCCTTGATCCCGTGATAGAACGCAAGCGGCCGCGCGAGCGTGCGCTCGACGGTATGCACCGGATTGAGCGCGGTATCGGCGTTCTGGAACACGATCTGCACGCGGCGGTGCTGCTCCTTCGTCCGTTTGACGATATCGCGCGCGAGCGGCTCGCCGTCGAGCAGGATCGCGCCGCCGGTCGCCGGCACGAGGCCCGCGATCACCTTCGCGAGCGTCGTCTTGCCGGAGCCCGATTCGCCGATCACGCCGACCGTCTGCCCGCGCCCGATGCGCAGGTCGACTTCGTGCAGGATCACCTTCGCGGGCCAGCCTTTCGCGGTACGGCCGCCGTAGCCGGCGATCGCGCCGCGCACCTCGAGCAGCGGCGCCGGCGCGGCCGGCTCCTGTGCTAGCGCCTGCGCGTCGCGTTCGGCATCGTTCGGCGTGACCGCCGCGATCAGGCTCTGCGTGTACGGGTGCGCGGGCGCATGCAGGATCTGTTCGGTGTCGCCCGCCTCGCGGATCACGCCGTCGCTCAGCACGACGATGCGATCGGCCATCTGCGCGACCACGGCCAGGTCGTGCGACACGTACACCGCACTCATCCCGTAGCGCCGGATCACGTTCTTGAACGCCTGCAGCACGTCGATCTGCGTGGTCACGTCGAGCGCGGTGGTCGGCTCGTCGAGGATCACCAGCTCCGGATCGGTGATCAGCGCCATCGCGGCCATCAGCCGCTGCAGTTGACCGCCCGACACCTGGTGCGGATAGCGCTTGCCGATCGTCTCCGGCTCCGGCAGTGCGAGCGCGCGGAACAGCTCGACCGCCTTCGCCTGCGCGTCGCGCTTCGTCAGCGTCTTGTGGATCAGCGCGCTCTCGATCACCTGGTCGAGAATCGTGCGCGACGGGTTGAACGCGGCGGCCGCGCTCTGCGCGATATACGCGACCTTGCGGCCGCGCAGCGCGGTCAGCGCCTCCGCGGAAAGCGTGCACACGTCGGTGCCGTCGAGCTTCACCGAGCCGCCGGCGATCCGGCATCCGGCGCGCGCATGGCCCATCAGCGACAGCGCGATCGTCGTCTTGCCGGAGCCCGATTCGCCGATCAGCGCGAGCACCTCGCCGCGCCCGATCTCGAAGTCGACGCCGTGGACGATCGTCGTTTCCTCGCCGCCCGGCCGGCCGCCGACCACGCGCAGCCCGCGCACCTCGACGAGCGGGTTCGATTCGTGTCGCATCAGTGTCCTCCGGCGGCGCCGGCCGCGCCCTTGCGGCGGCCGCGATGCGGCAAGCCGTCGATCAACAGGTTGACGCCCACCGTCAGGATCGCGATCGCGACCGCGGGCATGATCGCGACGGCCGAGCCGTCGCCGAGGCTCGCGATGTTCTCGCGCACGAGCGAGCCGAGGTCCGCATACGGCGGCTGCACGCCGAGCCCGAGAAAGCTCAGGCCGCTCAGCAGCAGCACGACGAACGTGAAGCGCAGCCCGGTGTCGGCCAGCATCGGGTGGATCATGTTCGGCAGCATCTCGACGCACGCGATGTACAGCGCGCTTTCCCCGCGCGCCTTCGCCACCTGCACGAATTCGAGCGTGCTGATGTTGACCGCCAGCGCACGCGCGATCCGGTACGAGCCCGGCATGTAGCTGACCGCGGCGGTGAGCACCAGCAGCGGCAGCGACGAGCCGAACGCGGCGACGAACATCAGCGCGAACATCTTCGACGGAATCGACGTGAGCGCGTCCAGCAGCCGGCTCATCGTCTCGTCCACCGCGCGGCCCGACACGGTCGCGAGCAGCCCGAGCGTCGTGCCGGTCACCGCGGCGAGCAGCACCGCGGCGAGCGCGAGCAGCACGGTCAGCCGCGTGCCGTACAGGATCCGGCTCAGCATGTCGCGGCCGAGAAAGTCGGAGCCGAACGGCAGCTTCGCGCTGAACGGCGCGAACACGTCCGGCGTGACGATCGTGCCGACGTCATGCGGCGCGATCAGCGGCGCGAACACCGCGACGAACAGCATCAGGCCGGCCATCGACAGGCCGACGCGGCCGCCGGCGGTCAAGGCGATGCGCACGGCGCGGCGCTTGCGCGGCTGGTCGGGCGCAGGCGCGGCAGGCGGCACGCTGCCCCGCCCCACGGGCGGGTCGCCGGAGGGCGGCAGCGCGCTGCTGCGTTGTACGGGTTCGATCGGTTGCATGGGCGGCATCTCGGAAGGAAGACGAAACACTCAGGTGCGCAATCGCGGGTTCGACACGATCGAGCACAGGTCGGCGAACAGCACGAGCGTCAGGTAAGCGACGCAGAAGATCAGCGTGCACGCCTGGACCAACGGGAAATCGCGGTTGCTGACGGCGTCGACCATCAGGCTCGCGAGGCCCGGATAGTTGAAGATCGTCTCGACGACGATCACGCCGCCGAGCAGATACGACAGGCTCAGCGCGATCGCATTGGCGATCGGGCCGATCGCGTTCGGCAACGCATGGCGCAGCACGACGCGTGCGGGGCTCGCGCCCTTGAGCACGGCCATCTCGACATACGACGCACTCAATTGCTCGATCACCGCGGCGCGCGTCATGCGTGCCATCTGCGCGATCACGACCGCGCACAGCGTCAGCACCGGCATCGCGTACGCACGCAGGAAATCGTGCAGGCTTTCGATCGGGCCGCTGTACGACAGCGCGGACAGCCAGCGCAGCTTCACCGCGAACACGAGCACGGCGACCGTCGCGATCAGGAATTCCGGCGTCGCGACGAGCGACAGCGTGCCGAGGCTGATCACGCGGTCGATCACCGACTCGCGCTTGACGGCCGCGAGGATCCCGAGCAGCAGCGCGATCGGCACCGACACGGCGGTCGTGATCGCCGCCAGCGTGAGCGACTTCGGCAGGCGCCCGCCGATCAGCTCCGACACCGGCATGTCGCCGGACAGCGACCGGCCGAAATCGCCGTGCAACAGGCCGGTGAGCCAGTGCACGTAACGCACGTGCGCCGGCATGTCGAGACCGAACTGCTGGCGCAGCGCGGCGACCGTCTCCGGCGTCGCCGACTGGCCGAGCGCGGCCTGCGCGGCGTCGCCCGGCAGCAGGTTCGTGATCGTGAAGATGATCGCGGACACGATCAGCAGCGTCAGCGCGGTGACCGCGATGCGCCGGCCGATCAGCCCGATGAGAATTCGGTTCATGGAGAAGCACTCCTGAAAAGCCCGCGCGTGGCCGGCGCGGTGGCCCGCACCGGCCGCGCGACGGCGGCCAGCCACAACGTCATGCGTTCCACCACACGTTCTCGGCGAACGTGAAGCCCATCATCGGCCCGGTGGGGATCGAGCCGAGGCCCGCGAGCCGCTTGTCGTAGCCGTCGAGGAAGCTGATGAACGCCGGAATGCCGACCCGGCCCTGCTGCGCGACGATCACCTGCATGTCGCCGTACATCTGCTTGCGCTTCGCGTCGTCGGTTTCCGAGCGCGCGGCGAGCAACAACTGGTCGAACTTCGCGTTCTTCCAGCCCGACTCGTTCCACGGCGCATCCGACTTGAAGAACTGCGTGAACAGCACGTCGGCGCTCGAGCGCGGGTTGATGTTGCCGAACGTGAGCGGGTGCTTCATCCAGTGGTTCGACCAGTAGCCGTCGGGCGACGCGCGGTTGACCTGCAGGTTCAGCCCGATCTTCTGGCCGGCCTGCTGCAGCAGCACGGCCATTTCGATCGACCCGTTCGCGTCGGACGTCGCATAGATCGGCGGCAGCGTGGCGCCCAGCGCACCGGCCTTCTGCAGCAGGAACTTCGCCTTGTCCGGATCGTGCGGCCGCTGCGGCAGCGACGCGTTGAAGTAGCGGTGCCCCGGCGGAATCGGCTGGTCGTTGCCGATCACCGAGTAGCCGCGGAACACCGCGGTGCGGAGCTGCTCGCGATCGAACAGGTACTTCATCCCTTCGACGAAATCGGGACTCGAGACGATCGGGTTGTCGCTGCGCATGATCAGGTCGGTATAGAGGCCCGACTTGGTCTCCTTCAGCGCGTAGCCCGGCGTCGACGAGACCCGCTGCGTCGAGCGCGGATCGATCGCGTTGATCAGGTGCACGTCGCCCGACAGCAGCGCGTTCAGGCGCGCGGCGCTGTCGCTGATGCCGATCAGCTCGATCTCGTCGAGATACGGCTTGCCCGGCTTGAAGTAGCTGTCGTTGCGCACGCCGACGGTCGACACGCCCGGCTTGAACGACTTCAGCTTGTACGGGCCGCAGCCGATGCCGGTCGAGAAGTCGGTCGTGCCGTCCTTGACGATCACGAGCTGCGGCGTCGCGAGGATCACCGGCAGATCGGCGTTCGCGCTGGCGAGCGTCAACGTGACTTCGTCGGGGCCGCTCGCCTTCGCATCCGTGAACTGTTCGGCAAGCGTCTTGACCTTCGACGCGGTGGCCGGGTTCTTGTGGCGCATCAGCGAAAACACCACGTCGGCCGGGCCGACCGGCTTGCCGTCGTGGAACGTGACGCCCTTGCGCAGCTTGATGATCCAGGTCTTCGCATCGGTCGTCTGCAGCGATTCGGCGAGGTTCATCTGCGGCGTCAGGCTCGCATCGAGCTGCGTGAGGCCGCTGTAGAACATGAAGAAGCGGGTATAGTCCGCGCCCGTCGAGCCCTTGGCGGGGTCGAGCGTATCGGCCGTCGAGCCGGCTTCGTTCGCGACCCGGATCTTGCCGCCGCGCTTCGGCGCGGGCGCGGCGAACGCGGCGCCGGGGGTCATCAGCAGTCCGCCGGCGCCGGCGGCCATCATGCCGCTCGCCGCCATGACCTTCATCATGTCGCGGCGCGTGAAGCCGCCCTTGCCGCCATTGTCGATATCGTCGCTCATCCGAACTGCTCCTGACTGTGGAAAGTGGGGTCTTGGGTCCAGCGTGGTTGTTCAATCCCGCCGCACCCGCGTGCTGGTGGCGGGCGCGGCGTCGTTCACATGCAATTCATTTAAGCATCGCCAAAATGCCGGTTGTCCCGATTCGGGCCGCCCTCACGATACGAATCGACCGTTTTGGGTGGCCTGCGCAGCATGATTTGCTGCGTGCACTCCGGCCGGTTTCGCCGCGCCGATCCGACGCGCATCCCGCACGCATGCGGTGCATCGGCGCAGCCGGCGCGTGCGGGTCGATGTCGGCTGATGTCGACTGATGTCGCCCCATACCGGCTGCGTGCCGATGCGCGGCGGCCCACCGCGCGCGGCAGGTGCCTGTGAAAGTTCAGAGGATTGGTCGCGGCCTCGATGCGTCGAAACGTGGAGCCCGACGGCGCGGTGCAAGGCGCGCACCCGTGTGCGCCGCTGCGGCGCCGGCCGCATGGGCGGGTTTTCCCGTCGCGCGGCCGCCCGGCAGCAGGCCGCGCGACGCACGCCGCGCAGCCGACGTACTGCTTACAGCCCAAGCTGCGTCGCGAGCTGGCCAATATCCGACACTTCGTAATAGTTGTAGAACGGCGTGCCCGGCTCGTGGCCGCGGTTCACGAACGCCTTGTGCCTGATCCCGAGATCCTCGGCCGTCATCAGGTCGTAGCGCAGACTCGACGACACGTGCAGCACGTCCTCCGGCTTGCAGCCGAGCTTGTCGAACATGTACTCGAAGCCCTGCATGCGCGGCTTGTACGACTGCGCCTGCTGCGCGGTGAACACCGCATGGAACGGCGCGCCGAGCTTGTCGACGTTGCTCATGATCTGGTCGTCCATCGCATTCGACAGGATCACCAGCTTGTACTTCGACGCCAGCCGCGACAGCCCGGCCGGCACGTCCGGGTGCGGGCCCCAGGTCGGCACCGCGTGATAGAACAGCTCGGCCTCGGCTTCGTCGAACGTCACGCCGAGCCGCGCGCAGGTGCGACGGACCGAGTTGACGACGACGTCACGGTACGGCTTCCATGCGCCCAGCACCTCGTCGAGCCGATAGGCGGCGAACGCGCGCACGAAGGCCTCCATCGTGGCCGGCGACAGGCGGTCCGCATAGATTTCGCGCGCCGTCTCGGCCATCCGGAAATGGGTCAGCGTGCCGTAGCAGTCGAAGGTGATGTACTTCGGTTCAAACTGGATCATGGTCAGGTCCTGTCGGTGTGAAGCCCCGGCAGGGCCGGGGATGGGCTGGGTTTAACGAAATTGAATCAGGGCAAAAAGTCGTGCGCGCATCGTTCGGCGCCGCTCAAAACGCACAATCGCCGCAAGTTGCCCGGCGCATGCAGCACGATCTGCGGTGCGATCGGGCGCGGCGCGGCTGGGCGGGGCCGGCCGGTGGCCGCCGTGCTGCCGCAGCGGGCTCGCCTACCGTGCGGCCCGCCGGCAGGCGGCAGCGCCGCCGTGCATGAATCGTAGTGGCGTTCGCACAGCACGAGTGGCGGGATTGACCGGCCGCGCCGGCACGATCCGCGCGTTCGTCCGCGTCGATCGAACGGGTTTGCATCGATCTCGCGGGCGCGCCCGTCAGCGGCGGAAAACAGGCGAATCGTCCTATCCGCGCCGCACCCGCGCTGGCAGAGTGAATGCGTCATTTCCACCCATCCGGAGTCCGGCGTGTCCGACCTCAACCCTTCCCGCACGCTCACCTATCGCCCGTTCGCCGACACCGACCTGCCGGCCGCCCATCGGCTGTCGGAGGCGGTCAAATGGCCGCACCGGCTCGAGGACTGGCGCTTCGTGCTCCAGCTCGGCGGCGGCATCGTGGCCGAAGACGAGACCGGCGTCGTGGGGACCGCGCTGGGCTGGCGCCTCGGCGAATCGCACGCGGCGCTCGGCATGGTGATCGTGTCGCCCGAGCGCGCGGGCGGCGGGATCGAGCGCGAGCTCCTTGCCCGCGCGCTCGACGGCTTCGGCACCCGCACCGTGTTTCTGCATGCGATGCCGGGACGCGAGCCGCTGTACGCGGCGTTCGGCTTCGCGCCGATCGATACGATCAACCAGCATCAGGGCGCGGCGTTCCGGCCGCCGCTGATCTCGCTGCCGCCCGGCGAGCGCCTGCGCCCGCTCGGCACCAACGACGGGCCGCGCCTCGCCGCGCTCGCGTCGCGCGCGGCCGGCTACGAACGCGGCGCGGTCACCGACGCGCTGCTCGACGTCGCGAACGGCATCGCGCTCGATCGCGACGGCGAACTGCTCGGCTTCGCGCTGTTCCGCCGCTTCGGCCCGGGCCACGTGATCGGCCCGGTGATCGCGCCGGATGCGCTGCGCGCGCAGGCGCTGATCAGTCACTGGCTCGCGCTGAACGAAGGGATGTTCGTGCGGGTCGACCTGCCGAGCGACAGCGGGCTGTCCGACTGGCTGGACGGGCTCGGGCTGCCGCGCGTCGATACCGTCGTCGCGATGGCGCGCGGCACGACGCCCGCGCGCGACCCGGCGCTGCGCGCGTTCGCGATCGTGAGCCAGGCGCTCGGCTGAACGGGACACACGATGAGCTTTCTCTACAAGGCCGACCCGGTGCGCGGCGCGCAGTGGGCGGCACGCTTCGCGCAACAGGCGCCCGATCTGCCGTTCCGGATCTGGCCGGACCTCGGCGACGCCGCGGCCGTCCGCTATCTCGCCGCCTGGCAGCCGCCGGACGATCCGGTCGCGCTGTTGCCGAATCTCGAAGTCGTGTTCTCGGTCGGCGCCGGCATCGACCAGTTCGACCTGTCGCGCGTGCCCGCACACATTCCGGTCGTGCGGATGATCGAGCCCGGTATCGTCGAAGGGATGGTCGAGTATGTGACGCAGGCCGTGCTGACGATCCATCGCGACCTGTTCGACTATGCCGCGCAGCAGCGCGAGCAGGTGTGGCACGAGAAACCGGTGCGCGCGGCCGCGTCGCGGCGCGTCGGCGTGCTCGGGCTCGGCACGCTCGGCCAGACCGTGCTCGACACGCTGCGGCGCTTCGGTTTCCCGTGCGCCGGCTGGAGCCGCACGCCGCGCACGCTCGACGGCATCGACTGCTACGCGGGCGACGCGGCGCTCGACGCGTTCCTGGCGCGCACCGACATCCTGATCTGCCTGCTGCCGCTGACCGACAGCACGCGCGGACTGCTCGGCGCACGCGTGTTCGATGCGCTGCCGGCCGGCGCGTCGCTCGTGCAAGTCGGGCGCGGCCCGCAGCTCGATGAAGCCGCGCTGCTCGCGGCGCTCGCGAGCGGCCGCCTCGACAGCGCGATCCTCGACGTGACGGATCCCGAACCGCTGCCGGCCGGCCATCCGTTCTGGAACCATCCGCGCATCCGCATCACGCCGCACATCGCCAGCGCGACGCGGCCCGACACCGCGGTCGACGCGGTGCTCGCGAACCTCGCGCGCCATCGCGCGGGCCAGCCGATGATCGGCGTCGTCGATCGCGCGCGCGGCTACTGACGTCCATGTCCGGCCGCACGGGGCGCGCAGCAGAAAATGCCGAAGCGCCCCGCACAAACGCCGCGCGCATACGTTTCGGGCCGCAAATTGAAGACGCATCCGGATTTCTCGCCCGTTAGCATGAACTCACCGCTGACACCTGACGAGAGTCCCGCCTTCCCATGAAACAAGCCGCGCTGATCGAAGCCGATCGTCAACACCTGATCCACCCCGTCGTCAATTACCGTGCGCACGAGGCGCGCGGCGTCACCGTGCTCGAATCCGCGGACGGCGTGTTCCTGCGCGACGCCGCGGGCCACACGCTGCTCGACGCGTTCTCGGGCCTGTGGTGCGTGAACGTCGGCTACGGCCGCGACAGCATCGTGAAGGCCGCCGCCGACCAGTTGGCGAAGCTGCCTTATGCGACCGGTTATTTCCATTTCGGCTCGCAGCCGGCAATCGAACTCGCCGAACGGCTCGCCGCGCTCGCGCCGCCGTCGCTGAACCGCGTGTACTTCACGCTCGGCGGCTCGGACGCGGTCGATTCCGCGATCCGTTTCATCACGCACTATTTCAACGCGACCGGCCGCCCGTCGAAAAAGCACATGATCGCGCTGGAGCGCGGCTATCACGGCTCGTCGTCGATCGGCGCCGGCCTCACCGCGCTGCCGGCGTTCCATCGCCATTTCGACCTGCCGCGGGCCGATCAGCACCACATTCCGTCGCCCTACCCGTACCGCCATCCGCTCGGCGACGATCCGCAGGCGCTGATCGCCGCGTCGGTCGCCGCGCTCGAAGCGAAGGTCGCCGAACTCGGCGCGGACAACGTCGCCGCGTTCTTCTGCGAGCCGGTGCAAGGCTCCGGCGGCGTGATCGTGCCGCCGGCCGGCTGGCTGAAGGCGATGCGCGATGCGTGCCGGCGCCTCGGCATCCTGTTCGTCGCCGACGAGGTGATCACCGGCTTCGGCCGCACGGGCCCGCTGTTCGCCTGCGAGGCCGAACAGGTCGATCCGGACCTGATGACCGTCGCGAAGGGCCTGACGGCCGGCTATGCGCCGATGGGCGCGGTGCTGATGTCCGACGAAATCTACGAAGGGATCGCGGGCGACCGCGCCGATTCGCCGGTGGTCGGCCACGGCCATACGTATTCCGCGCATCCGGTCAGCGCGGCGATCGGCCTCGAGGTGCTGAAGCTCTATCACGAAGGCGGGCTGCTCGCGAACGGCCAGGCGATGGCGCCCCGCTTTGCCGCGGGCCTCGACGCGCTGCGCGCGCATCCGCTCGTCGGCGACGCGCGTTCGGTCGGCCTGCTCGGCGCGCTCGAACTGGTCGCCGACAAGGCGCACAAGACGCGCTTCGACCCGGTGCTGAACGTGCCGGACAAGATCGCGGCCGCCGCGTACGCGAATGGCGTGGTGTTCCGCGCGTTCGGCGACGGCGTGCTCGGCTTCGCGCCGGCGCTGAGCTTCACCGCGGGCGAGTTCGACCTGCTGTTCGAACGCGTGCGCAACACGCTCGACGACGTGCTGGCCGATTCGGGCGTACAACGCGCGCTCGATGCCGCGCACGCACAGCCGGCCTGACGGGCCGAGGGAAAGCCGGGCTTGTGGCGGATATCTTTCGACTCTAAAGTAACCGGACATTCCATTTTTCCGACTCCCGACGCACGTGAACATGACGGACAGCAAGCTGGATCGCATCGACCTGCGCATCCTCTCCCAGTTGCAGAAGCGCGGCCGCATGACCAACGTCGAGCTGGCCGATGCGGTCGGGCTGTCGCCCAGTCCCTGCCTGATCCGCGTGAAGCGGCTCGAGAAGGCCGGCTACATCGGCGGCTACGGCGCGCACATCCAGCTCGAGAAACTCGGCGACGTGCAGGTCGTGTTCACCGAAGTCACGCTGGCCGACCATCGACGCGAGGATTTCGACCGCTTCGTCGCGGCGATCCGCAACGTCGACGAGATCGTCGAATGCCACCTCGCGAGCGGCGGCTACGACTATCTGCTGAAGTTCATCACGCGCAGCGTGAGCCATTACCAGACGATCGTCGAAGGGCTGCTCGAGCAGAACATCGGCATCGAGAAGTATTTCAGTTACGTGATCATCAAGTCGCCGTTCGTCAAACGGCACTACCCGCTCGAATCGCTGTTCGGCGAACGTCACTGACGCACCGCGCGCGGCACCCGCGAATACGGCAGCTTCGCTGTCCGTACGGGACAGTCGCGCGCCTGCCGCGCCGCCGTCGCCGCCGAACCGCTTCATCCAAGGACCTGTCATGCCGCTTACGCTGTCCCGAACCGAACTCGTTCGCACCGCCAACCTGATCGACGGCGCCTGGCGCGATGCGCTCGACGGCCGCCGCTTCACCGTCACCGATCCGGCCACGCTCGACACCGTTGCCCACGCACCCGACAGCGGCGCCGCAGACGCACGCGCAGCGACCGACGCGGCGGTACGCGCACTGCCCGCCTGGCGCGCGACGCCCGCTCGCGACCGCGCGGCGATCCTGCGAGCATGGCACGCGGCGATCGTCGCGCATACCGACGATCTCGCGAAGCTGATGTCGCGCGAACAGGGCAAGCCGCTCGCGGAAGCGCGCGGCGAGGTCGCGTACGGCGCGTCGTACGTGCTGTGGTTCGCCGAGGAAGCGACGCGCACGTACGGCGACATCATTCCGCAGCAGCAGCGCGGCAAGCGGCTGAGTGCGGTGAAGGAGCCGATCGGTGTCGTCGCGGCGATCACGCCGTGGAACTTCCCGCTCGCGATGATCGCGCGCAAGATCGCACCGGCGCTCGCGGCCGGCTGCACGGTCGTCGCGAAGCCGGCGGAGGACACGCCGCTCACCGCGCTCGCGCTCGCGTTCCTCGCGCAGGAAGCGGGCGTGCCGGCGGGCGTGCTGAACCTGATCACGGCGTCGCGCGAGCGCGGCATCGACGCGGCCGCCGACTGGCTCGCCGACAGCCGCGTGCGCAAGATCACGTTCACCGGCTCGACGGCCGTCGGCAAGCTGCTCGCGCGCGATTCGGCCGCGACGCTGAAGAAGCTTTCGCTCGAGTTGGGCGGCAATGCGCCGTTCATCGTGTTCGACGACGCCGAGCTCGATGCCGCGGTCGACGGGCTGATGGCGGCGAAGTTCCGCAACGGCGGGCAGACGTGCGTCTCGCCGAATCGCGTGTACGTGCAGGCCGGCGTTTACGATGCGTTCGCGCAGAAGCTCGCCGCGCGCGTCGCCGCGTTGAAGGTCGCGCCGGCGACCGACCCGGCCGCGCAGATCGGCCCGATGATCAACGCGCGCGCGGTGGACAAGATCGCGCGTCACGTCGGCGATGCCGTTGAACGCGGCGCGCGCGTGCTGGCGGGCGGCAAGCGCCTGACCGAGCTCGGCGCAAACTATTACGCGCCGACGGTGCTCGCCGACGCCACCGCCGACATGCAGCTGACCTGCGAGGAAACCTTCGGCCCGATCGCCGCACTGTTTCGCTTCGATACCGAGGACGAAGCCGTCGACGCCGCGAACGACACGCCGTTCGGGCTCGCCGCGTATTTCTACACGCAGGACGTGCGGCGCATCGCGCGCGTGTCGGCACGGCTCGAAACGGGCATCGTCGGGATCAACGAAGGCGCGCTCGCAAGCGAGGCCGCGCCGTTCGGCGGCGTGAAGGAATCGGGCTATGGCCGCGAAGGTTCACGCTATGGGCTCGACGATTACCTGTCGATCAAGTATCTGTGCCAGGGCGGGCTGGACTGAGCCGGCGGACGCGCGCCGTCCGCGACGACGGCATTGCGCTGCCCGGCCGGAAAGCGCACGTTGAAACAGGAACCGATCGGTCCATATCATGCGTTCCATTCCTGAACACCGCATCGTTTGCGAAACCGATCCGGGCGAGCGCTGCGGATCGGCTGCCCACTGACTGATATCGGGCTCACTACGCGGATGGGGAGACGCCCTGCGTCGAGAAACAACCGCTTGACGCTTCACAGCGCTTGGCGTTCTCGACGTTCGTACGTCAGGTGGCCAGCCGTTTTCGACTCCTCAACTTCCGAAATGGCATCCCGGTTGCGCCGATCCTTTCCGTGAATCGATGCCAGCAACGATGCGAGGACGATCAGCCCGCCGCCGATCGATGCGAGCACGGATACACGTTCTCCAAGCCATGCACATGCGAACACGGCACCAAAAACCGGCTCGCTGCCCATCAATAGCGCGACGCGTGTCGGGGTGCTGCGACTGACCGCGTAGTTCTGCACAAAGAACGCAAACAACGTGCAGCCGACGACCAGGTAAACGACGATCATCCAAAAAGTTTCATTTCCGGCGAATGCAGGCAAGGGCTGCCATTGCGACCTCGCGACGCTCACGGCGAGCATGGCGCAGCCAAGCGACACGACGCCGGATTGCACGGCCGTCATTGCCAGTGGAGACACGGCCTGATTCTGCATGACGCGTTTCGTTGCGCACACGTTGATCGCGCGTAACAGCGCGGCAAGTACCACCAGCGCATCACCCGGTGTGAAATGGAATCGCCCTCCTCCGAGCAGAAAGGCGCCCAGAACGGAAAGTCCGGTTGCCGCCCACTCGATACCGCGCGGCATGCGTCTGAGCCATGCCCATTCAACCAGCGGCGTCATCACCACGCACAGGCTGATCAGAAACGCAGCGTTCGAGGCGGTCGTCATCCCCACACCGAACGTCTCGGCCAAGAAAATCCCGAGCAATACGCACCCGGCACCGACGATCCTGCCCCACTGAGAAAGCGACAACCCGCGTATCGACCACAGGGATGGCGACAGCAGCACGAACGTGATGCCGAAGCGCAACGCCAAAAGAGCTAACACCGGGTAGACGACCAATGCGCTTTTCACCACGGCATAGCTGGTGCCCCAGATAAAAGCCACGACAAGCAACAACAGATCGGCAGATATATTGAACCGGAAGCGCATGACGAATCTCCCACACGAAAGATCCGCATTGTCCGGCAGTGCACCGACAGTGATAATCCGGTCGAAGCGAACAAGTTTTGTGCGTCTCGCGCATAAATTGAACGGACATCCCGCCTACCTTTGCTACCCCCATGACACCGACCGAACTTCTCCCGTTGTTGCCGGATCTCGCTGCCTTCGCCCAGGTGGTCGAGGCCGGTAACTTCTCGGCAGCCGCGCGGCCGCTTGGCACGACACCTTCGACAGTCAGCCGTCAAGTGCAGCGGCTTGAACGAGCGCTGGGCGTGAGATTGTTCGAACGCTCGACCCGACGCATCCGGCTGACGGAGTCCGGCATGCAAATCTATCGTTACTGCAGGGACATGATGGAGGCAGCGTCCGGAGCCGTCGACGCGGCAAGCCAGCTGACAGCGCAGCCACGCGGCCGAGTCAGCATCGGCGCGCCGATTTCGCTAGCGAAGAGCCTGATTCACCCGAAGATTCCAGGATTCTTGCGCGCCTACCCGGAAGTAGAGGTCAAGGTCATATTTGACGACCGCGATCTGGATCCGATTCGTGATCATGTCGATCTCGTCGTGCGGCCAACCCCGAAACCGCCACAAGGCCTTGTCGCAAGACAACTCGGCACGGTACGGTGGATGCCGTGCGCCTCTCCCGGCTATCTGCGTGCACGAGGTATGCCCGTCGTTCCAGACGATCTTGCGCAGCATGATTGTCTATTTCTCGGCGATGCACCGGACGACAATCGGTGGACGTTCCGGCAAGGTAACCAAGTAGAGACCGTCGATGTCAAAGGACGCTATATCGCGAATGATGTGAGTGCACGGCGTGAGGCTGCACTGGACGATTGGGGCGTGGCAAGCCTGCCGGAGTTTGCGATAGGGGACGATCTCCGCGCCGGCACGCTGGTACACATCCTGCCCGAATGGCTATTCGAGCCGCGCGCCTACAGCGGGCCAGTCTGGCTCCTGTATCCGCCGAATCGGCTCCTTCCGCCGAAAGTTCGAGCGTTAATTGACTGGCTCGTCGAGCAGTCCGGTTGCCCACTCGACTGAGTCCGCACGCCGAAAACCCCAAGCATGTCAGCGAGCAACGCTGGCCCTGCCTTGTTTTCACGTAAAGCACGTCATGCAGCGGCGCCTAGGGTTTCCTGTCGTGCACCATCCGGAGAAATTGCCACACATCCATATTCAGCGGCTTTCCGGTTGCCAAATCGTCTTTCACGTACTGACACACGCGTTCAGCACGTTCCTGTGCGAGCTCGCCAGTATCGAACAGAATGACATCGTCTGCTTCAGGACGAACCTGAATCTCCCAGCCTTGGAAACCGGGTAAGTGGACGTACAACTCCCCGCTTCCCAACTCGGCAACCACGAAGAATTTCTTGACCAGCATTCCTTCGTCGTTTTTTGTCCGGCCGATACGGAACACTTCGTTGGCGACTTCGACTTTCACAACGTTCTGCATCATTGCAATTGTTACCGGATAAACACCCCAAAGAAGCTGGCGGGTCTATTGAGCAACACTCATCTCAAGACTCGTGATCGATTCGTGGAAGCGGCCGAAAAGTACATGCCGGCATGATTGCTGCCTTCACCCTCGACCTTCCTTAGCGCATCACCGCCGAAAAGAAGATTGCGCCGATGTAGAGCGCAATGCCGTAGTACAGGTGCGAGATCACGCCCTGGCGACGTGCCGCCCAGGGATCCGGCGTCCGCGAGCACAGGACACCCATGCCGAACGCAGGAACGACGATGAAGAACGGCACCGCGAGCGTCAGAAGACCTGCAGCGATTGCAACTGCCCACGTCGGATTGGCAATCCAGTCCGTGCCGCCACCAAGCAGGATCGGCAAGAAGCCAAACGCAGCGCCCAATGCGTAATGTGCGATCCAGCCGATCGCTTTTTCGCCCGGAATCGGAGGCGACGCGAAAATCGGCTTGTGGAAGAATTGTCCGCGTGCCATGTGCCCAATCCAGCGGCCCACGACATCAAAGCCGTAGTTCGGCAGCTTGAACGCCTTTTCGAGGAATATGGCCCACAAATCCGACAGCGCCGTGGCAATCAGACCGATAAAGACGCCTGCGATGATGATGTCACTCATGTTTTTTCTCTCAGGATTCTAGACACGAGGCGTGTCGACGCCACCTGCATCGGGTGAGGCGTTCCACGTATCAGGACGAAGCCATCATCGAAGGATCGAACGATGGCAGTTCACGTCGCTCCGCCATCGCTGAAACGCCCTGCTCGCTCGACGCCTACTGCGCGTTCAGAATCATGTTCAGCACGCGTCGCAGCGGTTCAGCCGCCCCCCAGAGCAATTGATCGCCCGTGGTCAACACGCTGTACATCCGCGGCTCGACGTTGAGGCGACGCAGTCTGCCCACACCGATCTTCAGCGATCCGCTGACGGCGGCGGGCGATAATCGATGGATCGTTTCCTCCCGGGTGTTCGGCACAAAATCGACCCACTCGTGTGCCCCGCGAATCAACCTTTCGAGACGATCGAGTTCGACGTTCTCCTTCAGCTTCAGCGTGATCGCGGCCGAGTGGCTCTGCAGCGCAGCGACGCGAACGCAGAGTCCGTCAACTCTAATCGTGCCCGGCGGCAGCCCGAGAATCTTGTTCGTCTCGACTTCGCCCTTCCATTCCTCGCGGCTCATGCCATTGCCGAGGTCGCTGTCGATCCACGGAATGATGCTGCCCGCGAGCGGCGCGCCGAACGCTTCGATCGGGTAATCGCTGGCGCGCGATGCTGCCTGTGCTTTCGCCAGCACATCGAGCACGGGCGTGGCGGGTGCGGCAAGATGGTCGTCGACCCGTCTGGCGACGGCCGACATCTGGCCGAGCAGTTCCTTCACATGCTGTGCGCCGGCGCCCGACGCCGCCTGGTACGTCATCATGCTCATCCATTCGACGAGTCCGGCGCGAAACAGTCCGGTCAGGCCGATGAGCGAGAGCGTGATCGAGCAGTTGCCGCCGATATAGTTGCGCACGCCCGCGGCGATGCCGGCCTCGATCTGCTCACGGTTGACCGGGTCCAGCACGATGATCGAGTCGTCATCCATCCGCTTCGCGGACGCCGCATCGATCCAGAAGCCGCTCCAGCCCGACGCGCGCAGTAACGGATAAACCGCCTTCGTATAGTCGCCTCCCTGACAGGTGATGACGATATCCATCTCGCCCAGTCTTTCGACCGAGTTCGCGTCGAGCAGAGCGTGCTCGACGCCAAGCGGGTCACGATACGTGCGCCCTGCAGCGGACGTGCTGAAATACGTCGGCGATATTCTGGAAAAATCGCCCTCGTCGCGCATCCGCTTCAGCAGCATCGAACCGACCATGCCGCGCCATCCCACCAATCCGACCTTCATCATTGCTTCTCCTGCTTCATTGAAATCATGTCGATCCTGTTCAACCTTGGTATTCAAGATGAATCAGCGGGTACGGCCTGCCTTGATCGTCGACGGGGGAACGGCCAATGCGCCGGAAGCCCAGGTTTTCATAAAACCCGATTGCCTGACCGTTCTGTTCATTAACGTCAGTCGTCATGTTCGGGTGAAGCGTCAAGCCGTGGCGAACCAGCGCCGCGCCAATGCCAGTCCCTCGACACGCCGGATCAACGAATAACGCCTGCATGTGCCCGTGTTCGATGAACATAAAGGCCAACGGATAATCATTGGCATCGACGGCGAGCCAAAGCGGCACTTGAGGCAAAAAGCCGCATACCATCTCGTCAATCGCGCGGCGATCCTCCGGTGACAAAAAATCATGTGTCGCATCAACTGCACGCCGCCAGATTTCCACTGCGCGCGCACCGTCTTCGGGCCGAGAGACCCTGATCTCACTCATTTTCATATTCGCAGTCGTTGAATAATTCAAAACCCGTACGACGCAGGTTTCCACTCTCGATCAACCCACGGCCACCTTGACCGGCCGCCCGTGGCAGGCCCCGATGAATATTTCGGATGACTCATTGGCTGAAACCCGCCCGTACACGCCAACCGCAACGATGGGGCGAAACCGGCCGGTTCGGGAGACGGCAGCGCTCAACGCGACGATCCCGCCATCGCGTAGCCCGCGACCGTCCTCGCGACCACTTGCCGTTACGTGACAACCTTCAAGCCCGCCCACGCATCAGCTGCATGGCGACCTCTGCCACGCGTTGCCCCAGATGGCTTGCCGTCGCCAGATCCGCTTCCGGTGGCGCGATATCGGCCGCCTGATCGACGTTGGATTGCGCCCCTGCACCGAGCCAGAATCCGAGACGGTTCAAGTCCTGATCCGAGCCGGTCGTCGAATTGTTCGCGGGCGGCAGTGCAAGGTTGACCCAGTGCATGCCGTGCTGGGCGGCAAACAGCGCAATCTGGATCAGGGTGGCAAGCTTGTCGCCGGCGTGAGCGCCCGAGTTTGTAAACCCTGCGGCGACCTTGTCTTTCCATGCGCCTTTGGCCAGGACCGCATTCGAGGTCGCCTCCTGAAAAGTCTTGAATGCTGCAGACACGCTGGCCATATAGGTGGGCGAGCCGAAGATGATGCCGTCAGCCAATGCCAGATCGTCCCAGCGAGAAGACGCCTCCTCGGTGGTCAAGAGAAGCGCTTCCGCGCCGTGAATGCGTTCTACACCGGCGCGCACCGCATCAGCCTGCCTGGCAGTGTGGCCATACATGCTGTGATAGATGATTGCGATTCGGACAGTCGACATACCTGCTATTCCTTTGGACGTACGGCCGAAGCCGATGGCTCGCGACGGGCAAGCATTACCCCTGGGGCCGGCCAGCAGGCAGGCCCCATCGGGAAGAAAACAGAGCGTTGATGTTCAGTCGCCGGAACTAGCCGATGAGCTGATCCAGTTTGTCCAGAAAGCGCGGCCAGGCCGCGCCGAGGCGCACGTAGCTGAGTGCCGTCGGAGACGGAAAACCCGACTGCTCCATGTGCAGCAAGGTGCCGCCCTCATGTGGCGTCAAGGTCCAGGTGACGATCGTCTTCAGACCGCTCGCGGATTCCGTGCCATCGCCCCAGCGATAGCTGAGCAGCCGTTCCGGCTCCACCGCGATGACCTGGCAATTCGTGATACCCGACCATCCGGGCAACGGCTGCGCGCGCAGCGTAAAGCGGTGACCGACCTCAGGCACAAAGTCGTTGGCCATCAGCCACTCCTCGATCAACCACGATTGCGTGAGCGCGCGCCACACCTTGTCGGGCGGATGCCGAAGATTCCGCTCCACGACCAGGCTGTGCGATTCTCGCGATGCCGTCATGTGTCTATCCGGTCCAGCAAGTCCGACAACGCGTCGATTCGATCCCGCCAGAAGACGCCGTAGACACCGATCCAGTCGACCAAGGGCGCGAGTCCCTCCGGTCGGGCACGGTAATAGGTTTCTCGTCCTTCCGGGCGCCCTTCCACCAGCCCGGCCTGTCGCAAGACGGCCAGATGCTTGGACACGGCGGGCTGCGATACGCCCGCATGCGCGGTCAATCGTCCGACGGTCTGCTCGCCTTCATGCGAAAGCCGTTGAAAGATTGCCCGGCGGGTCGGTTCGCCCAACGCGGCGAACAGGTCGTTGGCAGTAGGGTCCAATGCATAGCTCAAAAGTTATGAATCTCAATGATAACCGTAGAGTTATAGATTTTCAACCCTGCCGCCCGATGTTTGAGCGGGCAATCGGGGCGTAGTGGCAATGTTCTCGAGCGTTGATCCCGATGCCGGGATCGGCATGCGACAGTGAATGGCCGTTCCGGGGCGACGCGAACGGCGCTGAACGCGCCGTTGCGGTCGGTGCGATGCACTCGTTGTGATGCACGGAAGCCCAGCGATCGCACTCAAAGCGTATAGACATCCACTGACGCCAAGTTCACCGATCATTCGATTGATTGCAGGCGGCCGGACCGACCGTCGTTAGCTGAATCGACGGCGTTGCACCGGTGTGCAATCGTCATCCAGGGCCCAGTGGGTGGTGCGCGGCAGTATCTGTGTGCCGCCTACCCATCGCGGTACGTCGCAATGATCCTGCCAATTCGCGTTTGCTTGCAGCACCTGCTCGCCAAGCGGCGTCAGGCCAACGATGCACCTTTCGCGCTCGGGATGGTCGTCATGGATCTTGATCAGCGGACGGTCGCCTTCTGCCAGCGGGCGCATCATCGCATGGAACATTGCGTCACCGAGGAACGGCAGCGGATCGCGACACAGGTTCAACTCGGCGAACACCTGCGACAACGCAAGCCCGTCACCGTCGCGAATGATCTCCAAGGCGAGTCTTTCCGTCAGACCGAGGCCATCACGTACCGATGGCAATTCCTGCAACTGGCGTTTCAGTGCCGGGGCCAACAGCGGAAGGCTGGGACTCGCCTCTTTGCAAAGCGCGGCCCAGGCAAGTGGAGTCGCATCGCGATAGGCGTCCCAAGCCTCGCGAGCGAGCGAGAACACGTCGTCAGTCAGCTCACGACGGCGTGGCCAAAGCCACGCAAGCACCTGCGGCGCCAATTGCCCCATGCCGACGAATCGATCGACGCCCGGCACGCTGTCGACCTCGACCAACTCCAGCGATTGCGGCCGTCCCGTCATGTTGGCAAGCACAGCTATCAGGAAAAGCTGATCGTAAGCATCCGCTTCGCACCACAGTACGGCGTGCCTGGCCCGGGACAGCTGCGACAACGCGCCATACTCGGTTAGCGCGCGCCGTCGAACCGTCGCCAGCGGGATGCCGAAACACTGGCTGATGAATTCGCAACGCGTGTCGATGAATGCTTCCGGCTCCAACCTGGGAACGGGTCCCATGCAGTACGGATCGGCGAACACGTGGAATTCCCCCCGAAACCCGGCCACGCCCAGACCATGCGCGATGTCGTTGCCACAACGCCAGTGCTGGGTATCAGCCGTGTCATTGGCGGCAAATTCCGGATGCCGTGCGGCGAACTCGATGGCATCCGCATGAGACTTGAGTTTCGGCCAGCTGGCAAATCCCAGTTCGCGAGCGATCAGCCATTGAGCGTCAGCAAGCACGGGGGAAGCCGCACGACGCAAATTTTCGCCTGGTCCGCCAACCGGAATTCCCGCCTGGAGCTGCTTGAGAAGTTGCTTGGCACGCTTGCGCTGCCGAACGAGGTCGATGTGACCGTTTTGCGCCGTGGCGCGAGGATCTTGAGGCATACGATCTCCAAAGGCAGCCGTATCCGCTTGTCGGCTGGGAGTCGCATGAATATGCGGTGAGACGGTCGACCTGGGTGTGAACCCTTTCCGCGGAATGGAGGCGCGGTGATACGCCGCTGCTGACTGTATCACAAGCACAAACAAGTTGCCGCATCGTCGCCCGATCGATGTCGCGCGAATCGACCGGGGAGCTGCCCCGAGGGACGCTCGGCGACTTCGTTGGCGAGGCATGCGATTGATCGGCCGATGAAAAAGAAAAGAAAAACTGTAGCGCGGGTACTGCCAGGTTGTTGCGAGGCCGGCAAATATCAGAGCCCCTCCAATTAACTTCACCTCCATACCATTTCAATCAGTCGAATCAGACTTCGGCAACCCGTGAAACTCGAATATTCTTCGGTAAATTTCCTCAACGGTATCACGCTTTTTTTCGTTGTAAGATTGAACATTATCAACGCGATTTTTCGCCAGCGCTTTCGTCAGTGCGTAGTGCTGTCGATCTTCAGGGTGTGAGCAAAGCCAGTCCCGAAAGAGAATGTGACGAACATGCTCCGGGCAATTCGGGCCAAACACATGCAGATTCACGCGCGGCGAATCCAGACGAAGCATCCGATGCTGATACCACGACAGTTCACGAACCGTGAGCGTATAACCCATCGCCTCCAGCACGGGCACATACAACGCTTCCGCGTGCGGATTCTCGACTATCAAATCGATGTCGATGACTGGTTTCGCGGCGAGCCCAGGTACGGCAGTGGAACCAACATGCTCGATGTTCAAAAAATTTCCCGCCAGAGCGGTTTCAATGTCAGCTTTCAGCGCAAGAAATAATTCCGGCCACTTCGAATCATATGGTACTACCTCGATCGACTCGATCTTTGGTACGCCCCAAACCCACGGATTCTCATTCGGGTCGCCGGTCTCAAATACAGTTATCTCATCCGATAACAGCCGCGAACTATTGCTGCCTACCATATCGATCACCCTCTTCAGTTTTCCGAATTGGCTATTGTCGCATCACTCACCCCCGGACAATCCCTCCGCACACAAAACCGCACAATTTTCGATATACCCAGAGGACAAACGCTGCACATAAAGCATAAAAAACACAATTACCGGATAAAACCCAATTAGATCTTTTGTGAAATATTGAACATCGCCCCAGCCAGATCATTGATGGCTAATTTTATGGCGAACGCCGCAGGGAAAGAACATGAAATGCTCCAGCAAGCATTTCCGCCACTCTGCAACCATATTGGCATTTAGGCTGCAAAAACCCCGTGCTAACATCCGCTCGATGTTACCGGTACCAATCCGGTGCGCAACAATGAACGAGGCCCCTTCGGAGACAGCCCGCCATGTCACAGCCCCCTCGCCGCCTGCGCAGCCAGGAATGGTTCGACGATCCCGCGCATGCCGACATGACCGCGCTCTATGTCGAGCGCTTCATGAACTACGGGTTGACGCGCGAGGAGTTGCAGTCGGGCCGCCCCGTGATCGGCATCGCGCAGACCGGCAGCGACCTCGCGCCGTGCAACCGCCACCACATCGAACTGGCCGAGCGCACGAAGGCGGGCATCCGCGACGCGGGCGGCATTCCGATGGAATTCCCCCTGCATCCGCTGGCCGAGCAAAGCCGCCGCCCGACCGCCGCGCTCGACCGCAACCTGGCCTACCTCGGGCTGGTGGAAGTGCTGCACGGCTTTCCGCTGGACGGCGCGGTGCTGACGACCGGTTGCGACAAGACCACCCCCGCCTGCCTGATGGCGGCCGCGACCGTCGACCTGCCGGCGATCGTGCTGTCGGGCGGGCCGATGCTCGACGGCTGGCACGACGGCAAGCGCGTCGGCTCGGGCACGGTGATCTGGCACGCGCGCAACCTGCTCGCCGCCGGCGAGATCGACTACGAAGGCTTCATGCGGCTGACCACGGCTTCGTCGCCGTCGATCGGCCATTGCAACACCATGGGCACCGCGCTGTCGATGAACAGCCTGGCCGAGGCGCTCGGCATGTCGTTGCCGGGCTGCGCAAGCATCCCCGCCGCGTACCGCGAGCGCGGCCAGATGGCGTACGCCACCGGCAAGCGCGCGGTCGAGCTCGTGCGCGAAGACGTGCGCCCGTCGGCGATCATGACGCGCGCGGCGTTCGAGAATGCGATCGTCGTCGCGTCCGCGCTCGGCGCCTCGACCAACTGCCCGCCGCACCTGATCGCGATCGCGCGCCACATGGGCGTCGAACTGAGCCTGGACGACTGGCAGCGCCTCGGCGAGTCCGTGCCGCTGCTGGTCAACTGCATGCCGGCCGGCGAATACCTCGGGGAGAGCTTCCACCGCGCCGGCGGTGTGCCCGCGGTGCTGCGCCAGCTCGATGCGGCCGGCCTGCTGCGGCGCGACTGCGTGACCGTGTCCGGCCGCGCGATCGGCGAGATCGCCGACACGGCGCAGGACGCCGACCACGATGTGATCCGCACGCCCGACGCGCCACTCAAGCATGGCGCCGGCTTCATGGTGCTGTCGGGCAACTTCTTCGACAGCGCGATCATGAAGATGTCGGTGGTCGGTGAAGCGTTCCGCCGGACCTATCTGGCCGAGCCGGGCGCGGAGAACACGTTCGAGGCCCGCGCGATCGTGTTCGAAGGCCCCGAGGACTACCACGCGCGCATCAACGATCCCGCGCTGAACATCGACGAGCGCTGCATCCTCGTGATTCGCGGCTGCGGCACGGTCGGCTACCCGGGCAGCGCGGAAGTCGTCAACATGGCGCCGCCGGCCGAACTCGTGAAGCGCGGCGTGAGCTCGCTGCCGTGCCTGGGCGACGGGCGCCAGAGCGGTACGTCGGCCAGCCCGTCGATCCTGAACGTGTCGCCCGAGGCGGCGGTCGGCGGCGGCCTCGCGCTGCTGCGCACGAACGACCGCATTCGCGTGGACCTGAATCACCGCAGCGTCGACGTGCTCGTGGACGAGGATGAACTCGCGCGCCGTCGCGAGACGGCGAGCTTTACGGTGCCGCAGGCGCAAACGCCGTGGCAGGCACTCTATCGCCAGTTCGTCGGCCAGTTGTCCACCGGCGGCTGCCTCGAACCGGCCACGCTGTACCTGAAGGTGATCGAGCAGCGCGGCAACCCGCGCCATTCGCACTGACCCTCCCTGCCCACGACCCTTGCCGAGCCGACCATGCGTACTCTTTCCGTTTCCGACTGCCTGCCGCACGACCTGGCGCAAGCGCTGCTGATCGGCCGTGTGTGGCGGCACGACGGCGCCCATGCGGGCCCGAGCGTCGTTGCCGTGCGCGACGGCGAAGTGATCGACATCACGCGCACCGTACCGACCACCGCGGACCTGTTCGACCGCCCCGACGCCGCCGCCCTCGCCCGCACGGCGCCCGGCGAATCGCTCGGCCGCGTCGAGCCGCTGCTGCAGGCGGCGCTCGACGGCACGCGCGGCGCGACCCACCTGCTCGCGCCGTGCGACGTGCAGGCCATCAAGGCCTGCGGCGTGACCTTCGCCGTCAGCCTGATCGAGCGCGTGATCGAGGAACAGGCCGGCGGCGACCCCGTGAAAGCAGCGGACGTGCGCGCGACCATCGCGGCCACCATCGGCACCGATCTGTCGAAAATCGTGCCGGGCTCGGACGCCGCGATGCGGCTGAAGGCGGAACTCGAGCGCCGCGGCGCGTGGTCGCAATACATGGAAGTCGGCATCGGCCCTGATGCCGAGGTGTTCTCGAAGGCGCAGCCGATGTCGGCGGTGGGCTTCGGCGCGGACGTGGGGCTGCTGCCGGTATCGGTATGGAACAACCCCGAGCCGGAGATCGTGCTCGCGGTTTCCAGCGACGGCAGGCCGGTGGGCGCGACGCTCGGCAACGACGTGAACCTGCGCGACATCGAAGGCCGCTCGGCGCTGCTGCTCGGCAAATGCAAGGATAACAACGGCTCGTGCGCGATCGGCCCGTTCGTGCGGCTGTTCGATGACGGCTTCACGCTGGACAGCGTGCGCGAGGCCAGCGTGTCGCTGCGCGTCGAAGGCGCGGACGACGGCTTCGTCCTCGACGGCATCAGCCACATGCGCGAGATCAGCCGCGACCCGGCCGACCTCGTCGCGCAGACCTGCGGCGCGCATCACCAGTATCCGGACGGCTTCATGCTGTTCCTCGGCACGATGTTCTCGCCGATCCAGGACCGCGACGCGCCCGGCGGCGGATTCACGCATCACCTGGGCGACCGCGTCACGATCTCCACGCCCGCACTCGGCGCGCTCGTCAACACCGTGCGGCTGTGCACCGAGATCGCGCCGTGGACCTTCGGCGTGCGCGCGCTGTATGCCAATCTGGCCGCCCGCGGCCTGCTTGCGCCGTAAGGCCCGGGGCCTCGATGCCCCCATCGACATCGACGAGCAGCGGATCGACGGCAAGACCACCCCCTCACGCACGCGGTTGCGGTCACGCGTTGCGCGGATGCGTGCCGCGCCGATGCGGCCGCCCGGCGAAATCATGCAAAATACGCCCCATCTGAGATGCGGAGACGCGCCCGTGGGGATCAACTTCGACTTGAACGACTTGCAGGCGTTTCGCGCGGTCGTGGAAACGGGCAGCTTCCGAAAGGCCGCGGAATCGGTCAGCATTTCCCAGCCCGCGTTGAGTCGCCGGATCGACAAGCTCGAGGAAGCGCTCGGCGTGCGCCTCTTCGAGCGCACCACGCGTCGCGTCGCGCTCACCACGGTCGGCCGCGTGTTCGCGCAGAGCGCCGAACAGCTGCTCGACGATCTCGACGCGGCCCTGCTCGGCATTCGCGACGTGTCGTCAAGCCGCCTGGGCCACGTGACCATTGCGTGCGTGCCGTCGGTGGCCTACTACTTTCTGCCGGCCATCATCGCGCGCTATCATCAGCGCTTTCCGCGCATCCGGGTCAAGCTGCTGGACGCGAGCGCGAACGAGGTGCTGGGTGCCGTCATCAGCGGCGAAGCCGATTTCGGCGTGAGCTTCATGGGCAGCCAGGAAGCCGAGATCGAGTTCAAGATGCTGCTCCAGGAGCGGTTCGTCGCCGCCTGCCGCCGCGACCATCCGCTCGCGCGCAAGAAGCGCGTGACCTGGAACGAACTGTACGAGCACGATTACGTGTCGGTGGACAAGACTTCCGGGAACCGCCTGTTGCTCGACCAGGCGCTCGCCGCCGTGGCGCCGCGTGGGCCGAGCGTGTGCGAAGCGCGCCACGTGACGACCCTGCTCGGCTTGATCGAGGCGGGGCTCGGCGTCGCCGCGGTGCCCTCGATGGCGATGCCCGGGCACGACCACCCCATTCTCACGAGCGTGCCGCTCGTCGAGCCGGTCGTCAAACGGCGCGTAGGCATCGTCAAGCGGCGCGGACGGCCGCTCACGCCGGCCGCCGAAGCATTTCACCGGATGATCGTCGACGCGAAGCGTGACGGCATCGCAAGCAGCGATGCATCGGTGTGACAACGACACAAGAGACACGAAGGAAGACCGTTCCGTGAGGTTGGCCAGGCTGCTCAAATCGCTCTACGTGCAGGTCCTGCTCGCGATGCTGCTCGGCGTGACCGTCGGTCACGCATGGCCGGCCGCAGGCGCGATGCTCAAACCCCTCAGCGACGCGTTCGTCGGCCTCGTGCGGATGACCATCGCGCCGATCGTCTTTTGCACGATCGTCTCGGGCATCACGTCACTGGCGAACGGGAAGGCCATCGGCCGCACGATCGTCCGGGCGCTGGCGCTCTTCTATCTGCTGACCGCCGTCGCGCTCGCGATCGGGCTCGTCATCGCGTTCGTGCTGCGCCCCGGCGCCGGCCTGCACATCGACGTGCATCATCTCGATGCGAGCATCCTCGCACAGTACGCGAAGGAGGCGCAGCCGCGCGGGCTCGTGGCATTCGGGCTGAGCGTGATCCCCGATACGATGCTCGGCGCGTTCGAGCAAGGCGAGGTGTTGCCGGTGCTGCTGCTGTCGCTGCTGTTCGGCTTCTCGCTGAATGCGCACCGGCGGGCCGGCCAGCCCGTTCTCGCGCTGATCGACGGGGTCGCCCAGGTGATCTTTCGCGTGCTCGCGATGATCATGCGGCTCGCCCCGCTCGGCGCATTCGGCGCGATGGCCTTCACGGTGGGCCGCTTCGGGATCGGTTCGGTCGGCTCGCTCGCGAAGCTGGTGGTGTCCTTCTATGCGGCCTGCGCGCTGTTCGTCGCGCTGGTGCTCGCGCCGCTCGCGCGGCTGCACGGCTTCGCGCTGTGGCGGCTGTTGCGCTACCTGCGCGAAGAGTTGCTCATCGTCCTCGCGACGTCGTCGTCGGAGCCCGTGCTGCCGCGCCTGATCGTCAAGCTGGAATCGCTCGGGTGCGACAAGGGCGTCGTGGGGCTCGTGCTGCCGGCGGGTTATTCGTTCAACCTGGACGGCACCGCGATCTATCTGACGCTCGCGGCCTTGTTCATCGCGCAGGCATGCGACGTGCCCCTTTCCGCGTCGCAGATCGCCTTGATGCTCGCCGTGATGCTGGTCACGTCCAAGGGCGCGGCCGGTGTTTCCGGTAGCGGGCTGGTCGCGCTGGTCGCCACGCTCGCCGTCATGCCCGACCTGCCCGTCGCCGGCGTGGCACTGCTGGTCGGCATCGATCGCTTCATGTCCGAGGCGCGTGCGCTGACGAGCGTGATCAGCAACGCGTGCGCGGTGATCTTCGTGTCGATGTGGGAAGGTGCGTGCGATCGTGCGCGTCTTGTGCAGCGGCTCGCTGCCGGCGGGCCGGTCGCCCCGAACGGGGTCGATGCGGACCGTGCCGCCGCGGATGCCGGCGGCAACGGTGACGGTGACGGGAAGGCGGTCTGACGCCAACCTTCCCGTCGATCAGGCTCAATGAGCGGGGACGGAATCCAGCCCGGTCGATTTCACGTCGGCCTGCACGTCGGGCGACGCGAGATAGTCGAGCAGCGCCTTCGCTTCCGCCGGATGCTGCGCGCCGACGGGGATGCCGGCCGCGAAGCGCGTGACCGACTGCAGCGATTCGGGGATCTTGCCGACGAAGGTCGCCCCCTTGACCGGCAGCAGCTCGCTCACCTGCTGGAAGCCGATCTCGTAGTCGCCGTTCGCGACGACCGATGCCACCGGAATCCGCGGAATCATCTTCGCCTTCGACTTCACCTGGTCCTCGATGCCGAGCTTCCTGAACAGCTCGCGTTCGATATACACGCCGCTCGCGCTGTCCGAGTAGGCGATCGACTTCGCGTGCAGCAGCGCCTGCTTGAGGCCTTCGGGGGAACCGACGTCGGGTTTTGCCGAGCCGTCGCGCACGACCACGCCGATACGCGAGTCGGCCAGCTCGACGCGCGATCCGGGGATGACCTTGCCCTGCTTGATCAGGTCGTCCAGCGCATAGCCGACCATGATGACGGCGTCGGCGGGCTCGCCGCGCGCGAGCCGGTTCGGAATCGCCTCGGGCGACTTGCCCATCGACGGGCCGAGCGCGGTATCGAGCGTGTTGCCCGTGGTGGCAGCGAACCGGGGGCCGAGCAGCTTGTAGGCGGCGGTGAAGCCGCCCGAGCTCATCACGTGCAGTTCGGCGGCCTGCACGTTGGCAGCCACTGCCGTGGCCAGGACGAGCGCGGCCGTGCAAAATTTCGGGAGCAGGTTTCTCATGATCGTGGTCGTGGTCGTGCGGATTCGTAGGTGTTGGCAAGCATTCCGGATGGATCGGGCATCAATGCGCCGGCGTCAGCGTCGCCGTGTGGCGACGATAGAGCGCGAACGTCGCAAGCAGCGCGCACACCGCGGCGAAGCTCATCCAGTAGCCCGGTGCGGCCTTGTCGCCCGTCGCGTGAATGAGCGCGGTCGAAATGGCCGGCGTGAAGCCGCCGAACACGGCCGTCGCGAGGCTGTACGCGAGCGAGAAGCCTGCGACGCGCACCTGCACCGGCATCACCTCCGTGAGCGCGACGACCATCGCCCCGTTATAGATCCCGTACATGAACGAGAGCCACAGGAGGACGAGCAGCATGTTGACGAACGACGGCGCGTGCGCGAGCAACGACAGCGCCGGGTAGGCGGTCACGACGGTGAGCACCGTCATGCCGACCAGCAGCGGCCGGCGGCCGATCCGGTCGGACAGCGCCCCGCCGATCGGCAGCCACACGAAGTTCGACACGCCGACGCAGAGCGTCACGAGCAGGCTGTCGGCGGTGCTCAGGTGCAGCACCGTCTTGCCGAAGGTCGGCGCGTAGACCGTGATCAGATAGAAGCTCGTGGTGGTCATCGCGACCAGCATCATGCCGGCCACCACGACGCCCCAGTTCTGCACCAGCGTACCGAACACTTCCTTCATGCCCGGGCGATGCTTGCGCGCCTTGAACTCCTGGGTTTCCTCCAGGTTACGGCGCAGCATGAAGATGAACGGCACGATCATGCAGCCGACGAAGAACGGCGCGCGCCATCCCCATGCGGCGATGGCCGACGCGCTCAGCCATTGATTGAGCGCAAAGCCGAGGCCCGCCGCGACGACGATCGCGACCTGCTGGCTGGCGGATTGCCAGCTCGTGAAGAAGCCCTTGCGGCCGGGCGTCGCCAGTTCGGCGAGATAGACCGAGACGCCGCCCAGTTCCGCGCCGGCGGAGAAGCCCTGCAGCAGCCGCCCGAGCAGCACGAGCGCGGGCGCCAGCAGGCCGATCGTCGCGTAGCCCGGCACGAACGCGATCAGGACGGTGCCGCTCGCCATGATGGACAGCGTGACGATCAGGCCCTTGCGGCGGCCGACGTCGTCGATGTACGCGCCCAGCACGATGGCGCCCAGCGGCCGCATCAGGAAGCCGGCGCCGAACACGGCGAAGGTCATCATCAGCGACGCGAACTCGCTTTGTGCGGGAAAGAAAACGTTGGCGATCTGCGTGGCGTAGAAGCCGAACAGGAAGAAGTCGAACTGCTCGAGAAAATTCCCGGCGGTGACGCGGAAAACCGCAGCGGCCTTCGAACGTGCGTTCGGAAGGCTGGACGAGGGGTGCATCGGGTGTCTCCTGAAAATCCGGAAATACGCGGGAGGGGTGGATCGATTGTCGTTTTCCGGCATGTTCGCTCGTCGCCGCGCAAACGATAAGTGCAATTTTTGGAAGGATTGATGTCGATGGGTTATCAATCGACGTGCCGGCGGCGCGTGTCGCCGCGCATCGTTCCGGGCGCGGTGAACGCCCGATGCAACGCTTTGCCGGATGGGCCACGCGGGCTCGCACACGTTTGCGCTCCCGAGCGCGATTGCCCGCGCCCACTGGCGGCCCCGCCGGCCTCGATTTTCTGTTAACCGTGCCGTTAACCCGGATTTGACCCGCGCCGGAGCCGTTGCAACCGGCTGCCCATACGAGCACGAGCATGCCCGCAACCACCTCGATCGAGAAAATCGCCGACTGGGCCGGACGCAACCATCTTGTCGTCGGAGCATTGGGCACGTTGATGTCGCTGGCGGCGCTCGGAATCAGCGCGGCGACACTGTGGATCGGGCGCAGCGAAGTGATCGAGCATGCTCACGAGACGTCGCGCAACGTCGCCGCCGTGCTGGTGAGCCAGATCGCGCGCACCGTCGAAACGTCGAACAACGCACTGGTCGCGCTCGCGTCCGATCTCGGCAAGCCCGCGGTGCGGCGCATGGATGCCGGGCTGCGGCATGACCTGCTGTTCGAGCGCACCGCCGCGCAATACGTGACCGGCATGGGCGTGACCGACCGCCACGGCCAGTTGATCGACGGCTGCTGCGGCACGACCCATCGTTGGGATTTCAGCGATCGGGACTACTTCAAGGTCCATCGCGATGCCGACAACGTCGGCCTCTACGTGTCCGAGGCCTATCGCGCACGCTCGCGCGGCGACAAGGAATCGATCGCGCTGTCGCGGCGCATCGAACGGCCGGACCATACGTTCAACGGCATCGCGGTGGTCGCCATCGACATCGCCTATTTCGAGCAGCTCCTGTCCGGCCTCGATGTCGGGCCGAACGGGGTCAGCGCGATCCTGCGCGCGGACGGTGCGATCCTCGCGAGAAATCCGTCGTTGAACGACAACCAGATGAACCACCTGCGTCGCTCGAAAGCCTTCGACCGGATGGTGCACAGCGAATCGGGCTTCTACCCCGCGCGTTCGGTCATCGACGGCACCATGCGGCTGTATACGTACCAGCGGGTGCCGGGCACGCCACTGATCGCCGTCGTCGCGCCGGCCGAGCGCGACGTGCTGGCGAGCATCACGCGCCTGTCGTGGACGGTAGGCGTGTCCGCCACCGTGATCAGCGCATTCTTCTGCGCGGTGGTCTGGCTGCTGGCGTTTGCGCTGCGGGACAACCTGCGCAAGCAGACGCTGCTCACGGATCTCACGCGGACCGATCCGCTGACGGGCTTATGCAACCGCCGCGCGCTCGATATCGCGCTCGCCGACGAATGGGAACGGCTACAGCGCGGCAGCAACGGCAGCCTGTCGATCCTGTTCATCGATGCCGACCACTTCAAGCAGTACAACGACCGGCACGGGCATGCGGAAGGCGACACGGCACTGCGCTTTCTCGCCGAATGCATCCGCACCCACACGCGGCGGCGCGGCGATCTCGCCGCGCGCTACGGCGGCGAGGAGTTCGTCGCGGTGCTGCCGGACACCGACGAAAGCGGGGCCGCGCAGGTCGCGGAGGCGATTCGCCGCGAAGTCGAACGCAACCGGCTCGACGGGTTCGCGGAAACCGTGCCGGCCTTCACCGTCAGCATCGGCTGCGCGACCGGTCATCGCGCGCGTCCCCCGTCCGTGCATGCGCTGTCGCATCAGGCGGACATGGCGCTTTATCGTGCGAAGCGCGAAGGCCGGAACCGCGTGTGTTGCGCAGAAACCGAGCAACACGCTCGCGTGGCCTGACCGGCCACGGATCGGGTCTGCATTTTTTCGGCAGCGGAGCACACGCAAACGATTGCCTCGGAAAACGGTCCCGAATTGTTCATGCACCAATCAGATAATAAGGAAAACTACTCGATGTCAACGAAACTGGAACTCTCACATGAATGATCAACGATTAACGGTTCGCACGAAGCTGACCCTGGCTTTCAGCCTCCTGACGTGCATGGTTCTGCTCGTCTCCATTCTCGGCATCGTATCGCTCGGCAATGCGAACGCGGCATTCGAAAATTACGTCAACGGCACCAACGCCCGTGCAATCCTGGCGGACAAGGTTCGCGTCGCGGTCGACCGGCGTGCGATCGCCGCCCGCAACCAGGTGCTCGCGACCGCACCGCGCGACGCGGACATCGAGAAGGACGCGGCGCTGCAAGCCGACCGCGAGGTCGGCGCGCTGCTCGGCGAACTGACGAATGCGGTCCGCGAGGGGAGCGGCGCGACCGACAAGGCCCGCGAACTGGTCCGGCAGATCGGCGCGGTCGAAGCGCAGTACGGCCCCGTGGCGCGCGCCATCGTCGACGCGGCGGCAAACAACCGGCGCGACCAGGCCATCACGATGATCAACGAACAGTGTCGGCCGCTGCTGGCCAGGCTTGTCACCGCCACCGACGCCTATGCGACGTTCGCCCGCACGCAAGGCGCGCAACTGGTAACGGAATCGGCCGACCGCTATGCATCACAGCGGCTGATGCTGATCGTCATGTGTATCGCGGCGGCAGCCGCCGCCGCGATCCTGGGCGTCTTCATCACCCGCGGCCTGCTGCGCGCGCTCGGCACGGAGCCTGCCGCGCTCAGCGACATCGCGCGCCGTATCGCGGCCGGCGATCTCGGTACCGGATCGTCGACCGGTGCCGCGCCGGCCGGCAGCGTCCTGGCTTCGATGCGCGACATGCAGGCGAACCTGACCCGCCTGATCGCGGAAGTCCGCACTGCATCCGGCAATGTCGCGACAGGCGCCGGCGAAATCGCGTCCGGCAACCAGGACCTCTCCTCCCGCACGGAACAGCAAGCCGCCTCGCTGCAGGAGACCGCCTCGAGCATGGAGCAGCTGACCTCCACCGTGCGCCTGAACGCCGACAATGCGCAGCAGGCGAGCGGGCTGGCCAACAACGCGTCGGAAGTCGCCCAGCGCGGCAGCACGGCAGTCGGCCTGATGGTCGACACAATGACGGACATCCGCGCCAGCTCCACCAAAATCGCCGAGATCACCGCGATCATCGAAGGGATCGCCTTCCAGACCAACATCCTCGCGCTCAACGCGGCCGTGGAGGCCGCCCGCGCGGGCGAACAGGGCCGCGGCTTTGCCGTGGTGGCCAGCGAAGTCCGAAGTCTCGCGCAGCGTTCGTCGGGCGCCGCGAAGGAAATTCGCGAGCTGATCTCGGAATCGGTCCGGAAAATCCAGGACGGCTCGCAGATCGCGAACAACGCCGGCGAGACGATGACCCAGGTCACGCATGCGATCGCGCGCGTGACCGACATCATGGGCGAGATCGCGGCCGCGTCGAACGAGCAGAGCCGCGGCATCGAGCAGGTCAATCTGGCCATTACGCAAATGGATGAAGTCACGCAGCAGAACGCGGCGCTCGTCGAACAGGCCGCCGCCGCCTCGAAGTCGCTCGAGGAACAGGGAGGCCGGCTTGCCGAGGCGGTATCGCTGTTCCGGCTCGACACGCGGGCGGCCGGCGCCTAGCCTCCCGCCGCGCGCGCCCTCGATCGACGCGTCGAATCCGTCGCCCGACATGCTCAGCACCCGAAATTAACCAGATAGTGGGAATTCGCGCGCCTTGCATTCGACGCGAAACAAATCCGTAACGGCCGCGTAACGATCCATCACCACAATTCGCCATCTTCGACCATCAGGATGGAGTCTTGCATGTTTGCGTCACGAAGCCGTTTCCCGCTGCACGTCGCAGCCTTGTCGAGTGCGATCGTGCTGGCTGCGTGCGGCGGCGGCGATGATGTCGCGTCGACCAGCACCCTGGCGGCGGCCGTTCCCGCGCCGCCCGCCGACCCCGGCTTCGTCGACAGCGCACCACTTCCGAGCGTGCCCGCGTTCGTCGACAACGTCGCGACCAACCAGCGCGGCGATGCGCGCTATGCGACGCTGTCGACCAACGCCGCGGTGCGCGTGGTGAGCCGCTTCCTCGATCTCTGGCAGCCGGCGACGATGCTGGTCGACGCGGGCGTGAGCGCGCCGGCGTTCGGCACATTCCCGGCCATCTCGCCGTCGACCTGCTCCGGGCTGCCGAACAGCGGCGTGTCGTGCGGCACGATCCTGAACGATGCGGTGCTGTCGGCCAACGTGCAGTACGTGATCAACGCGACGACCGCTCGCACGCCGCAGCAGGCCGATGCCGCGTACTACGACGACCGGCGCGGCAAGGGATACAGCGTGACCGACGGCATGGGCCCGCTCACCGCCGCGTGGCGCACCGCGGCCCAGCAGACGACCAGCATCACCAGCGTGCCCGCCGATGCGACGACGGTGCTGTACAACGACTCGGGCAACAACGTCGGCGTCGGCAGCAGCGGCAACGCCAGCTTCGGGAAAGTGGTCGACCTGCTCAACGAAATGGGCAACAACGCATCGACCGAACCGTCGAAGCGCTTCTTCAAATATGCGCGCCCGTACCGCTGGAGCACCAGCGTGGTGGTCGCGCCGACGCTCGTGCCGGCGGAAAGCACGACGCCCGCGACCGACGGCGGCTTCATCAGCGGCCACACGGCCGAGGCGGTGCGCGATGCGACGACGATGGCGTGGCTCGTGCCGGAACGCTTCCAGGAAATGGTCAGCCGCGGCCTCGAACTGGGCGAGAACCGGATTCTCGCCGGCATGCACTCGCCGCTCGACGTGATCGGCGGACGCATGCTCGCGCTGGCCGTCAGCGCGGCGAACCTGACCGCGTATGCCGATGACGCACAGACCGCCTATACGCAAGCCCACCAGGCGCTGCAGCAACTGACGGGGACGAGCGCGACGACGTTCTCCGCCTTCGCCCACTCCAGTACGACGGCCACCGACCGGTTCGCCGACTACGCGACGAACAAGGCCGCGTTCCTGCGCCGCATGACGTTCGGCTTCGCCGCGATCGAATCGACGGACGCGCCGCCGGTCGTGCCCAAGGGCGCGGAGATCCTGCTGCAGACGCGCTTCCCGTACCTGAGCGCCGACCAGCGGCGCGTCGTGCTGAAGACCACCGAACTGCCGTCCGGTTATCCGGTCATGGACGATGCGGAAGGCTGGGGCCGCCTGAACCTGTTCGCGGCCGCCGACGGCTACGGCGCGTTCAACGGCAACGTGATCGTGTCGATGGATGCGTCGCAGGGCGGGCTCAATGCAGCCGACCTGTGGCGCAACGACGTCGCGGGCGCCGGCAAGCTGACGCTGCAAGGCAGCGGCACGCTGACGCTGGCGGGCAACAACCGCTACACGGGCGGCACGCAGGTGAGCGGCGGCACGCTCGCGGCCGCGTCGACGACGGCGTTCGGCAACGGCGACGTGTACGTCGGCTCGGGCGGCGGCGTGAAGATCGCAGCCAATGCACCGGTGACGATCGCGACCCGCTATACGCAGCTCGACAACACGACGCTCGAACTCGACATCGACGGCAACGGCGGCGGCCGCCTGCGCGTGGGCGGCCCGCTCACCGTCACGGGCGGCACGCTGCGCGTGAAATTCGTGAACGGCTACGCGCCGAAGGCCGGCGACACCATCGCGCTGATCGACGGCGCGGCGGCGGCCGCGAAGTTCTCGACGGTGACGGTCGACGGGTTCAAGGCCACGCCGGTTTATACCGCGACGGGCGTGTCGGTCACGCTGTCGGCGGCGTAGCACGCAGCGGGCATCGATCCTGGTAGCGAGGCCGCACGAGGGCGGCTTCGGCTTGGGCGTGGGCGTGGGCTTGGGATTGGGCCTGTGCCTGTGCCTGTGCCGGGGCCTGGGCCTGAGCTTGGGCCTGAGCTTGGGCCTGGGCTCACGCGAAGCGGGCGGGCGTCGCTGCAGCTCGATGATCGTCGGCAGGTTGAAGTCGCGGACATCCGGCGTGGCGCCGCCCTGCCGCCGGTTCACCTCAGCACGGAGTTCCAGCGCACGCGCCCGCGTCTCGGCGAGCAACCGCAGCGCCTCGCCGAGCAAGCCCTTCTCCCGTTCCGGCAGTTGATCGCCGCGGCTCGTCCATCGAGCGCCATTCGAAGCCTCAGATCGTCTGCCCGTACGACTCGCCATCTCAAATGGCGACCGCGCCGAACCGGACGACCGCCGTGCCGTCGGGCCCATCTCAAAATTACGATTGCAAATGCCTCTCATTTGCATTAAATTGCCGCGCAAATGTACTGTTTGGAACACAGATGCCGGCGCCAGGCCGCCCGCCGTGCCCGAACGCGAACGACACAAAAAAGGAAAAGGACGGGTATGAGCAGGAGGAACTGGGCGGCCGCACCGATGGCCATCGTCGTCGGCACGGCCGGCATGGGCGCCGCCGACGCGCAGGAAACGGCGCTGCCCGCCATCGAGGTGTCCGCGCAACGCGCGACGGCGCCGTTCCGCACGCGCGAATCGACGAGCGCGACGCGCAGCGAGGCGGACGTGATGGAGATTCCGTTCGCGGTCAGCAGCGTCGATACGAAGCTGATCCAGACGGTGGCCGCCACGCGCGGCGACGATCTCTACGACTGGGTCGCGGGCGTCTCGCGCCAGAACAACTTCGGCGGCCTGTGGGACAACTACGCGGTGCGCGGCTTCGCCGGCGACGGCAACACGTCCGGCACCGACTACCTGGTCAACGGCTTTTCGTGGAATCGCGGGATGAGCGTGCCGCGCGACACCGTCAACCTGGAGCGCATGGAAGTGCTCAAGGGGCCGGCGTCCGCGCTGTATGGCCGCGGCGATCCGGGCGGGATCATCAGCTATACGACGAAGCAGCCGCAGTTCGCCCGCGCGAACACCGTCGGCGTGTCGGCCGGCAGCTACGGCGCGTTGCGTCAGACGCTCGATTCGACCGGCCCCGTCACGAAAACGCTCGCGTACCGCTTCGTCGCGATGAACGAGAACAACGGCAGCTTTCGCGACACGGTGTCGAGCAAGCGCTACCTGTTCTCGCCGTCGTTCACGTGGGACATCGGCGCGGACACGACGCTCCACTACGAATTCGAGAGCGCGCGGCAGCGTGCGCCGCTCGATCGCGGCGTGCTGGCGGTCAACGGCCAGCTAGGCGTGATCCCCGCGTCGCGCTTTCTCGGCGAGCCGCGCGACGGCGACTACGACGTGCGCAACACGGGCCATCAGTTCACCCTCGAGCACCGCATCGATTCCAGCTGGTCGATCAATGCCGGCGTCGCGCAACGCAACACCGACCTGTCGGGGCGCTCGTCCGAGGCATTCGCATTGCAGCCGGACGGCCGCACGCTGTGGCGCCGCTACCGGCAAGTCGCGTTTCACTCGAACGACCTCCAAGGCCGCGTCGAAACCACCGGCACGTTCCGCACGGGCGGCATCGGCCATACGCTCGTGATGGGCGTCGACGCGTATCGCTTCAACTACGACCAGTTCGTCACGCGCTCCACGCCGAGCGCCGCGGCGCCGTATGCGATCGACATCTTCGATCCGGTCTACGGCCAGCCCGCGCCCGCGCCGCGCACCGCGACCAACCTGCTCGAACGCGATAACGGACAAGGCGTCTACGCGCAGGACACGCTCGCGTTCGGGCCGCACTGGAAGATCCTGGCCGGGCTGCGCTGGGATCGCTTCCACCAGTCGATCGACAACCGCCTGAAGGGCGTGACGACGAGCCAGCTGCAGACCGCGGTGAGCCCGCGTCTCGGCGTCGTGTATGAAATGAGCCCGGCGTGGTCGTTCTATGCGAACACCGCGTATTCGTTCCGGCCGAACAACGGCGCGGACGTCGGCGGCAACGCGTTCGATCCCGAGAAAGGCCACGGCTACGAAGCCGGCGCGAAATGGGCGAGCACGCGCTCGCTCACGACCGTTTCGGCGTTCTACGTCACCAAGCGCAACGTGCTGACCGCCGATCCGGCGAATGCCGGCTTCTCGCGCGCGGCCGGCGAAGTACGCAGCCGCGGTGTCGAATTCGAATGGAGCGGCGACCTCGGGCACGGCCTGCGCGGCCTCGTCAACCTCGCGTACGTCGATGCCGAAATCACGCGCGATACGGTGCTGACGCCCGGCGCGCGGCTCGTCGACATACCGCGCCTGAGCGGCAGCGCGCTGCTGATGTACGAGACGACCCTGCCGTTCGCGGACAAGGCCGGCGCCGGCGCCGGCGTGATCTATGTCGGGCGCCGCGCCGGCAACACGGCCAACACGCAGGACGGCTTCGAGCTGCCGGCCTACGCGACCGTCCAGCTCAACGGCTACGTGCAGGTCAACAAGCACCTGCGTGCGTCGGTCGTCCTGAACAACCTGTTCAATCGCACCACCTACGTCAGCTCGTACAACAGCCTGTGGGTCACGCCGGGCGCGCCGCGCAGCCTGTTCGCGTCGCTCGCGTACTCGTTCTAGCGCGGCCGGGACGGCTGACGCGACGCGCATCGCGCGTCAGCCGCCGACCACGAACCGCGCGCCCAGCGCGAGCAGCAACGCAGGCGGCATCACGCACGCGCCGACCGCGAGGAATGCGCGGAAACCGACCTGCAGCCCTTCGCGCCGGATCGCCGCCAGCCACAGAATCGTCGCGAGCGAACCGGTGATCGACAGGTTCGGGCCAAGATCCACGCCGATCAGAATCGCGTCGACCACCGTCTGCGGGCTGTGCGCGGCGTGGATCGTCGAACTCGCGATCAGCCCGGCGGGCAGGTTGTTGACCGCGTTCGACACCAGCGCGACCGCGACGCCGGCCACGGCCGCCGCGACGTGCTCGCCGCTTTGCATCAGCAGGTGCAGCAGGCCCGCCAGCGCGCGCACCGCGCCGGTCCGGTCGAGCGTCTCGACGACGACGAACAGCCCCGCGACGAGCGGCAACACGCTCCATGAAATCGCGCGCACGATCGGCACGCACGCCGCGCGATCCCGCATCGCCACGCACGCGACCGTGACGACGGCCGCCAGCGCGGTGGGCAACCCGAGCGGGCGATCGGCGACCGACACCGCCATCAGCGCGACGGCCGTTGCGGCGATGCCCGCCAGCGCGATGCGGCCGCCGCTGGTCAGCGGCTGCACCGGCAGCCCGGACTCGCAACGGCCGGACAGCGCACGCCGCTGCACGATCCGCAGCATCACGAACGTGCAGACGATCGACGCGACGGACGGCGCCGCGAAGTGCGCGAGCCAGACGCCGAGCGCCGGCATGTGTGCACCGTACAGCACCAGGTTCGCCGGATTCGAAATCGGCAGCACGAAACTCGCGGCATTGGCGACGAGCGCGCAGCTGTACAGCTGCGGCATCGGGTCGGCCTTCGCGCGGCGCGCGGCGGCAAGCACCGCGGGCGTCAGCACGACGGCGGTCGCATCGTTCGACAGGAACACCGTGGTGACGACGCCGACCCCGTAGATCAACGCGAACAACCGCCGCGGCGAGCCCTGCGCGAGATTGACGACGTGCGTCGCGACCCAGTCGAACAGCCCCTCGCGACGAGCCGCCTCGGACAGCAGCATCATGCCCGTCAGGAAGAGGTACACGTCGCCGCCTTTCGCGACGGCGTCCAGTGCCTGCGCCGCGGGCAACAGGTTCAACACGACCAGCAGCAGCGCGCCGCTCACGGCCCAGATGGCCTCGGGCCAGCCGAACGGACGCGTGATGACGCCCGCGGTGGCGAGCGCGGAAATCAGCCAGGCAAGCGAAACAGGATTCATAGGCAAGTGGATCGAGGCATGGAAATCGACATCGCCTTCACGACGATGTCGCCGATAGATCGGCGGGCTTGCCGCACACGCGGCCCAGCGAGCGCGCATGACCGAGCCACAGCGCGAGCGAGCCCGTCGACACGGCGCCCAGTACGACGAACGCGGCCGGATAGCCGAAGTGCTGCGCGAGCACGCCGCCCAGCACGGGACTGAGCGCCGCGCCGATGCCCTGCGCGGTCGCGACGGCGCCCTGCCCGGCATTCACGCGGCCGGAGCCATGCAGCAGGTGAACGACGAGCGCGGGCACGACCACGCTTTGCAGGCCGGCGCCGATGCCGTCGAGCACCTGCACCGGCCACACGCCCGCTTCGCTCAGCCACGCCGCGGCGACCAGCCCGCGCACCGGCAGCACGAGGTACGAGAACAGCAGCACCCGCCAGTAACCGTGCGCGCGAATCAGCCGGGGCGCGAGCCACGCCGCCGCGATCATCACGCACTGCGCGATGACGATCGTCTGGGCGGTGAACGCGCTCGCGTTGCTGCGATGCGTGACGACGACGCCCATCCCGTAGAGCGGCAGCATCGCCGCGTTGCCGAGATGAAACAGCGCGAGCGACGCGCCGAGCAGCACCAGCGGCCGGTTGTCGGCGAGCGTGCGCAGGCCGCCGACGCGCGATGGCGATGTCGATGCCGATGCCGACGCCGCATCCGACGCATGCGGATGCGCAGCATCCATTCCCGGTGCGGCACCGGCGGGATCGAGACCGCGTGCGGACGCGTGATCAATCGAGTGCCCGGGAATCGCCAGCGCGCTCACAATGGCGAGGACCGTGAACACGCCGACCAGCGCGAACACCGCGTCGAATCCGACATGCCAGCCGAGCCACCCGGCGAGCGCCGCACCGGCGACGTTGCCGGCGTGGTTCGCCATCTGGTTGCGCCCGAACTGCCGGTCGAAACCTTGCCGGCGCACGATGCCGAGCGTCACGCCCGCGGCGGCCGGCGCCAGCACCGCGCCGCTGACCGCCGCCACGACCTGCGACGCCGCCACCGCCGGATAGCCGTGGACGAACCTCATCGCCAGCGACGCCAGCGCCGTCACCGCGGTCGCCACGACGATCAGCGCCCGCTTCGCGCGCACCGTATCGACGAGCGCGCCGGCCAACGGCGTTGCGGCCATCGCGGCGAGTCCGGCCAGCGTCATGACCGAGCCGATCGCATCGGCGCCCCAGCCGCGCGACAGCAGGATGACGCCGATGAACGGGCCGATGCCGGCCTGCACGTCGGCGAGGAAGAAGTTGAGCGCTTCGAGCGCGCGCGCCGCTCTCATGGCCGTCTCAGCGTCGCACGATCATTCGGCATCCGCATCGACGAGCTCGGCGATCTCGCTCACGTCGAGCGTCGTGCCGTGCGGCGTGACGACGCCGTGCCCCCACGCCTGCACATGGACACCGGGACGCAGATACTCGTGCAGCGCTTCAGCCGCATGCGGCGGCACCCGCAACGCGACGCCGCTCGTCAGCAACGCGCCGTTCAACTCGCCTTTCGGGCCGTGCAGCGCAAACGCGACTTCGCCGCTCGATTCCAGCGGGGTGCGAGTGGGGTGCGTCGGCTTCGCCGGCGCAGCGTGCGCGGGCCCGTCGTCGACGATGTCGACGCCGTCGCGGCCGGTCAGTTGCACGGCCGCGATCATCGCCGCGCGACGTGGCTTGACGCCCCGCACGCGGATGCGGTCGCCGACCGCGACACGCCGCACCAGTTCGCGGCCCAGATGCGGCGGCACGTGCACCTGCAGGTCGCCGTTCAGGATCAGGCCGTCGATGTCTCCGTGCGGATTGAGCAGGAACTGCGTGACGAGGCCGCGCGTTTCGGGCAGGCAGGCGGGATCGATCCAATGCATGGCAGGACTCCTTTCGATGGGTTTCGGAATGGCGTCGCGCTCAGCGCGCGACATCGTCATAGAGATTGACGACATGGCCCGGCGCGCCGAACGCCGTCGCCTGCAGCGCTTCGCCGTAGGCGTTGCGCGTGCCGTAGCCGACCGCGGCCACGCGCTCGCCGGGGACGAGCAGCGCGCCGAATTGCTGGGCGGCCGGAACGGTCAGCTTGACGATCGCGCCGCTGTCGAGCATCACACCGTCCGGCTCGCCGCGCGGCGCGCGCGTCACGCGGCGCACGACGCCGGACACGCTCAGGCGGGCGAGGTTGACGCCGCGCAGCATGGGCGGCACGGGTGCGACGGGCGCGGGCGGCTGATCGGACAGCGACGCGCCGGTGCCGTCGTTGCGGACGACACGGGCACGGATCTCATCGTCGACGCGTCGATCGCCGGCGACCGTCACACGGTCGCCCGTCTTCACGAGCGCAGTCAGTTGCGAACCGAGATGCGGCGGCAGGCGGACGAGCGTGCCGTCGGAGAGCACGAAGCCGTCGACGGCGCCTTCCGGGTTGATCGTCAGGCGCGACAGCGTGCCGGACACCAGCGCATGCCGTGCGGTGTCGTTTCCGGGCACGGCAGGCACCAGTGCGCGAGGCCGAGGAGGAGCAGGCGGCGGCATGGCGCCGGCCGGATCTTCCGCGCGCGGTGCGGGCGGCACCTGCGCCACGCTGACCGTTGCGACGGCAACGAGCGCGGCCGCGCAGAGCATGCGAGACGAGCGGCGCACGGCGGCACGGCGCCGCGGCCGCGATCGAACGACAGGCAGGTACGACTTCATGACGGGCTCCGGCGACGGGTTGCGATGCATCGATATCCGCAATACCCGTGCCAACCCGCGACGCCCCGCGTGGCCGTGCGCCGAACGACGACGCGCGCGAAAACTGTCGGATTTCCCGACACGTCGCGTCGCCGGATGTCGGCATTCCCGACAGTCGAAACGGCGCGCCTCACTCCTTGCACTACGACCGGCAACGCGCGTTCGCAAGCCCGTTATTAGCGTGAACAGGCCCTAGTCGTCGCGCTCGATCCCGAGATTCGCCATGCGCGCATAGAGCGACTGGCGGCCGATCCCGAGCAGCCTCGCGGCTTCCGCGCGGTTGCCGTTCGCGCGTTCGAGCGCGCGCAGAATCGCCGCGCGCTCGACCGTCGCCAGTGCATCGGGCAGCGGCATGTCGAGCAGGTGCGCCGGCACCGCATCGGCGTGCGGCTCGCGCGCCGGCACGGCGGCCAGGCCGAGATCGGCCGCGCCAATGGCCGGCCCGGGGGCGAGCGCGGCCGCCCGCTCCATCACGTTACGCAGTTCGCGCACGTTGCCCGGCCAGCGGTGATCGAGCAGCGCGCGCTGGGCGTCGTTCGTCAGATGCAGCGCGCGCATGCCTGCCGCGTTGCACAGGAAATGCGCGGCGAGCGGAAGGATGTCGGCCACACGCTCCGCGAGCGGCGGCAGGTGCAGCGGAATGACGTTCAGCCGATAGAAGAGGTCTTCGCGGAACGTGCCGTCCGCGACGGCCGCGACGAGGTCGCGGTGCGTCGCGGCCACGACGCGAATGTCGATCGCCGTGGCGCGATCCGCGCCGAGCGGCATCACCTGGCGCTCCTGCAGCGCGCGCAGCAGCTTCGCCTGCATCGCGGCGGGCATGTCGCCGATCTCGTCGAGAAAGAGCGTGCCGCCGTCGGCCTCGACGAGCCGCCCCGCGCGATCGGCATGCGCGCCCGTGAACGCACCGCGACGATGCCCGAACAACTCGCTTTCGAGCAGGTCGGCCGGGATAGCCGCGCAGTTGACGGCGACGAACGGCCCCGCATGCCGGGCCGATGCCGCATGCAGCACGCGGGCGGCCACCTCCTTGCCCGTGCCCGTCTCGCCGGTCAGGAGCACGGTCGCGTCGCTCATCGCGGCGCGGCCGACCTGCTTCTGCACGTCGCGCATCGCGGCGCTCACGCCCAGCAGCCGCGGTCGGTCCGCCGACGGCTCGCCCGCGAAATCGCTGTCGCCCGGCGCGCGCACGGGCGGCTGATTCGCCGACACGATGCGTTCGAGCAGTTGCGCGATGTCGCGACGCCCGATCGGCTTCGTCAGGTGATCGAACGCGCCGAGCCGCATCGCTTCGATCGTGTTGTCGCTGGTCGCATGGGCCGTCAGCATGACGACCGGAATCGCGGCCAGCGCGGGAGCGTCGCGCAGTTGCGCGAGCACGGCCAGCCCGTCCAGATCCGGCAGGCGGAAATCCAGAAAGATGCATTCGACGCCATCGCCATCGCGCAGCGCGCTGAGCGCGGCGCGGCCGGAGGCCGCCTCGACGGCCCGATGACCGAGATCGGCGAGCGTTTCCGCGAGGCTGTCGCGAAAGGCCGCGTCGTCGTCGACTATGAGGATGTTTGCCATGGAATTTCAATCACGAATGCGGCGCCCCCGTCGAGGCGCGCGTGCCCGCCGTGCGCCGCCGCCACTTCGCGGACGACGGCCAGACCAAGGCCCGTGCCCTCCGCGCGGCCCGTCACGAACGGCTCGAAAATCCGCTCGCGCTGCGCGGCCGGCACGCCGGGGCCGCTGTCCGACACGGTGAGGCACAGCCAGTCGCGCCCGGCGAAGGTGCGCCGCTCGGCGGCGAGCGTGACCGCACCGCCGTCGCCCGCGTGGTGCAGCGCGTTGAGCAGCAGGTTGTCGAGCGCCCGCCGCATCTGGTCGGGATCGAAAGCAGGACGATCCGACGGCCATGCCAGCCGTTCGCCCTGCCCCGCGGGCGACAGCGTCAGGTCGATCGCTTGCCGCTGCGCCAGCTCGCGGTGCGCGTCGACGACCTGCGCGAGCCACGCGTCGACGTCGACCCGGGTCGCTTGGGGGCGCACCGGCTGCGTCAGCGCGAGCAGGCTCGACAATTGCGCATCGATGCGCTCGATCTGCGCGAGGATCACGCGCAGCGCGTCCTGCTGCCGCCGGCCATCGCCGGCCAGCGCGTTTTCCGCCTTCAGCCGCATCGCGCCCATCGGATTGCGAATCTCGTGCGCGACCTGCGCGGCCAGCTTGCCCAGCATGCCGAAGCGTTCGGCCTGCGCGAGGCGCGTGCGCAGTTCGTCGGCCTGCTGCTGCAGCCGATCCGCGCGCCGCGCCCGCTCGTTGAACGCATCGATGACGCGGTCGAGATCGGGCTCGCCGACGTACGGCAGATGATGCTCGCGACCGTCGGGCCCCAGCCCGCTCTCGATCCGCGCGAGGTTGCGCTTCCATCGGCGCAGCGCCACGGCCAGCGCCGCCGCGATCGCCAGGATCACGGCGAGGACGGCCGCGAGGCCCGTGGCCAGCAACTCGCCGTGCCGGCCCAGCGGCGGGCGCGCACGCGTCAGCATCCACACGTACAGCCCCGATCCGCCGCGTACCGGGCAGGCCGCCGCGACCACGGCATCCTGCGCGCCTTCGACGACGTTCGCGGTCGCGGCACGCGTCGCGGCCGCGGCGCGCAGCGTGCGAAGGATCAGCGGCGTTTCCGCTTCCGGTACGTCGTGTTTGACGCCGCTGCCCTGGTAGGTGGGAAAGGAATACGCGAGAAAGCCGCTTGCCGCGGGGGCGGCGCCGGGCATCCAGAACCCGCCTTCCATGTCGGGGGCACGGGAGAGCACGATGTCGAGGATCGCATGCATCAGCTCCGGGGCGGGCCCGGCGCCCGGCGACGCGGAAGACGCGCTGTAACGCGACGCGACCGCTTCGCAGGCCGACGCGCCGGCGGCCTTTGCGCTCGCGACCTGCTGACTCTCGGCGGAACTCGCCGTGATCCAGACGACCGCGACCAGCGTCGCGCACAGCGCCGCGACGAGTGCCCAGAGCATGACGAGTTGGGTGGAAAACGACGGACGCTTCATCGGATCGGGCTGGCGGGTGAGGACGACAGCATAGCGTATCGCCTGTCATGCGAAGCCGCCACGCTCGCCATGCAGCGCACGGGCGTCCTGCCGGGCCGGCGGCACCGGCTCGCCCCGGAAAGCCGGGCGAAAGCCTCGGGCGCTGGACGGCCTTTGGTCTAGCGTCCAGCCCGACGCTTCCCGTCGAACCCCCATGCGCATCGTTTCCGTTAGCACCTTGCTGCACCCGCTCCGGCCGCCGCAAGTCATGCCATCCCGAACGCAGACGATGACAGCGGCGGGAAGCGGCGGCGACCGCGCAGGGTGCGCGTCGGGAGCGGGCGGGTCAATGACGCGTTATCAGGCAACGGCCGCGTCAGCCCGCGACGCGGGGAATCCTCGCCCCCAATCGGCGTGCGATTCGATTCGCCGCGTTGAACGTCGACCGCGCGGCGTGCGCGGCGCAATCGGTTTTCGGCTGGCGCGTTGGCCGCGTCGGCCTCCTCTCCCGTCAGCGCGCGTCCATGGGCACGGCAGCGCGCTTCGCCACACCGTCCCGCTCGATCCGCTCGACGATACGAGCGAGCCGAATGATGTCGGTCAGCGCGAAATCGGCCGCATCGGGCCGCGGCCTGCCGCACTGGTCGGCCATGCGCATCGCGAACGCGAGCGCTTCGGCACGCTCGCGCAGCAGCGCGCGCAATGCATCCGCGATCACCTGCCGGTCGCGCGGATCATCCAGGCCCAGCACGGAACCGTCATCCGGCATCACGAACGGCCCAGCCGCCAGCACGGCAACATCCGGCACGCGCATCGTGTTTCGTTCCATGATCTTCCTCTTTGTCGACTCGCGACCGACCGGCGTCTCACCGCCGGTTCGACCGCGACACCACGTCGATCCACACCGCCAGCACCAGCACGGCGCCCTTGACGATCATCTGCCAGTACGCGTCGACGTCCAGCATCGACATGCCGTTGTCGAGGCTCGCCATCACGAGCGCGCCGATCAGCGCGCCGTAGACGGTGCCCGACCCGCCGCGCATCGACGTGCCGCCGATGAAGCACGCGGCGATCGCATCGAGTTCGCCCATCGTGCCGGCGGACGGCGACCCCGCCGCCAGCCGCGCCGTGTTCACCAGGCCGGCAAACGCACACATCAGCCCCATCAGCGCGAAGATCGCGAGCTTCACGCGGTCGGTATCGACGCCCGACAGCCGCGTCGCCTCCAGGTTCGAGCCGACGGCGTAGATGCGCCGGCCGAACACGGTCTGCGTCGCGATCCACGAGAACACGCCAAGCAGCACGAGCAGCAGCAGCACCGGCACCGGAATACCGCCGTAGCGGTCGAGCGTCGCGACGAACGCGAACAGCACGGCGCCGGCGCCGACGATCTTCGCGACGTCCTGCCAGCGCGGTGCGACCGCGAGCCGGTAGCGCCGCCGCGTCGCGCGCTGCCGCACCACCAGCAGCAACACGAGCCCGAACAGCAGGATCGCGAGGCCGTCCCCCACCAGGCGCGGCAGATAGCCCTGCCCGATGAACACGAAGCCGTCCGACACCGGCGCGATCGTCGAGCCGCCCGTCACGCCGAGCAGGATCCCGCGAAACGCGAGCATCCCGCCCAGCCCGACGATGAACGACGGCACGCGCCGATAGGTCGACCACCAGCCGTTGAAGAGCCCGATCACCACACCGAGCGCGAGCACGGCCGGGATCGTCGCCGCGACCGGCCAGTGGCGGTTGACGTCGAGGATCGCGGCAACACCGCCGAGCAGCCCGAGCAGCGAGCCGACCGACAGGTCGATCTCGCCCGCGATGATGACGAACACCATCCCGCACGCGAGCATGCCGGTGATCGACATCTGCCGCAGCAGGTTCGATACGTTGCGCGGTGTGACGAACGCGCCGTCCGTCAGCACCGAGAAGAACGTCCAGATCACGACGACCGCCAGCAGCAGCGCGAGCAGCTTGTAGCGCGCGAAGATCTGGCGAAGCGGCAGCCGCGCCGTGCGGCCGGCGGAACGCTGCGCGTCGGCATCCGGCGTCGCCGGGGTCGAGGAAGAAAGTTCGGAATTCATGTCGCGCTCATTGCGGTGGGTTCGGTGGACAGCCGCGCGGGCTTCAGCGCGGCGCCGAGTATCTGTTCCTGCGTGAGGCCGTCGTTGACGAAATCGCCGCGCAGCTCGCCTTCGCCGATCACCAGCACGCGATCGGCCAGCCCGAGCACCTCGGGCAGCTCCGACGACACGACGACCAGCGCGACGCCGCGCTGCGCCAGCGCGAAGATCAGCCGGTAGATCTCCACCTTCGCGCCCACGTCGACGCCGCGCGTCGGCTCGTCGAGGATCAGCACCTGCGGCTCGGCCAGCAGCATCTTGGCGAGCACCGCCTTCTGCTGGTTGCCGCCGGACAGGCTCGCGATCGGCAGGAACGGATGCGCGGCGCGCACCGACAGCCGCTGCATCTCGGTGCGGATCGCATCGAGTTCCGCGGCCGCGTCGATCCGCCCGCGCGCCGCGAAACGCCGCAGCACCGCCAGCGTGATGTTGTGGCCCACGCCGAGCTGCGGCACGATGCCGTGGCGCTTGCGGTCCTCGGGCACCATCGCGATCCCGGCGCGGATCGCGTCGGCCGGCGAGCGGATCGACAGCACCCGGCCGTTCATCAGCACGGTCGCCGTGCACGCGCCCGGATACGCGCCGAAGATCGCCTGCATCAGCTCGGTGCGGCCCGCGCCCACGAGCCCGGCCACGCCGAGGATCTCGCCGCGCCGCACGCTGAACGACACGTCGTCGACCCGCTTGCGGCGCGCGTTCGTCACGTCGCGACAGGTCACGTTGCGCGCTTCCAGCACGACCTCGCCGATCTCGTGCGGCTCGCGCGGATACAGGTCGCGAATCTCGCGGCCGACCATCATCGCGATGATCCGGTCGGTGGTCAGCGCGCGCATCGGCTCGGTCGCGACATGACGGCCGTCGCGGATCACGGTGACCGTATCGCAGACGGCCGCGACTTCGTCGAGCTTGTGCGAGATGTACACGCACGCGACGCCGCGCCGCTTCAGGTCGCGCACGATGTCGAGCAGGATGCGCGTTTCGGCGGCGCTCAGCGACGACGACGGTTCGTCGAGGATCAGCAGCTTCGCGTCCTTGTTCAACGCCTTCGCGATCTCGATCAACTGCTGGTGGCCGCCGCCGTAGTTCATGACCGGCTGCGCGACGTTGATCGAGTCGATCCGCAATTCGCGCAGCAGTTCCTCGGCGCGCCGGACCATCGCGGCGAAGTGCATGCGCCCGCCCGGCAGCGTGATCTCGTTGCCGAGGAAGATGTTCTCGGCCACCGACAGCTCGGGCACGAGCATCAGCTCCTGGTGGATGATCACGATGCCCGCCCGCTCCGTGTCGCGCACGCCGGATGCCGCGAGCGGCGCGCCTTCCCAGCGGATGTCACCGTCCCACGTGCCGTGCGGATAGACACCCGACAGCACTTTCATCAGCGTCGACTTGCCCGCGCCGTTCTCGCCGCACAGCCCGACGCATTCGCCGGGCCGCACGGTGAGGTCGATGCCGTCGAGCGCTTTCACGCCGTCGAATGTCTTGACGATGCCGCGCATCGTCAGCAAGGGTTCCGTCATTCGTTCTTGCCTCGCAGTCAACGCGGCCGCCGTCGCGGCGGCCGCGCATCGCGTCCGTCGTACGCTTACTGGCTCGCCAGCTGCGCCTGGGTATAGAAGCCGTCCTTCACGACGACGTCGACGTTGCGCTTGGTCAGCAGCGTCGGCTGCAGCAGCACCGTGTCGACCTTCTTCCTGCCGTTGTCGTATTGCGCGTTGAACGCGGGCTTCGCGCCCTTCGCGAGATCCACGGCAAGCTTGGCGGCTTCGCTCGCGATCAGCTTGAGCGGCTTGTAGACGGTCATCGTCTGCGTGCCGGCGATCACGCGCTTGACCGCCGCGAGGTCCGCGTCCTGCCCGGACACCGGCACCTTGCCGGCCAGATGCTGCGCGGCGAGCGCCTGGATCGCGCCGCCGGCCGTGCCGTCGTTCGACGCGACGATCGCATCGATCCGGTTGTTGTTCGCGGTCAGCGCATCCTCGGTGATCCGCAGCGCGGTCGACGCGCTCCATTCGGGCACCCACTGCTGGCCGACGACCTTGATGTCGCCGCGATCGATCGCCGGCTTCAGCACCTTCAGTTGTCCTTCGCGCAGCATCTTCGCGTTGTTGTCCGTCGGTGCGCCGCCGAGCAGGAAGTAGTTGCCCTTCGGCTTCGCATCGTAGACGCCCTGCGCCTGCAGCTCGCCGACCTTCTCGTTGTCGAACGAGATATACGCGTCGACATCGGCGTCGAGGATCAGCCGGTCGTACGACACGACCTTGATGCCGGCCTTCCTCGCTTCGGCGACGACGTTGCCGAGCGTCTTCGAGTTGAACGGCACGATCACGATCACGTCGACGCCGCGCGAGATCAGGTTCTCGATCTGAGAAATCTGCCGCGCCTCGCTCGCGTCGGCCGACTGCACCGACACCTTCGCGCCGAGCTTCGTCGCGGCCGCGACGAAATAGTCGCGATCGCGCGACCAGCGCTCGACGCGCAGGTCGTCGATGCAGAAGCCGATTTCAGGTTTGTCCTTGCTCGCATGCGCGAGCGGTGCGCCCAGCGCGAGGATCGCCAGCGCAGCGGCGCCGGCAAGCGAACTCAATACGGTACGACGCGTCACGGATTGCATGTCTCCACTCCTTGTTTTTGGACAACTTCACGAACGCCGGGCGAACGCCGAAATGCGCCGCCCGCATCGAGTCACTGCAAAGCACGGCATCGTGCGACGCGCAACGCGTCAGCGATCCGCACGTCAAACGCCCGTGGCAAACACCGGTGCGAGCGCACGGTAAAGCGCGCGAAACGTCGGCCGCCGCGCGTCGCGATACCACGCGTGGCGCGCCATGTCCGGCTCGCGTACCGCGATGATCGGCGGCTGCGGGCACACGTCGTCGAGCGGCGCATCCGGTTCGAGCGCGAGATGCGCGAGGCGCGCGGCGCCCAATGCCGGCCCCACCTCGCCGCCCGCGCGCAAGGTCAGCGCACGGCCGCTCAAATCGGCGAGCATCTGCGTCCAGTACGCGCTGCGCGAGCCGCCGCCGATCACCGTGATGCTGTCGGGCGCGAGCCTGGCGGCATGCAGCGCGTCGATGCCGTCGAGCAGCGCGAAGCCGACGCCTTCGAGCGTCGCGTTCGCGAGATCCGCACGCTGCGTGTCGGGCGTGAGCCCGTAGAAGACGCCCTTCGCATTCACGTCGTTGTGCGGCGTACGCTCGCCGCTCAGGTAAGGCAAAAACCACGGGCGGCTCGCGCGCGCATGCGTCTCGGCGTCGTCGAGCAGCGCCGCGACGCCGTCGTAACCGGCCAGTTGCGCGGTGAAGTCGAGACAGCCGGCCGCGTTCAGCATCACGGACATCAGGTGCCACGTGTCCGGCAGCGCGTGACAGAAGCTGTGCACGGCCGATTCGGGATTCGCGCGGAACCCGTCCGACACCGCGAAATAGACGCCCGACGTGCCGAGCGACAGCAGCGCATCGCCGGGCCGCACGATGCCGACGCCCACCGCGCCGGCCGCGTTGTCGCCGCCGCCCGCCACCACCGGGATCTCGCGCAGCCCGAGCGCGCGCGCGACGGCCGGCAACAGGGTGCCGGTGATGCGGTTGCCTTCTAACACGGCCGGCATCTGCGCGCGCGACAGCCCGCAGGCGGCCAGCAGCGTGTCGTCGTAGTCGCGCTTCGCGACGTCGAGCCACAGCGTGCCGGCGGCATCCGACGGATCGGTCGCGAATGCGCCGGTCAGCCGGTAGCGCAGGTAGTCCTTCGGCAGCAGCACGTGGGCGATGCGCGCGAATACGTCGGGTTCGTGACGACGTACCCACAGCAGCTTCGGCGCGGTGAAACCCGGCATCGCGATGTTGCCGGCCACGGCGCGCAGCGTGGGCGCGAGTCGTTCCAGTTCCGCGCACTCCGCATCCGCCCGACCGTCGTTCCACAGGATCGCGGGGCGCAACACGTCACCGTGCGCATCGAGCAGCGTCGCGCCATGCATCTGGCCGGTCAGTCCGAGTGCGTCGATGTCGCGCGGATCGATACCCGCCGTGCGCGCATCCGAGACGAGTGCGGCCAGCACGCCACAGGCGGCATCCCACCAGTCGCGCGGGGCCTGCTCGGACCAGCGCGGCTGCGGCCGGCTCACCGTGAGCGGGCGGCTCGCGCTCGCGCGCACCGCACCGTCGCGGTCGAGCAGCACCGCCTTTAAGCCCGACGTGCCGAGATCGAGTCCGATGTACATGGCGTCAGCGCAGCCCGTAGATCGCCTGGTTCACGATGTTCTCGCACCGCTCCTGCGCGCCACTCGCGTGCTGCGGGTTCACCCCGCGCGCGAGCGCCTCGGCCGCGAGCGACGCCAGCGTATAGTCGCCCGACAGGATCTTGCGGCCGAATGCGTCGTCCCACTGCGCATAGCGTTGCCGGCGCAGCGCGTCGAGCCGGTCGTTCTCGACCAGCACCGCCGCGCGTTCGAGCGCGAGCGCGAGCACGTCGATCGCGCCGACGTGGCCGTAGAACAGATCTTCCGGATCGATGCTCTGGCGGCGCACCTTCGCGTCGAAGTTCATCCCGCCGGTCGTGAAGCCGCCGTGACGCAGGATTTCGTAGAACGCGAGCGTCAGCTCTTCGACGCTGTTCGGGAACTGGTCGGTGTCCCAGCCGTTCTGCGGATCGCCGCGGTTCGCGTCGACGCTGCCGAACACGCCGAGCGCGAACGCATTCGCGATCTCGTGATGGAACGAGTGGCCGGCGAGCGTCGCGTGGTTCGCCTCGATGTTCACGCGAATCTCGTTCTGCAATCCGTACTGCACGAGAAAGCCGTGCACCGTCGCGACGTCGTAGTCGTACTGGTGCTTGGTCGGCTCCTGCGGTTTCGGCTCGATCAGCAGCGCGCCCTTGAAGCCGATCCGGTGCTTGTGCTCGACGACCATCGACAGGAAGCGGGCAAACTGGTCGCGTTCACGCTTCAGGTCCGTATTGAGCAGCGTCTCGTACCCTTCCCGCCCGCCCCACAGCACATAGTTCTCGCCGCCGAGCCGGTGCGTCGCATCGAGTGCATGGCACACCTGGGTCGCGGCCCACGCGAATACGTCGGGGTTCGGGTTCGTCGCGGCGCCGGCCGCGAAGCGCGGGTGCGAGAACAGGTTCGCGGTGCCCCACAGGAGCCGCACGCCGCTCGCCTGCTGACGCTCGCCGAGATAGTCGACCATCCGCGCGAAATTCGCCGCATATTCCCGCAGGCTGTCGCCTTCCGGGGCGACGTCGGTGTCATGGAACGTATAGAAAGGCGTGCCGAGCTTGGTGAAGAATTCGAATGCGGCATCGGCCTTCATCCGCGCCCGTTCGAGCGCGTCGCCCGGCTGCTGCCACGGCCGCTGGAATGCGGCCTGCCCGAAGATGTCGTGCCCCGGCCACACGAAAGTGTGCCAGTAGCACACCGCGATCCGCAGATGCTCGGCGAGCGTCTTGCCCAGCACGCGCCGCTCGGGGTCGTAATGGTGGTACGCGAGCGGATTGTCCGACTGCGGGCCTTCGTAGCGAATCGCGGGAATGTGTTCGAAATACGACATGGCGTCTCCGTGCTGGGTCTTGTTGCAGCGCAACGTGCGTCGGGGTGGCGCACGCGGCCGAATTCGGTAGGCTGGATCGTGCCCGCGCCCCTGCCGGGCGGCAATTGCGAAATTGCGCAGCACGCTTAATGTTTCTTGCCAGCCGCTGCGCGCGGCACACGTTCCGCCCTACAATCGCCAAACACCAGACCACCGCGCGCCGCCGACCCGGGCGCGCCCCGGAGACAACGGCACCGCGCCCCTCGACGCACGTGCCCCGAGAGCGAGATGACACGCGTCCCTTCCGCCCAGACACCGCATCGCATCGCGCTGCTGTTCAACGCGAACAAGGTCTACGACCGCGAAATCATCAGCGGCATCGGCCAGTACCTGCACACGACGCGCGTCGTGTGGGACCTGTTCCTCGAAGACGACTTCCGCTGCCGGCTCACCGGCATCGAGCGCTTCGACGGCGACGGCATCATCGCGGACTTCGACGATCCCGCGGTCGCCAGCGCGCTCGCCGGCTCGCCGCTGCCGGTCGTCGCGGTCGGCTCGTCGTACGAGGATCCGGCCCAGTATCCGGACGATGTCCCCTATATCGCGACGGACAACCCGAAGCTCGTGTCGCTCGCGTACACGCACCTGATCGGTGCGGGACTCGCGCATTTCGCGATGTACAGCCTGCCGATCGCGCAGGAAAACCGCTGGGCGCAGCAGCGCGAACTCGCATTCGACCGGCTCGCACGCGCGGACGGGCTCGATGCGCCGATCTACCGCGGGCTGTCGACGAGCGCGTCGGGGTGGAACCACGCGATCGAGCAGCTGATCGGCTGGCTGCATGCGCTGCCGAAGCCCGTCGGCGTGATCGCCGTGACCGATGCGCGTGCGCGGCACCTGCTGCAGGCCTGCCTGATCGCCGGCATCGCGGTGCCGGAACAGGTGGCGATCATCGGCATCGACAACGATCCACTCACGCGCACGCTGACGCGCATTCCGCTGTCGTCGGTGATCCAGGGCACCGAGGAAATGGGCCGTACCGCCGCGCACCTGCTGCACCGGATGCTGCGCGGCGCGCGCTTTCCCGGGCAGCGCATTCTCGTGCCGCCGGTCGGCATCAACGTGCTCGAATCGACGCGCCACCAGCCGCTCGCGAGCCCGCACGTGATGCGCGCGCGGCATTTCATTCGCCAGTACGCGTGCCAGGGGATCAAGACCGAACAGGTCGCCGACTACGTCGGCGTATCGCGTTCGCTGCTCGAGGAGCACTTCCGGCGCGAACTGCAGCGCACCGTGCACCAGGAAATCCTGCGCCACAAGCTCGAAGCCGCGCAGGCGCTGCTCGCCGGCCGGCAGGCGTCGAGCGCCGAGGTCGCGATCCGCTGCGGGTTCACGTCGCTCCAGTACATGTACGCAGTGTTCAGGCGCGAGCTGGGCTGCACGCCGCGCGAATACCAGGAACGCGCGGCCGCCTCAGCCTCCTGCTGACGGCCGCCGACCATCTGACCTCTTCCCATGCACATCGATACCGATTCCTCCTCCCTGACGCACGGCGCGGCGCGCGTGCCTTCCGAGCCGTGGGGCACGCTGCCCGACGGCGAGCCCGTTCGGCGCTACACGCTGCGCAACGCGCACGGGATGCGCGTCGTCGTCAGCGACCTCGGCGCGACCGTCGTGTCGTGGCTCGCCCCCGACCGCACGGGGCGCTTCGCCGATATCGTGCTCGCGCACGACACGCCGGCCGAGTACCTCGAATCCGGTGCCTACCTCGGCGCGACGATCGGCCGCTGGGCGAACCGGATCGCCGGTGCGCGCTTCGAACTCGACGGCATCGGCTACCCGCTCGACCGCAACGAGAACGGCAACCTGCTGCACGGCGGCGCGAACGGCTTTCATCGCGCGCGCTGGGACGTGATCGACGACTGCGGCGGGCTGACGCTTCGGCTCGATTCGCCGGAAGGCGACGCGGGTTTTCCGGGCAACGTGACCGTGCAGGTTCGCTACACGCTCGACGACGACGGCACGCTGACGATCGACTATACGGGGCGGACCGATGCGCCGACGCCGTTGAACCTGACGAATCACAGCTACTTCAACCTGAACGGGCGCCCGGGCAGCGACGTGCGCGGCCATCTGCTGCAGATCGATGCCGACGCGTTCCTCGAAGTGGACGAGGCGCTGATCCCGACCGGCACGGCCGACGTGACGGGCACCGCGTTTGATTTCCGGCACAGCGCGCCGATCGGCGCGCGCCTCGACTGGCCGAACGCGCAACTGGCCCGCGCGCGCGGCTTCGATCATTGCTTCGTCCTGGGCGACGGCGCGCGCGAGGCCCGGCCCGTCGCACGCGTCTACGATCCGGAAAGCGGGCGTGAGCTGATCGTGTCGACCGATCAGCGGGGCCTGCAACTCTATACAGGCAACTATCTCGATGGCCTGCGCGTGAGCGGCTGCACACGTTGCACGCCACACGGGGCGCTGTGCCTGGAGGCGGGCGGCTTTCCGGATCAGGTCAACATGGCCGGCCTCAGCGGCGCCGTGATTCTCTATCCGGACGCCGTCTATCGACAGACCACGCGGTATCGGGTGGGCGTTCATGCATAGCGTGCGTGGGACAGCACGGCCCGGCATTCGCGGCAGAACCTCGCACCGGGAGAATCCTCGGAACCGCATAGGGCGCAGCGCATAAAACCCGCTTCCAGCCAAGGGGCGACATCAAAATATTACGCGCCACGCCCCGTGGATATTCAGGTTGACTACACGATTCGCGTGCCGACTGGCGTCGCGTGTGCGGCGCGCCCGGGGCTGCCCTCGTCGGAAGAATCGCTGCGCAAGACGCCGGTTGCGCCGGTTGCGCCGTATGCCCGCTCGTCCGCCTGCATGCAATCCGTGCCCCCGCCGCTTGTGACGCATCGGGCGGGCGACACCCCGCGCCGGGCGGCGGGCACCGCTTCGCTTCGCGCCCCTTTCGCGCAAGACTAGCCGACGCCGACATGCAGCGCCGGGATGTCCGTATGACGCGCGTTGCAACCCGCGCTGCCGGGAAAACTCGCACTCCACTGCCCGCCCCGCGATTCGACGCCGCCATGCACGGCCCTCATGCCGCGCATGAAAACTAATCGATTGTTGGCACCCCGGATCGACGCCGACAATCCGCACCATGCCCCCTTCGTTTGCGGTACGGGCCACTCACCCTCCCAATCGGCACACCACGATCCATGAACCATCCCGCCACCGTTTCCTCGATCGCCGGGGCCCGCAAGGCCACGGCGGCGCCCTGCCATGCCCGCCCCCGCACCTGCGGCGAAGCGCTCGTCGACCTCATCGAACGCCACGGCGTCGAATGCGTGTTCGGCATTCCCGGCGTGCATACCGTCGAGCTCTATCGCGGCCTCGCCGCGTCGTCGATCCGCCACGTGACGCCGCGCCACGAACAGGGGGCCGGCTTCATGGCCGACGGCTATGCGCGCGTCACGGGCCGGCCGGGCGTCTGCTTCATCATCACCGGGCCGGGGATGACCAATATCGCGACCGCGATGGCACAGGCCTATGCGGATTCGATCCCGATGCTGGTGATCTCGAGCGTCAACGCGCGACGCGAACTCGGCCGCGGCGACGGCCGCCTGCACGAGCTGCCGTCCCAGCGTGACGTGTTCGCGGGACTTACCGCGTTCTCGCACACGCTGCTCGACGCGGCCGACCTGCCGCAGGTCCTCGCGCGCGCCTTCGCGGTCTTCGCCAGCGCGCGGCCGCGGCCCGTGCATATCGAGATTCCGCTCGACGTGATCGTGATGCCGGCGCCCGCGCTGTCCGACGCCCCGCCCGCGCTGCCGGCGCGGCCCGCGCCGGATGCGAACGCGCTCGCGGCGGCCGCCGGCCTGCTCGCGCACGCGCGCCGGCCGCTGATCCTCGCCGGCGGCGGCGCGATCCACGCGGCGGCGGAATTGCGCGAACTCGCCGAACGCCTGCACGCACCGGTCGCGCTGACGATCAACGCGAAGGGGCTGCTGCCGGCCGGCCACCCGCTGCTGATCGGCTCGACCCAGTCGCTGCCGGCCACCCGTGCGGCGATCCGCGATGCCGACGTGGTGCTCGCCGTCGGCACCGAGCTGGGCGAAACCGATTACGACGTCACGTTCGACGGCGGCTTCGCGATCGACGGCCGGCTGATCCGCATCGACATCGACGCGCAACAGCTGATGCGCAACGCCCGCGCCGAGATCGCCATCGCCGGCGATGCACAGCTGGCGCTCGGCGCGCTGTCGACCCGCCTGCACGAAACGCCGGCCCCCACCCCCGACGCCGACTGGGGCGCGCCGCGCGTGGCCGCCGTGCGCGCCGTGATCGCGTCGATGCACGACGGCGCCGCGCGGTCGCAGGCGCGGCTGATCGACACGATCGTCGCCACGCTGCCCGGCGCGATCATCGCCGGCGATTCGACGAGCCCCGTCTACGTCGGCAACTTCACCCACGATGCACCGGCGCCGCGCAGCTGGTTCAATTCGTCGACCGGCTACGGCACGCTCGGCTACGGGCTGCCCGCCGCGATCGGCGCCAAGCTCGCCGCGCCCGCGCGCCCGGTCGTGTGCCTGATCGGCGACGGCGGCCTGCAGTTCACGCTGCCGGAACTCGCGAGCGCGGTCGAGGCGCGGCTGCCGGTGATCGTGATCGTCTGGAACAACCGCGGCTACGGCGAGATCCGCAAATACATGGTGGCGCGCGACATCACGCCGGTCGGCGTCGATCCGTATACGCCCGATTTCCAGACGCTCGCACGCGGCTTCGGCTGCGCGGCGCACACGGCCGCGACACCCGGCGCACTGGCCGCCGCGCTGCGCGACGCCACGGCGCGCGCGATCCCGACCGTGATCGAAATCGACGAGGCAACCTGGTTCGCGCAGGTGCAACGATGAGCACGACACCCGCTCTCGCGTTCGATCCGCCGCTGCACACGCGCCACTTCATCGACGGGTCCTGGCGGGCGAGCGTCGACGGCGCGACGTTGCCCGTCGTCGATCCGTCGACGGAAGCCGTGCTCGCCGACGTCAGCGCAGGCGGCGAGGCGGACGTCGAGCACGCCGTGCAGGTCGCGTCACGCGCGTTTGCCGGCTGGAAACGCACGACGGGCGCCACGCGTGCGGCGTTGCTGCGCGCGATCGCGCGCGGCGTCGACGCACGCCGCACGCGGCTCGCCACCCTGCAGTCGCTCAACAATGGCAAGCCGTTCGCCGAAGCCGAAATCGACGTCGCGGACGTGATCGCCACCTTCGACTACTACGCGAGCCTCGCGGAGCGCCTCGACACCGACGGCGAAACCGAGATCGCGCTGCCCGATGCCGACCATCGCGCGTGGATCCGGCGCGAGCCGGCCGGCGTCGCCGCGCTGATCGTGCCGTGGAATTTCCCGATGGTGACGACCGCGTGGAAGCTCGCGCCCGCGCTCGCGGCCGGCTGCACCGTCGTGCTGAAGCCGTCCGAGATCACGCCGCTGCCCGAGCTCGAGCTCGCCGCGATCGCCGCCGACGCGGGGCTGCCGCCCGGCGTACTGAACGTCGTGACGGGCACGGGCCACGACGTCGGCGCCCGACTGTGCGCGCATCCGCGCGTCGCGAAGGTGTCGTTCACCGGCAGCACCGCCGTCGGTGCGCAGGTCATGAAAACGGCCGCCGACACGATCAAGGGCGTCGGCCTCGAACTCGGCGGCAAGTCGTCGATCGTCGTGTTCGACGACGCCGATCTCGATCACGCGGTCGAGCTCGTCACGGGCGGCGGCCTGTTCAACGCCGGGCAGATGTGTTCGGCAACCTCGCGCGTGCTCGTCGCCGCGCCGCTCGCCGATGAACTGATCGCCCGCCTCGCACGGCGCATCGACGCGACCGTCGTCGGGCCGCCGTTCGCCCCCGGCGTGCAGATGGGCCCGCTGACGAATCGCGCGCAATACGAGCGCGTGAAACGCCACATCGCGCAGGGCCTGGCCGACGGCGCGCGGCTCGTGACGGGCGGCCACGCGCCCGACGGCCCCGGCTATTTCATCCGACCGGCACTGTTCGCCGACGTGCCGGCCGACAGCCCGCTATGGTGTGAAGAAATCTTCGGGCCGGTGCTGTGTGTCCGCCCATTCGACACCGAGGACGATGCGGTCGCGGCCGCCAACGACACCGAATACGGGCTCGTCGCCACCGTCGTCACCCGTGACACGGCACGCGCCAGGCGGGTGGCCGACGCGCTCGAGGCGGGCGTCGTGTGGATCAACACGCCCCAGCTGATCTATCCGCAAACCTCATGGGGCGGCTACAAGCGCAGCAGCATCGGACGCGAACTCGGCCCGTTCGGTCTCGCCGCATTCCAGGAGATCAAGCAGGTCATGATGCCGGCCGGCTGAGGTCGCCGGGCCATGCGTTTATGTCATGCCGCGCATGCGGATATTTCGTTTGTTGCGGAAATTTGACCTCCCTACAGTTCCTCCACACCCCGCGCCGCAGTCGGCGCCCGGCATCGAACCACCCGGCATCGTTCATCAGGAGACGGCCATGCAACACTTCAAGGCGGGCAGAAGGCAGGTGATCAAAACCCTCGGCACGGCGCTCGCTGCATCCGCCCTTCCGATGCCATTCATCAGTACTGCGAAGGCACAGACGAGCAGTTTCTCAGGCAAGACGCTGCGCCTGCTCACGTGGTCCGACGATACCGGCGCGGCCGCGCTGCGCAACATCGCGGAGAGCTTCAGCAAGCAGACCGGCGCACGCGTGATCGCCGATCGCGCGGACGGCACGTCGGGGATGGTCGCGAAGGTCAAGGCCGCGGGCGAGCGGCCGACCTACGACGTCATCACGCTGGCCGGCGTCGGCGCGGCCGGCCTCGCGGAAGCGGGCCTGCTCGCGAAGCCCGACCTGAACCGGCTGCCGAACCTGAAGGACGTCGCACCGCAGTACCGCACCGGCGCGAACGGCTTCGGCATCGGCTACCTGCTGTGGTCGGACGGGCTGATCTACAACACGGCGACCGTGAAGAGCGCACCGTCGAGCTACGAGGCGCTGTGGGATCCGAAATATGCGGGCCGCCTGTTCCTGCCGCCGCCCGAGTGGGCGGAAGCGGTCGACCTCGCGATCATCGCGGCGAAGCTGGCCGGCGGTTCGCAGCAGAACATCGATCCGGGATTCCGGAAGCTCGCGCAACTGAAGGACCGCGTGATGACCCTCGGCGAAAACCCGAACCAGGTCGCCGACCTGTTCCGCACGGGCTCGCTCGACCTCGGCGGCATCTATTCGCCCGCGTTCTTCCCGGACCAGATCCGCAAGCCCGACTACAAGATGGGCGTGACGTACGGGATGAAGGAAGGCTTCGCGACGCAGCTGATGTTCACCGTGATCCCGAAGGCGCACCCGGGCGACCTCGACCTGATCCACGCGTTCATCAATCATTCGCTCGACGCCGGCGTGCAGGGCCGGATGGCGGCCGACGTGCTGAACGGCCCCGTGAACGGCAAGGCCGTGATTCCCGCGGAAAGCCGCGCGTTCGTGCCGTCGCCGCAGCAGATCGCGGAGAAAGCCGTGCTTCATGACGACAAGGCGCTCGCGGCCGTGCAGCCGGCGTGGATCAAGCGCTACACAGGCCTCTTCTCGGCGTAACGACATGGCCTCCCTGTCCTCTCCCCGAGACGCCGCGCCGGCCGCCGCCGGCACGGCCGGCGCGGGCGCCGATGCGCCCGCGCTGCCCGGCGTGCCGCCCTGGCTGCTGCTCGCGCCGATCCTCGCGTTCCTCGCGGTGCTCGCCGCCGCGACGGTCACGGTATTGCGCATGAGCGTCGGCGTGTCCGGTGACGAATGGCGGACCTTCACGCTGCAGAACTATCTCGACCTCGCCGACCCGTACTTCACGACGTCGTTGTGGCTCACGCTGCGCCTCGCGTTCCAGAGCATGGTGTGCGCGGTGCTGCTGGCGATCCCGGTGGCGCTCGCGATGGCGCGGACCGAATCGCGGCTCGCGCGCCGGTTGCTGCTCGCGGGCGTGCTGTTGCCGCTGCTCGTGAACCTGCTGCTGCAAGGCTATGGTTGGCTCGTGATGCTCGGCCCGGCCGGGTTGCTCAACCGCGCGCTGCTGGCCGGCGGCGTGATCGGGCGGCCGCTGCAGCTGCTGTACCGCGAGCACGGCGTGCTGCTCGGCCTGATCCAGACCGCGTTCCCGCTCGCCGTGCTGCCGCTGTCGAGCGCGCTGCGCGCGGTGTCCCGCGCCTACGACGAAGCCGCCGCGACGCTCGGCGCGAGCCGCTGGCAGACGCTGCGGCATGTGACCTTGCCGCTCGCGATGCCCGGCCTCGTCTCCGGCGCGCTGCTCGTGTTCGCGTACAACGCCAGCGCGTTCGCGGTGCCGCTGCTGCTCGGCGGCCGGCGCGTGCCGATGCTCGCCGTGCTCGTGCACGACCAGGTCGCACCGCTGCTCAACTGGCCCGCCGCGTCGGCATCCGGTGTCGTGCTGATGGGTGCGACGCTCGTCGTGATGGCGGTTTCGCAGCGCCTCGTGCGCACCCTGCAACGCGCCGACGAGGTGAACCGATGAATGCCCTGCTCCTGCGCGCGCCCATGCCCGGCCGCCTCGGACGCGTGACCGGCGCGCTCGCGACGCTCGTGCTGCTGCTCGCGGCGCTGCCGATCCTGACGATGATCACGATGTCGTTCGGCGCATCGGGCACGCTCGAATTCCCGCCGCGCGAATTCAGCCTGCACTGGTATCGCGCCGCGTGGCAGACGTTCGTGTCGTCCGATGCGGGCAGCGCGCAATCGATGGGCGCCGCGCTGACGACGAGCCTCGTCGTCGCGGTCGCGACGATGCTGATCGCGACCGCCGTGTCGGTGCCCGCGGCTTACGCGCTGTCCCGCTACCGCTTTCGCGGCCGGGCGCTCGTCGAGCAGCTCGTCGCATTGCCGATCGTCTATCCGCTGGTGATGCTCGGCCTCGCGCTGCTGATCGTGTTCAACGCGCTGCCGGTCGAACTCGGCATCGTGCGGCTCGTCGTCGCGCACGTGATCCTGACGCTGCCGTTCACGGTGAAGAACTGCGCGGCGTCGGTCGCGTCGATCGGCCCCGATTTCGAGGAAGCCGCGTGCCTGATGGGCGCGAGCCCGCGCCGCGCGCTCGTCGACGTCGTGCTGCCGCTGATGCGGCCCGGCATCCTCGCCGGCATGCTGTTCGCGTTCATCGTGTCGTTCAACGAATTCACGGTGACGTTCTTCCTGTACAGCATCGACACGATGACGCTGCCGGTCTGGCTCTACAGCCGCACCGTCTCGTCGCTCGACCCGACCGTGTTCTGCTTCGCCGTGTTCACCGTCGCGATCGACTTCGCGCTGATCTGGATGCTCGAAAAACTCGTCGGCGACAAGGGTGTCGCGCTCTGACGCGCACGCCGCCCCGCCCTCGCCCGTGCAAGGAACCCTCATGACCCAGCTCACCCTCCAGAACGTGACGAAGCGCTTCCATCACGCGTATGCGGTCGATCACGTCGACCTGTCGGTGCCGGACGGCAAGCTCGTCTGCTTTCTCGGCCCGTCCGGCTGCGGCAAGACCACGCTGATGCGGATCATCGCCGGCCTCGAGACGCCGACCGCCGGCACGCTGACGTTCGCCGGCCGCGACCTCACGCACGTACCCGCCAACCGGCGCGACTTCGGCATGGTGTTCCAGTCGCTCGCGCTGTTTCCGCACATGACGGTCGCGCAGAACATCGCGTATCCGCTGCGGCTGCGCAAGACGGACAAGGCCGCGCAGGCGCGGCGCGTGGCCGAGCTGCTCGAGCTGATCCAGCTGCCGCACATGGCCGACCGGCTCGTCACGCAGCTGTCGGGCGGGCAGCGCCAGCGCGTCGCGATTGCACGCGCGATCGCATCGTCGCCGCGCCTGCTGCTGCTCGACGAACCGTTGTCGGCACTCGACGCGAAGCTGCGCGAAGCGATGCAGGTCGAGATCCGGCTGCTCCAGCAACGGCTCGGCATCACGACGATCATGGTCACGCACGACCAGCGCGAAGCAATGACGATGGCCGACGAGATCGTCGTGATGGAAAAAGGCCGGATCCAGCAGGTCGGCCGGCCGCTCGACATCTATCGCGATCCGGTCAACGAATTCGTCGCGGACTTCATCGGCCTCGGCAACATCCTGCCGGTCGCGTGCGACGGCGACGACGCCATCGTGCTGCCCGGCGGGCAGCGTCTCGCGATCCGGCGCGCACCGGACACGCCGCGCGCGACCGATGGCGTGCGCCTGCTGATTCGTCCCGAGGACGTCTGCGTGCGCCCCGGCCAGCCGGCTGCGGCACCGAATACGCTGGCGGGCACGATCACGTTCGTGCGCGACGTCGGCGCGTCGATCGAAGCGACGATCGACTGCCGCGGCTTCACGCTGACGGCCGCGACGACGCCGCGCGAGACGCCCGACCTCCACGTCGGCATGCCGGTGCTCGCGGAACTGCCCGCCCATGCCTGCAAGCTCATCGCCGCCCGCGGCGCCTGATTTCCTGTCTTTCTCCCGCGCACTCCAGCCCAGCCACGAGGATCTCACCATGAACGCAACGTCCCAAGCCACCCGTCACGTGCAGCGCCTGCTCGCCCGTACCGTCCTCCTCTGCGCCTGCGCCGGCACCGCGGCCCTTGCCGCGTTCGCGCCGCTCGCGCATGCCGACGCGCTCGACACGATCGCGAAATCGGGCGTCGTGCGTATCGGCGTGTTCGAGGACTACCCGCCGTTCGGCTCGATCGGCCCGGACATGAAGCCGCAAGGCTACGACATCGACATGGCGAACCTGATCGGCCGCGCACTCAATGCGAAAGTCGAACTCGTGCAGGTCACCGGCGACAACCGGATGGCCTATCTCGCCGACCGCAAGACCGACATGCTGCTGTCGGTCGGGCAGACGCCGGAACGCGCGAAAGTGATCGACTTCTCGAACGCGTATGCCCCGTACTACCTCGCGGTGTTCGGCCCGAAATCGCTGGCCGTGAAGGGCAACGCCGATCTCGCCGGCAAATCGGTCGCGGTCGCGCGCGGCACGCTCGAGGATCTCAGCGTGAGCAAGGTCGCGCCGCCGAGCGCGACGATCAAGCGCTTCGACGACCCGAACGGCGCGATCGCGGCGTTCCTGTCGGGGCAGGCGCAACTGCTCGTGGTCGGCAACGACGTCGGCGCGACGATCATCGCGCGCCATCCGTCGATCGATCCGGAGCAGAAGTTCTCGCTGTTCAGCTCGCCCGACCACGTCGGCCTGAACAAGAACGAGCCGCGCCTGATGCAGAAGGTCAACGACGCGATCGCCGGCGCCCGCAAGAGCGGCACGTTGAATGCGTTGTCGCAGAAGTGGCTGCACGCGGCACTGCCGGCCGACCTGTGATGCGCGCCGCCCCCGCCACGCATTCACGACGAAAGGCATCGCGATGACCTACGTGTTCGACTTCAGCGACTTCGGCCTCTACGCCGGCATGCTCGCGCGCGGGATCGGCGTGACGCTCGGCCTCACCGCGGCTGCCACCGTGCTGGGCGGCCTGATCGGCACCACCGGCGCGTGGGTCGCGCTCGCCGGCCCGCGCTGGGCACGCACGCTCGTCGCGGCCTACGTCGAGCTGATCCGCAATACGCCGTTCCTGGTCCAGCTGTTCTTCATCTTCTTCGGGCTGCCCGGGATCGGCGTGCACATCGACGAAGCGCAGGCGGCCGTGCTGGCGATGACGGTCAACCTGGGCGCGTACGCGGTCGAGATCCTGCGCGCCGGCATCGAATCGGTGCCGCACGGGCAGGTGCAGGCGGCGCGCGCGCTCGGGCTGCACGGCCGGCAAGTGTTCGGTCACGTCGTGCTGCCGCAGGCGCTCGCGAACGTGTACCCCGCGCTGCTCGGGCAGGTGCTGATCGTGATGCTCGGCTCCGCGGTCGTCTCGCAGATCTCGGTGCCCGACCTGACCTATGCGGCGAACTTCATCCAGTCGCGCAATTTCCGTGCGTTCGAGATCTACATCGTCGTGACCGCGATCTACCTGTTGCTGTCGATCGCGCTGCGCATGCTGCTCAATCGTATCGGCCGGCGCCTGTTTTCGGGCCGCATGCAGCGCGGCGCGACGGCCGCGTCGCGACGCGGCTGCTTTGCCCGCCTCGCATGGCGGGCCCGTTCCCCTGAAACCCGCCTGTCGACGGAGCGTGCACGATGATCGAATTCACCTTCCAGGACATCGCGTGGAACCTGCTGCTCGCCGCGCGCTGGACCCTGCTGCTGTCGCTGATCACGTTCGTCGGCGGCAGCGTCGCCGGGTTCGCGCTGCTGGCGATGCGCGTCTCGGCGTCGGCCGCGCTGCGTCGTTTCGTGGTCCTGTACGTCGAGGTTTTCCAGGGCACGCCGTTGCTGATGCAGCTGTTCCTCGGCTTCTTCGGGCTGCCGCTCGTCGGCATCGACGTGACGCCGTGGGTGGCCGCGTCGGTCGTGCTGACGCTGAACGCCAGCGCGTATCTGACCGACATCTGGCGCGGCTGCGTCGACGCGGTACCGCGCGGCCAGTGGCACGCGGCGGCCAGCCTCGGCATGACGTGGACCCAGCAACTGCGCTACGTGGTGTGGCCGCAGGCGTGGAAGATCGCGCTGCCGCCGACCGTCGGCTTCCTCGTGCAGGCCGTCAAGAGCACCGCGCTGACGTCGATCATCGGGCTGACCGAACTGACCAAGACGGGCAACATCATCACCAACGCGGTATTCAAGCCGTTTCCGATCTACGCGATGGTCGCGCTGCTCTACTTCGCGATGTGCTTCCCGCTGACGTGGTACGCCCGCGTGCTCGAAGGTCGCTATCGCGTCGCGAAGGCACGCTGAACCGGCGCCGCGCGCGCTTCATTACGATCCAGGAACTTCCATGATTTCCATCAGCAACGTTTCGAAGTGGTACGGCCCGTTTCAGGTTCTCACCGACTGCACGACCGAGGTCAGGAAAGGCGAAGTGGTCGTCGTGTGCGGCCCGTCGGGCTCGGGCAAATCCACGCTGATCAAGACCGTGAACGGCCTCGAGCCGTTCCAGCAGGGCGGGATCCTCGTGAACGGCCAGTCGGTCGGCGACAGGAAGACGAACCTGTCGAAGCTGCGCTCGAAGGTCGGGATGGTGTTCCAGCATTTCGAGCTGTTCCCGCACCTGTCGATCACCGAGAACCTGACGCTCGCGCAGATCAAGGTGCTCGGCCGCGGCAAGGACGAGGCGAACGAGAAGGGCCTGAAGCTGCTCGAGCGCGTCGGCCTGAAGGCGCATGCGCACAAGTTCCCGGGCCAGCTGTCGGGCGGCCAGCAGCAGCGTGTCGCGATCGCGCGCGCGCTGTCGATGGACCCGGTCGCGATGCTGTTCGACGAGCCGACGTCCGCGCTCGACCCCGAGATGATCAACGAAGTACTCGACGTGATGGTCGAGCTCGCGCAGGAAGGGATGACGATGATGGTCGTCACGCACGAGATGGGCTTCGCGAAGAAGGTCGCCCATCGCGTGATTTTCATGGACCAGGGCGCGATCGTCGAGGATGACCGCAAGGACGATTTCTTCTCGAATCCGAAATCGGAGCGCGCGAAGGACTTCCTCGCGAAGATCCTGCACTGAGCGATACCGTGGCGCGCCGTCGCGCGCCCGTTCCACCCCGACTCTCCCGATGAAACGACTCCCCTCCCTCAACGCGCTGCAGGTCTTCGACATCGTTGCCCGTCACGGCAGCTTCACGCGCGCCGCCGAGCACCTGTGCCTGACCCAGGGGGCCGTGAGCCGGCAAATCCTCGCGCTCGAGAGCTTCTATCAGTTCGCGCTGTTCAAGCGCACGCCCAAGGGGCTGACGCTGACGGCCGAAGGCGAACTCCTGTTGCCGACCGTGCGCGAAAGCTTCGCGCGCATCGAGGAGGTGTCGATGCGCCTGTCGCGCAGGCGAACCGAACTTGCACTGAAGGTGCCGACCTGCATGATGCAGTGGATGCTGCCGCGCATCATGCGGTTCCAGGCCGAGCATCCCGAACTGCAGGTGCAGATCACGACCACCTGGGATCATCAGGTCGACTTCCGCATGGAGCCGTTCGACGCGGCGGTGATCTACGCGGCCGGCGCCGGCCCGGACATGCATGCGATCCCGTTGTTCGACGAACGGCTCACGCCGGTCTGCGCCCCGAGCCTGCCGGCACGGCAGCCGCTCGCGAGTCTCGACGACCTGGCCGGTCACACGTTGCTGCATCCGACCCGCGATCATCGGGACTGGAAGCGGTGGCTCGACCATGCGGGCGCGCCGCACGTCGACTCGACGCGCGGCTTGAGCTTCGAAACGCTGGATCTCGCGACGCACGCGGCGATCGACGGCTACGGCGTCGCGATCGGCGACCGGACGCTCGCGGACGAAAGCGTGGCGGCGCACCGGCTGGTGATGCCGTTCGACATCTCGTTGCCGACGGGGATGGGCTACTACTTCGTGTATCCGGACGGTGCCGAACAGCAGCAGAAGATCCAGCTGTTCGGCGGCTGGATCGCGGACGAGCGCAAGGGCGCGTCGTCGGGTGGCGCGCCTGCCGGCCCTGAAACCTCGACGCCCCACATCGCCTGACACATCGCGCCCCAGCGGGGCAAAAACTGCACCCGGCGGCAAAACGTCCCCTGAAACAGCTCGGTAAAGTGGCCGGCGGCCATGCGTCATGCATCACGGCCGCGCCAAAAAAATCCGATTCAGGAGACAAGCATGCAACGCATCACGAGATCAGCCATTCACCGATCGGCATGGGCCGCGTCGGGCACCGCGCTCACCCTGGGGCTGTTTGCCTGCGGCGGCGTCGACTCCTCTTCCCCGCCGGTCACGCAGCAGGACTTCGGCTACACGACGCTGAACCTGATCACCAAGGACGGCCTCAAGTTCAAGGACATGGACAAGAGCGGCCAGCTCGAACCCTACGAAGACTGGCGGCTGAGCGCAGAAGTGCGGGCACGCGATCTGGTCGGCCGCCTCACGCTGGCCGAGAAAGCCGGCCTGATGATGCACGGCACCGCGCCGGTGCTGAACGACACGACCGGTGCGGGCACCGGCTCCGCTTACGACCTGGCCGCGCTCAAGACGCTCATCAATCAGCGGGGCGTCAACACCTACATCACGCGCATGAGTGCCGATGCGCACACCATGGCCGTCCAGGCCAACCAGATCCAGACGCTGGCCGAGCAGTCCCGGCTCGGCATCCCGGTGACGATCAGCTCCGACCCGCGCAATCATTTCCAGTACACGCTCGGCGCAAGCGCAGGCAGCAGCGGTTTCTCGCAGTGGCCGGAAACGCTCGGCTTCGCCGCGATCGGCGACGCGGCACTCACGCGAAACTTCGGTGATATCGCGCGCCAGGAGTATCGCGCCGTCGGCATCACCGAAGCGCTTTCGCCACAGGCCGATCTCGCGACCGAGCCGCGCTGGGCCCGCATCAACGGCACCTTCGGCGAAGACGCCGATCTCGCCCGCGCGCAGGTCCAGGCCTATATCGAAGGCTTCCAGGGCGGCAGCGACGGCATCCAGGCCAAGAGCGTCATCGCCGTCGTCAAGCACTGGGCCGGATACGGCGCGCAGAAACTCGGCTTCGACAGCCACAACTACTACGGCCGCTATGCGACCTATCCGGGCAACAATTTCGCCTATCACCTGAAGCCGTTCGAAGGCGCGTTCGCCGCCAACGTCGGCTCGGTCATGCCGACCTATTCCGAACCGGACATGACGGTGACGGTCGACGGCATCACGCTGGAGCCCGTCGGCGGCGCTTACGACAAGGCGTTGCTGACCGACCTGCTGCGCGGGAAATACGGCTTCAAGGGCGTGATCCTGTCCGACTGGCTGATCGCCGACGACTGCGACGCGAACTGCATCAACGGCGTGTCGTCAGGGTCCCCGTCGTTCGTCGGGCTGGGCATGCCCTGGGGGATGGAGGGCGCGACCCGCGTGCAGCGTTTCACGCGTGCGGTCAACGCCGGCATCGACCAGTTCGGCGGCGACGACGATCCGAGCGACCTCATCGACGCCGTCAACCGCGGGCAGTTGTCGGAAGACCGCTTGTCGGAGTCGGCCTATCGCGTCCTGCTGCAGAAATTCCAGCAGGGCCTGTTCGACCATCCGTATGTCGATGCGGACGCGGCCGGCAAGATCGTCGGAAATGCCGACTTCCAGGCCCAGGCACTCGATGCGCAGCGCCGCTCGATGGTGCTGCTGCAGAACAACGGCAAGCTGCTGCCGATGGCGGCGTCCGGCAAGAAAGTCTGGCTGTACGGCATCGATCCCGCCGTCGCACGGCAATATGGCTATCAGGTCGTCGCTACGCCGCAAGCGGCGGACGTTGCGATTCTCCGCGTGAGCACGCCGTACCAGACGCTGCACCCGAACTACATGTTCGGCTCGATGCAGCATGAAGGCAGCCTCGCGTTCGTCGACGGCAGTGCGGACTACGAAGCCATCAAGCAGGCCGCGCTCGCACCGAAGTCGATCGTCTCGGTGTACATGGATCGCCCGGCGATCCTGACCAACGTGCAGGACAAGGCCACCGCGATCCTCGCCAATTTCGGCGTGACCGATGCCGCGCTGTTCGACGTGCTGACCGGCAAAGGTCAACCGCAAGGGAAGCTGCCGTTCGAGCTGCCGTCGTCGATGGCGGAGGTCGAGGCGCAGCGGGAAGACGTGCCGCACGATACCGCGCATCCGTTGTATCCGTTCGGATACGGCCTCTCGTATTGATGCGTTGTCGACGCCGGCTTGGTGATCAGGGCCGGCGTCGGCCAGGGCCGCCGATTCTCGCGTTGCCGCTCGCTGGCGGCGACGCGAGCGTGCGCGACGGCCGACGTTGCACCGAGGCGAAAGACCGGGTTCAGCAACGATCAAGCACGACGGCTACGGGCTTTACGCGTGCTTTCCGCTGCGACCCTGGACTCGTTCAGCAACATCTCCGCCGCCTGCCAGGCCCTTGCGGCAGCCTGCGAATCCCCGATCGCACGCGCATCCGCGGTCGCCCCGCTCAGTAACATCACGTACACGCCTGCCAGCTGACGTGCCCGGCGACGCGGAACGATCTCGGCGAGCAGTTGCTCCATGAGGGCCAGCAAGTCGTCCCGATAGCGCACCGCCACGTCGGTCACCTTGGGGCAGGTCGCGCCGAACTCGGCCAGCGCACGCTCGAACAGGCAGCCCGCGAACGCCGGGCTGCTGAACCAGGTGCCGTACCAGTCGAAAATCCCCTTCAGGCGCGCAGAGGCGTGCGGCATGGGGTCGAGCTTCGCGGCGATGCTCTCCATGATGAAGGTGTAGCGCTGTTCCAGCACGGCCTTGATCAGATCGTCCTTGCCGGCGAAGTGATGGTAGAGCGTCATGCGGGCAACGTCCGCTTCGGCGATGATCCGGTCGATGCCGACCGGATGAAAGCCATGCAGGGAAAACAGCTCACCTGCCTTGTCGACCACCTGCTGGCGTTTGCTCGCGCGCATTCATGCATCTCCTGACTACAGGGCGGCATCTTAGCACCGCCGCCCGCACCGCTCCTTTCAGCCTGTCGGGCATGTGTGCCCGCTGCCGGATACCGGTTGACCAGGACGCGCAACCGATACGCCGCCAGCGAACAGCGTCACGCAGGCCGACACAAGTACGGGTTTTGAAGCAGACGGCCCCCGTCGAAAACGGATGCCGCAATGACCGTTGCGCGCAGCGGTTTCAGCAAGGCACCCGGCCGCCGCCCATCATGCACCAGCGCTGCGTCTCCTGTGGCGGGGGCGCATACGGCAGTCCGGTCCTCGGATCGATGTGGTCATACTGCCCCATGGGGTGTCGAGCCCGCCACGCAGCCTGCTCCGCATACTGTTGCTCGATCGCGGCGTGCTCTCGTGCCAGATCCGCCTTCTGCGCGTCGTCCACTTTCTTCGTCATCGTCACGAGCCGCGCGAACTTCGGATCGCGAACATCCTGCAGCGGTGGAAACGGCGGCAAAGGCGGCATGATCAGCACCGGACCGTTGTATTTCGGTATCGGCAATTTCGACGGCCGGCCAAAGTTCGCCGCCATATCCATCTCCCACAACGTAGCGCTCATGCCGAGCACATGTTCGTAGTCGCGATTGACGACCGCCAGCGTGACCGGCCCCGACGGGGCCGGCAATGGCTGCAGCGAAGGTGGAAGCGTCTGTCGAGCGTCGGGATAGATGATGCGGGCATACACGATCGCAGCGGCGGAGTACTGCTGGAGGACTGCCTCGTACGCATCCAGTATCTGCGCTCGACCGTAGCCGCCAGGATTCTCGAACATCGGCTTGTATGCCAATACCTTCTGGCTATACAACGCATTCGCATTCCGCTGCTCTGCGACAGCCTGTTGTTGAGGATCGGACGGCGCGGACGCCGATAGCGGCGCACACCCCGACAACACGCTGGCGACGAGCCATAGCCCGGCCGTCGCGCCAACAGCCGACGCGCATCGACGCGACCGGTCGGCGGTCGCCCGGTTGACCCAGGCGAACAAAACAGTGGCCTTCTTGATGGTTCTTGTCTGCACGGCAGGGCGTCCGGAAGGCGTGGTCATCTTGAGCTGGGTCCTGATCGCGACTGCGAATGCGATGCGTCGCAGTCGAAAGGAAAGCGGCATGAAGCCGTTACTGGGGCGGAATCTCAACCTGGCGCACGTCGCACGACGATGCCCCGATCGACGAACGACGCCAGCAACCCCGTGTACGTAGGACATGCGCCGGTCGCATGGTGTGCGAGCACATCGTCGATTTCGGCCGAGTCGTTGCGCACGCATTCGTACTGCCGCGCAGTCGATGGATGCAGCGATGCGAACGCGCCGCACAAATGCACGTACGCAACGACTTCCTCGAACATTCGCGTATTGATCTCGAGGGCGACCATCATTTCCGAGCTATATCCGCATTCCGAATCCACCTTTGCTGCATAGGCCCGCATGTCACAGGCGGGCAGCCAGGGTGGCTCCAACCCGTTCAGGCTACGGGCGATCTCATCGATACTGGCTGTCCGTGTCATCGTGAAATTCCTGCCCAAGCCACACTCGGCGCCCCTGCATCGCTTCGCATCCGGCCCACAGCCTGACGACGCGAGAAGAACGATATGATGAATGTATACTAGTCGATCTACTTTGACTAGAATTGCGATCAGTAAAGCCGAGGCAATCGGCGCACGCACAACGATCGCCGTGTTTCTACTTCTCGATATATTTTCCGATCCTAATATTTGGGAAATGAACACGTTTCATAAAAGGGCTATTCGGCGGTTAATACACGACCGTAATGCCGGCGACAGGCAAACACGTGTGCGCCGTACCTTGAAGTGGTGTGCGCTATCCGCCGGCGTCCTGCTGATCGGCCTAAGCGCGTGCAAGCGCGCCATGCCGCCCGCCAACCCGACGGCGGACCCCGCATCCGCGGTGTCGTTGCCGGCCGTCCATGTGCCGGAAACGACCCCTGCATCGCCGCTGCAAACGCTGCTGGGCGTATTCGGCGCGGCGAAGCCGGCAACCTGGCCGGCGTTCGACAACCTGCCCGGCGTGCACTGGAGCGACGCGAAGCCGCTCGGCAATCCGGACGGCCATTCCCCCGAGGCCACGCATACCCGTAGCGGCAGCACGCTGCTCACCGGCTTCGGCGACGTGGATGTGCCGGACGGCAAGGTCGGCGAGGACGCCGGCGTCAAAACGGACAACGAAGGCCACGTCGGCGTCGTCCTCAACGGCAACGCGACCACCGTCCTGTCGATCGCGCTGCGCAAGTTCTACCCGAGCGACGACACGCAGGACATCCTGCTGCGCCAGCTCGGCCGCCGCGCCACGGTCAAGCGCATCGCCGGCCGATGCGCGCTCGACTACGGCACCACCGCGCCCAACACACAAAGCAACGTGTTCTTCCGGGTCACCATCGCCAACGCCGCCGTGCCGGTGTTTGCGGAAACCTACGTCGATGAAGAGGGCGGCAATCAGGGCCCGGGGGCGACGAACTTCGTGTTCTACCGCACCCGGCCGGACCAACGTATCGCGAGCATGAAGTGCAAGGGCGCCGACGCGTGAGCAGGCGTGCGCGGGCGTCAGGGCATTCGCACGAGCCGTGCATGCCGGCGCCTGCCTGGCGCCGCAAAGGCGGCTGAAGCAGCGAGTTTCGGGCCGCGTGCGAACCGCCGCTCACGGTCAATTCGATGCTCGGTGGTAAGTCGCGATATATCGCGCCTGTCCAAGGATGTTTCCATGCATCTGATAGGCAACGACCGCCGGACTCGACGTCGGTTTCACGTCGACACGCGGAATGGACAACGCGGATACCGTCACGACATATCGATGAGACTCGCCTTGCGGCGGGCATGGCCCACCGTACCTGGATTCGCCAAAATCCGTCAGTGTCTCGAGCGCGCCCACCGGCATGAGCCGCACATCGCCCGATGCCCCTTTCCGAATCGACGTTTCCGAAGGCGGGATGTTGACGACTACCCAATGCGTCCAGCCGAGCCCCCCGGTCGGGGCATCCGGATCGTACAGCGTGACGACGATGCTTCTGGTGCCAGGCGGAACGTGTGCCCACGCGATGCGAGGCGAGACATTGTCGCCACGGCATCCAAATCCGTTGTACACCTGAGCATTCGTGAACTGACCGTCATGATCGAGATCGTCAACCGTGACAGTCAGCGGATCAGCAAACGCAACTGCGGGCACGGCTGCGAAAAGTACCGTGGAGCAGATACTCGATCGCAGAAAAATACCCAGTCTCATGGCGGGATCCTGAGAGAAGTTCGATGTGATGTTTCGCACGACCGGATTGACACGCGATATGCCGTGCATGCAACGATCGTCGACGCGGATTCCAGGCTCGCGCTTCAAACACGAGTCGCACCAAGGACGTGCTCACCCGATTGCCTGTGCGACAGCCTGCGCGACACATCCTAGGTTCATCGTGAATTCGGCAGTAGGTCGGCAGACAACATAAGCATGTTGCGTGAAACAGAACAATCCGCGACCGTATGCCGGACCTTCTCTCATCGCGCTCCCGGATGATGTCGAGCACACGGCCATTCAGGATTTCTGAATGCTCGCTTCACGCGACACTACGCGAAATCGATCAACCCTCTTCGGCGGCGAGCGCAAACGATGCCCGGATCCGCATGATGGTCTGACGGGACGTCCCGAACCTGCGCGCGACTTCACTGACCGACAGCCCCTTGTCGAGTGCGCGCATCACGCGTTCTCGATCGTGCCGCGCAAGCGAGGTGGGCCGGCCGACGTGCCGCCCGCGGTCTTGTGCGAATTGCACGCCCGCTTTGCCGCGCTGGCTCCGGGCCGCGGTCTCCAGCCGGATCACCGCCCGGAGCATCTTGATCGCCTGCGGTTCGGGGCGGCCCGCGAGATCGACGTTGCCGACTTCGACGCATTGGACGACGATCTTTTTGCTGCGGCATTGCATCAGGGTCGACAGCGCATCGCGCGCGCTGCAGCCAAGCGCGGCAATCTCCAGTACCACCAGCGAATCGCCAGGGACGGCGCGCCTCAGGATGCCCGCCAGCTCCGGCCGCTCGGCGGCGGCGACATACGGCGGGACACGGTCGATGGCGACGCGGTTGAGCACGACCGTGTGGCCGGCCTTGTCGAACGCAATCAGTTCCTGCTCGGGGAACGGGCTCTCGGTCGAGCTGTTGATGTAAAGAAAGGTACGGCTCAAGCGTCCCCCCGATGCATGCCAGGTTGCCGGCGGACGCACCGCCTCCGTTACTAGGCCCCGCTATCGCCCATGATGGCGTGCGCGATCACGTCGATCGACACCGGTTTCACGAGAACGGCATCGAACCCGCGCCACGCGTAACGCTCCAGCGTCGGCGGAACCATGGCGACGATCCGCGTGCGCGGATGCGAATTGACGGTGTTGACGGCCAACATGCAAGCGTCGTCGGGGTCACGCTCGACGTCGACGACGACCGCCGAGGCCGGGCCGTGCGCAATCGCTTCTTCGGCACGGTGCGCCGGCACCACGGTGGTGCTGAATCCGCGCAGCCGCAACAACAGCGCAACCGATTCCCCGACATGCGCGTTGCCGCGAAGAATCACGATGCGCCGGCCCACCTGCCGCGGCGGTTTGTCGATGACCGATGTACTGCGCAGGACGGCATCGGCGCTCAGCCAGAGCAGACGCGCCTCGCGATAGTCTTCCAGCGCGGATTGCCTGACGGCCTCGTTCGCGAGCGGGTTGGCGAACAGCGACCGGATGCGCGCCTCGGCCACCCCGAGCCGCCGGTCCGCTTCGTCGAACTGCGCCTTTGCATTTCCGTTGCGGTTATCGATCCCGTCCTCCATGTCTCGTTTCGCGTGTCAACTGCGCAGCCGCGTGAAGATCGACATCAGGTCGTCAAGCGACACGGGCTTTTTCAGGTGGGCATCGAAGCCGGCCTGCTCCGCCTGCTTCACGTCGGCGTCCTGTGCGTAGCCGCTGAGCGCGATACAGAGCACCGATTTCAGCGCCGGCACTTCACGCAGCTTTTCGACGAAGGCCAGCCCGCCCATGCCCGGCATGCCGATGTCGGACAGCACGACGTCCGGCACATGACCGTCGAGCGTCGACAACGCCGCCTCGCCGCTCGTTGCCGTCCGCACGACGGCGCCCTCGCCTTCCAGCAGGAGCTTGAACGTCTCGACCGTATCCGCATCGTCGTCGACCATCAGCACCTGCAGGCCCTGCAACGACTCGACCGGGCTTCTGCTGGCCGAACGCGCATCGGCGAGCACGCGGTGGGTCGGCAGCGTCACCGTGAACGCCGCACCGAGGCCGGCGCCCTTCGATTCCGCCTGCACGATGCCGCCGTGCAGGTTCACCAGTTCCTTGACCAGCGCAAGGCCGATGCCGAGACCGGGGCGGCGCACCGACGATTCCCGGCTTTGCCGGAACATGTCGAAGATGTGAGGCAGCAGCGCGGCCTCGATGCCGTTCCCGGTATCGGCCACGCGCAGCACGGCCTCGGCATGTTCGTCGACCTGCAGCGACACGTCCACCGACCCGCGGCTGGTGAACTTCAGCGCGTTGCTGATCAGGTTCCAGACGATCTGCTCGATGCGCGTGAGGTCGGCATGAATGATCACGGGCGCGGCGGGAATCGCGACGTTGAGGGTGAGGCCGCGCTGGCTCGCTTCGTCCTGAACGGCATGCGTGACGCGCTTCACGATCTCGCGCATGTCGACGGGCGTGCGCACGACCGACAGCTTGCCGGTTCGCACGCGCGAAATGTCGAGCAGATCGTCGATGATCTGCGCCTGGCCGATGACGGTGCGCCGGATCGTATCGGCGGCACGCGAGATGTTCAGGTTCTGCCGCGATTCCGGCGCGCGCGCGATCAGTTCCGCGCTCGCCGAAATGAGGTTGAGCGGATTCTTGAGTTCGTGCGACACCACGGCCAGGAACTCGTCGCGGCGCCGCACCGCATCCTGTTCGCCGGCTTCGCGCAGCGGCCCGACCTGCGCGGGGTGGCCGGCCTTGACCGGCGGCGCGAATTCCCCGAGATCGCGCGCGATCTTCGCATACCCGCTGATGCCGGGCTCGTCCAGGCGCGACAGCACGCCGCTCGCGAAGAAACGGGTGCCGTCCTTGCGCAGATGCCAGCGCTCCTCTTCGGTCCGCCCGTTCAGCCGGGCCTCGCCGAATTCGCGCTGGGCCACCTGACTGGCGCGATCCTCGTCGGTCGACAGGAGGTCGGCGGACTGCCCGATCATTTCAGCCTCGGTATACCCGAAGATCCGCTCCGCGCCGGCATTCCAGCTGGTCACGATGCCGTCGTCGTCGAACGTGATGATCGCGTAGTCCTTGGTGCCTTCCGCCACGATGCGCATCAGTCGCTCGCCTTCGCGCAGCCGGTCTTCCGCCCGCCGGCGGTCGGTGACGTCGATGAAGGACAGCACCGCGCCGTCGATGCGGTCTTCGGTCGTGCGGTAAGGCACGAAGCGCGCGAGATACCAGCGTCCGTCGTTGCTCCGCAGTTCGCGCTCGATCAGGCGCAGCGAATCGAACGCCTCGGCCGCGTCGTCGGAGAGCTTGTCGTATTCGAGCCGGTGCGTGATGTCCAGCAACGACCGGCCGATATCCGACGGAATGATGCTGAAGACGTCCGTCGCCCGCGGGGTGTAGCGCTTGATGCAGATATTGCGGTCGACGAAGATCGTGCCGATGTCGTTCGCCGCGATCAGGTTCTGCAGGTCGTCGTTGATCTTGCCGGTTTCCTCGACCTTCGACTTGAGCTCCGCGTTGACGGTGGTCAGCTCCTCGTTGATCGACTGCAGTTCTTCCTTGCTGGTCTCGAGCTCTTCCGTCGCCGAACGCAGTTCCTCGTTGATGGCCTGCAACTCCTCGTTGGACGCCTTCAACTCTTCCGTCGACGTTTCCGATTGCTCGATGGTCGACTGAAGCTGCTCCTTCGTGCGCTGCAGCTCGCGCTCGAGCTGGCTGATGATCGGATCCTTCTGCACGTCGGCCGTCGCGGTTTCGGCACTGCTCATGCTGTCTTCGACTTCATCGAACAGCACCAGCACGAAATCCGCGTTGGCCTCCGGGTCGTGCACGGGCCGCGCGGTCATGTTGACGAAATACGAACGCGCGTCGCGCTCGACCCTCACCCGCCGTGCCTCGACGCTGCGATTCGTGTGCAGCGCCTGATAGATCGCCGTGCGCAGCTCGAGACGCAGTTCGGGCCGCACCACGGCAATGATGTTGTGCGACGGTTCGCCGCCCGAATAGCGCCGGAAGCGCCCGGCCCGGTCGGACAGGTGCACGATTTCGGAATCGCGGCTGACGAGCACGCTCGGCGGCGCATGCTGCTCGACCAGGCGCTGGTGCAGGTCGCCGAACGAGAAGCGGCGGCGGCCCGGCGGCTGGATGGTCGTCACGACGGGCCGGGTGCTCATCATGCCGGAAATGGCGACCGGCACCGGGGTGTCGCCGCGCACCGCCATGTTCGCGCGGTAGATGCGGTTGCGCTTGTCGACGACCGAGAACATGGAACTCACGCTGTCGGCCGACTCGGAGCTGCCGAGAAACAGCACGCCGCCCGGTCGCAGCGCGAAATGGAACATCTTCAGTATTTCGATCTGCGCTTCCCGATCCAGATAGATCAGCAGATTGCGGCAACAGATCAGGTCGAGCCGCGAGAACGGCGGGTCGCTCAGCACGTTGTGATGCGCGAACAGCATGTGCTCGCGCAGTTCCTTCTTGACGCGGTAGTGCGCGGCGTCCTTCGCGAAGAACTGGCGCACGCGGCTCGGCGTCACGTCGGCGAGAATCGAATCGGGGTACAAGCCGGTGCGCGCAAAGGAGATGGCCCGTTCGTCGATGTCGGTCGCGAAGACCTGGAACGACACGCCTTCGGCCGATTTCAGCGACCGCTCCTGCAGCAGCATGGCGAGCGAATAAGCCTCTTCGCCGGTGGCGCAGCCGACCGACCACACGCGAATGCGATCCTGCTCGCCGCGCCCTTCGAAGAAACGGGGCAGGACGTCGCGATCGAGTACGTCGAACGCCTCCTTGTCGCGGAAGAAATTCGTGACGCTGATCAGCATGTCCTGCAGGAGCGCCTGGGTTTCCTCCGGATGCAGATGGAGAAAGTCGCGGTAGGCCTGGAGATCGGTGATGCCGTTGACCTGCAGGCGGCGCTCGATCCGCCGCAGCACGGTCGCCCGCTTGTAATGCCGGAAATCGTGCGCGGTGCGCGTGCGCAGGATGATCATGATCTCGCGCAACGCGCGCTCGGCGGCCTCGTTGACCAGCTCTTCCTGGCGCTCCTCGTTCTCGGTGACGGGCAGGTGGATTTCCTTCGCGGTCACCCACAGGTCCATCAGCCGTTGCGGCATCTCCGCGGCGGTGGTCACGAAGTCGACCATGCCGGTCGCGATGGCGCTGCGCGGCATGCTGTCGTATTCCGCTTCCGCCGGCTCCTGGGCGAACGTGATACCGCCCATCTCCTTGACCCTCGACAGCCCGACGGAGCCGTCCGAGCCTGCGCCGGACAGCACGATGCCGATCGCGCGTTCGCGGTGGGCTTCGGCGAGGGTCCGGAAAAAGAGATCGATGGCCGCCCGGCGGCCACTCTCTTCCGGCCGATGGGGGGCGACGCGCAGATAGTCGTCGACCATCGTCAGTTCGAGGGAGGGCGCGATCAGGTAGACGTGGTCGGGCTCGATCGGCGTGGGGCTCGTGACTTCCATGACGTGCATGCCGGTGGCCTTCTGCAGCAAGCTGGCCAGATTGCTTTCATGATCCGGCGCCAGGTGCATGACCACGACGAACGCCATCGACGTGCGTGCCGGCAGGGCTTCGAAGAACTCCAGGAGGGCGCTCAACCCGCCTGCCGACGCGCCGATTCCGACTACAGGATGATTGGCCTGGCTCGGGAGAGCCTGCCCACGTCTTTTCGACATCGCTGCGTGTCCAGTTGAAAGAATAATGATGTGCGCGACCAACGGCGGGCAGGCGCATGACCCGCTTGCGCCAAGATACGCGTGGATCGCTATTATCCCTCCACCAGCATTGACTGCAAGAACTTTGCCGCGTCGGCGAACCTGCGGTGCCGGGCCCGGCATCGACCGCGCCGCCGGCCTGGATTCGTCAGACGCGGAGGGGTATCGCCGCATTCCGTCCGGATCAGCGTGGCGGGCCCGTCATGCGGCTCAGCGGGCCGAACGCCGCGCACTCGGCAATCCACGTGCGCTGCTCGCCGGCGACCTGCTCGACGGCACGTTGCCTGCTGGCGATCTCGTTGTTCGTCGAGTCGCCCAGCGGGCTCGTCGTCAGTTCGATCAGCCGGCGTGCCAGCCCGGGGAGCGACACCACGAAATCCGCATAAGGCACGGCGTGCAGCGGCATGTCGGACGCAAACGCTTCGTCGGGATCCTGGACGATCGTGGTGCCCCCGCACGACTGGATCGCATCGAGGCCGGCCGCGCCGTCGTCCAGCAGGCCGGTCAGGATCACGCCGATGGCGCGCGGCCCCATTTCGATCGCGACGCTGCGAAACAGCGGATCGATTGCGGGCCTCGCGAAGTTCTGCTTGGCGCCGCGCATGAGGCGCAGCACCGCGCCTTCGACGATCAGATGGCGATCCGGCGGCGCCACGTAGATCCTGCCTGGCAGGTAGGTCTCACCGTCCTTGGCGTGCACTGCATGAAGCGGGCCCGCCGAACTCAGCAGCGACGGCAGGAAACTGTCATGCGCGCCGACGTGCAGGACGATCGCGATCGTCGCCTGCAAGTCGCGCGGAAGGCGCGAAACGAGGGTGCGAAGCGTATCGACGCCGCCCGACGACGTACCGATTGCGATGAAGTCCCGATGAGTCAATGTGCCTCCGATATTCCCGCTGCTTCAAGTGTAGACCCGCATCGCACGCACATTCTTCACTTCTTTGAAAACGTATTCACCGAGCGCCCGGTCGGCCCGGAGGAATCGGGCGCGCAATTCTCGTACCGCACTGCCCGCGCCGGTGGTGTCAGACCACATTCCGCTCATCTCCACGGTTCATCGGTCTGTCCGTAATGATCGATATACGGACATCTTTCCCCGATGTACTTTCCGCTCGTCCCTGACTTAAGCTTGGTTACCGTCGTTTCCCACCCAGGTTCATTACTTCACAGGTGAAGGAATGGTCGTCCAGAGACTTTCATTTCGCGCCGTCGCGGGCAAGCTGCAAGTCATCACGGTATGGCGATGCCTGTGGCGAAGCGGCGTACGTGTATGCCGCTGGAGCATGCATGTCGACCAGCGCTCGGGCGTCGAATCGATGACGGTCGATATCGTCGGACCGGATTCGCTGCTGGCCGACGACGTCATGGTGATGCTCGGTGACTCATCCTTGCAATTGACTGTCACGCTGTTTCATATGGACGTGGTGCCGAATTCGGCAGTCGTGCAGGGACGCAGCAAGGAACGGTTGCGCGAGGCAGCGAATTCGGTCGCCACCGTTCGCCCGCATCCGAAGCTGACGCTGGTCAGGGATATCACCCGCCACGTCGCACGCACCGAACGAGACTGATTGCTTTCGACGCGCAAGCCGCGTCCGCCAAGCAATACCGTCTCACCCCATTCAGAACGAAACGGTAAAGATTGCCTGACAGGCAATCCAGGAGACAAACATGCTGAGCCCTCACGAAATTGCGGCGCTCATGCTGGTCAAGGCATCGCCCGACCAGATCGACATGAGCAGCGAGGAATTCGATACGCTGCGTACGCAGCAGCTCGTGGAATTCGAGACCCTGGCTTCCGGCGCGCATCGCCTGCGCATGACGCACAACGGCGAAACGCTGCTTCGCATCGTTACGCAAACGTATTGAAAGGCACCCTGACGGTGCAGCGACACATGCCGACGAGGCGATCGAACCGCGGCGGCCATTTCCATTCAGGAGAGCGTAGATCATGAATACCCGGGAGCTGGTTTCGAGCGCGCAGCGCGCCCATTTCGACTTCGCATTCGGTCTGGCCGGTGCGTTACTCGATGAAGTCGGGAAACTGGCCGAACTCAATGCACGATTTACACGGTCGGCCCTGAAGGACGCGTGGGTGGCCGCGGAAAGCGCGATCGACAAGCCGCAGGACTGGACAGCCGTCCCGCGCGCGTTCACCGAGCCGCTGGCCGAGAAGCTCCAGTCCTACCATCGCGAGTGGCTCGATATCGTGTCGACCGGCCACGCCGACGTGATCAAGGTCGCCCAGGCCGGCAGCGACCAATACGTGCACCGGATCCAGGCGTTCGTCGATGATGCGGCGAAGTTCGCGCCGTCCGGCTCCGAGGCCACCGTCGCGGCCTGGAACTCCGCGGTCGTCGCCGCGAACACGCTGTACCAGACCCTCGGCAGCACCGGGCAGCAAGCCGTCGAAGTCGCGCGCAGCAACTTCGACGTCGCCGCGCTCGCCGCGTCGAAGCAGGCCAAACGGGCGGTCGACCAGGAACAGCAGGCCGCCAAACGATAGCGGCCGATGCGGGCGGCGGAACCGGTTGCCGCAGGCGGATCGAATCGACGGCGATCGCCATCCGCCGCCCAGCGCCTTGTACAACGCGACGAAATCGGTCGTCGTCCGCAGCGCGCCCGGCTCGGCTTGTTGCCGGCCCTGTGACCATCGCCGCTCGGCGTCGAGCACGTCGAGAAACGGCGACAACCCGTTGCGATAGCGGTCGCGCGCCAGGTCGAGCGCGCGCTGTTCGGCCTTCACCGCGTCGTCGAGCGCGGCCGCGGCGGCGTGCGTCAGCTCGAATGGCCGTCGGTCGGCGCCTTGTACTCGCTGCGCGTGCCCAGCGCGTCCTCCACGCCGTGCACGCCATGCAGCGCGGCCACGCCGTCGACGACCGCCTGCCGTTCGGATTCCTCGATCTGGCCGGTGAGGCACACGCGCCCGCGCTCGACCCGCACCTCGACGTCGCGCGGGCGAGCGACGAGCCGGGGTCGTAGCGGTCGATATGAAGGGTACGCGGATCGCTCATCGGATTCCGCCCTGGCGCGAGACGGCTTGCGTTGACGGTGGGCTGGCGCCATGCCGGTCACGGGCCGTCCAGGCGCCGGTCGATCAGGTCGCGGCCACGCTCGATGCCCTCGCGCAGCGCCTCGAGCTCGGTCAACCACGCGCGGCCGGCCGGCGCCGGCACGGTCAACTCGATGCGAGCGCCGTCGACATACACCTGCACCTCGTCACGCCATGCGCCGCGTTCGTCGCGCCGCGCCCAGACGAGAATCTCGTGACCACGATACGGGTTGCGAACCTGCGCGTCCTGTTGGTGCCCCATGGTGGTCTCCTGTCCATATCTGCGATGTCGATGCAAAAAATGCACGCCGCCTGTCGCGGGTTGCGCCCCCGCCCTCTGCGCATGCGCCGTTCCCGGCCGGCACGCGGCTTGCGTGCCTGATGCGCGTCGAAGCGCCGCCGGCCACGGCTCGTACCCATCGGAAGGAGGACACGTCATGATCGGCCCTCTCGAACTGCTCGGACGCCTGCTGCTGGCGGCGTTGCTCGGCAGCGTGATCGGGCGCGAGCGCGTGCGCGTGAAGCGGTTCATCGTCCAGCAATCGGACGACGATCCCGACACCGACGACATTTCGGTGTCCTTCTCGCGCACGAGCGGCCCGGAGTTCGACGCCATCTGCGAGACGCTGAAAAACCTCGCCTGCGTCCGCGCCTGTCGACCCGAGTCCTCGTCAAGGAGTTTCGCGTGACCCAGACCCAATTGCCCGCTTATCTCGTGACGCGCCGGCTTGCCCCCCGCATGCGGTCGGGCGCGGGGTTCACCACCGGCCGACCGATCGACACGCTGCGTGCGGGGCTCGCGCGTCATCACGCCGAATGCGGGTGCCTCGGGCAAATCCGCATCGCACACGCAACGACGACGCTCGCGCAAGGCATCGACGACGTCGCCGTCATGCGCGGCAGTGGCGCCCCCGGCAAACGCGTACGGCTCGATGCGCATTCGCCCGGGCGGCGGGCACCGCGTGCGCGCCGCGATGCGCGGCTGACGCACCTCGACGGCGACCGGGAGGCCGATACCCGATGACCGTGGCGGATCGCACGACACGCGCCGACGAGACGGCCGTCGACGCCCCGCAGGCGAGCGACATCCCGCGGCACGGCCTGCTCGAACGCGGCCGCAACTGCGACACGATCCGCGCCGCGGACCGCTTCACGATGCTCGTCGACGGCGATGCGTACTTCTCGACGCTGCGCGCCGCGCTGCTGCGCGCACGCCATACGGTGTTCATCGTCGGCTGGGACGTCGACAGCCGGATGCGGCTCGCGCCGGGCGGCCCCGACGACACGCTCCCCGACACGCTCGCGGCATTCCTGCACGCGCTGGCCGCCCGGCGGCACAACCTGCGCATCTATGTGCTCGCGTGGGATTTCGCGATGATCTACGCGCTGGAGCGCGACTGGCCGCCCGTGTATCGCGCCGGCTGGCGGGCCCATCGCGGCATCGTGTTCCGGCTCGACGGCGCGCATCCGCGCGGCGCGTCCCATCACCAGAAGCTGGTCGTGATCGACGACCGGCTCGCGTTCGTCGGCGGGCTCGACCTGACACGCGCGCGCTGGGACACACCGGCGCACGCGGCCGGCGACCCGCGCCGCCACGACGAAGACGGCACGCCGTACGCGCCGTTTCACGACGTGCAGGCGATGTTCGACGGCGACGCGGCGGCCGCGATCGGCGAGCAGGCGCGGGCGCGCTGGCGGCAGGCGTGCGGCCGCCCGATCGCGATCCGCGCGCAACGCCACCTCGAGCGGCCGGACGACGACGATCCGTGGCCGCCCGGCACCCGCGTCGACGTGCGCGACGTGCGGCTCGGCATCGCCTGCACGGCGCCGCGCCACGACGGCCGCGAGCCGGTGCGGCAGGTGCGCGCGCTCGTCGAGGACACGATCCGTGCGGCGCGCCGGCACCTGTATGTCGAAAACCAGTATTTCACCGCGGCGGTCGTGCGCGAAACGTTGTCCGCGCGCCTCGCCGACGCGCACGGGCCCGACGTGACCGTCGTCGCGCCGCGCGTGCAGAGCGGCTGGCTGCAGGAAGCGACGATGGGCGTGCTGCGTGCGCGGCTGCACGCGGCGCTCGTGTCGGCGGACCACTTCGGCCGCTACCGCCTGCTGTATCCGCACGTCGACGGGCTCGGCGACGCGTGCGTGAACGTCCACAGCAAGCTCGCGATCGCCGATGACGAATGCCTCGTGATCGGCAGCGCGAACCTCAACAACCGTTCGATGCTGCTCGACACCGAATGCTGCGTCGCGCTCGTCGCGGCCGGCGATGCGCGCATCCGCGCCGCGATCGCCGCGCTGCGCGAGCGGCTGCTGGCCGAACATCTCGGCACGGCGCCCGCGGCCGTGGCCGATGCATTCGCGCGCACCGAGCGACCGAACACCGCGCTCGACCGGTTGCGCGCGAAGCCGGGCCGCACGCTGCGCACGCTCGACCCGGCCGTCGCGCCGCAACTCGATGCGCTCGTGCCGGTCAGCGCGCGGCTCGACCCCGAGCAGCCGATCGAACCCGACCGGTTCGTACGCGAGTTCGTGCCGCACGACCGCCATCGCCCGCTGACCGCGCGGTTTCTCGCGCTCGGCATGGCCGTGCTGCTGGTCGCCGCGCTCGCGCTCGCCTGGCGCTTCACGCCGCTCGGCGAACGGGTGAACGTCGCGTCGCTCGCGCATGCGCTGGCCACGCTCGCGCAACGGCCCGCCGCGCCTGCGCTGCTGCTGGCCGGCTACGTGGTCGCGGCCACCTTCGCGGTGCCGATCACGCTGCTGATCACCGCGACGGGGCTCGTGTTCGGCGCGTGGCCGGGCGTGGCCTACGCGGCCGTCGGCACGATGGCGGCCGCGGCCGCGAATTACGGGATCGGCCGCTGGCTCGGGCGGGATGCCGTGCGCCGGCTCGCCGGCGCACGCGCGAACCGGCTCAGCGAGCACATCGGCCGGCGCGGTGTGCTCGCGATGGCCGTGCTGCGGCTGTTGCCGATCGCGCCGTTTACCGTCGTGAACCTCGTCGCCGGCGCGTCGCATATCGGCCTGCGCGACTACCTGGTCGGCACCGCGATCGGCATGCTGCCCGGCCTCGTGCTGACCGTCACGTTCGCGCACCAGCTCACAGCCGCGCTGAGCCATCCACGGCCCGGCGCGTTCGCGTGGCTCGCGGCGATCGGCCTCGCACTGGTCGGCATCTCGGTGCTGCTCGTCAGGGTGTTGCGACGATGGCGCTGAGCACGCATGCGGCGCCGCCGCCGCAAGTCATCGCCGCCGACGACGCACCGGCCGCCGCGCCGGGCGGACGCGACTGGCGGATCGCGACGTACAACATCCGCGGCGGCTACGGCGCGTGGCCGGCGCGCGCGGCCGACCGGATCGCGGCCGTGATCGACGAACTCGACGCGGACGTGATCGCGCTGCAGGAAGTCCCGCTCGGCGGCACGCGCGCGCCCGACGTGCTTGCGCACCTGCGCGACGCGACCGGCATGCATGCGGTGGCCGGCCCGACGATCGACACGCCGGAGCGCCGCTACGGCAACGCGGTGCTGTCGCGCTGCCCGATCCGCGCGGCACGCACGCTCGACCTGTCGTTTCACTCGCACGAACCGCGCGGCGCGCTCGACGCCGACATCGATTGCGGCGCGCTCACGCTGCGCGTGGTCGCGACCCACCTCGGGCTGTCGGCGAGCGAGCGCAGCGCGCAGGTGCAGCGGCTGCTCGCAGCCTTCGACACGGGGGCGATGCCGGTGATCCTGCTCGGCGACATCAACGAATGGTTCGTGCGCGGCCGGGCGCTGCAGGCGCTCGTCACGCGGTTCCGGCGCGCGCCGGCGCCGCGCACGTTCCCGACCGTCTACCCGGTGTTCTCGCTGGACCGGATCTGGATTCATCCGGGCGAATGGCTGGTCGACGTGGTCGTGCACCGCAGCGCCCGCGCGCGGCATGCGTCGGATCACTACCCGCTCGTCGCGCGGATGCGGCTGCCGGGTGACACGAAAGGGGTCGCCACGCTGCGCACGTTCGATTCACGGTGAACGGTTTCGACAACGCAGGGCGCGCGCATGTGAACCGGCAAACTCGCCGGAACGGAGGACGCGTCATGACGCGCACGTGTGCCGTGTGCCGTGTGCCGATGACGAACCCGTTTGCACCTCATGTGCCGTTGCGCACGTCCGTGCCGTCACATCGCGCGGACGGGCCGCACTTGAACTTCACGACCACTCTTCCGGCGGCAACGCCCCGCCGTCGTCCTCCCACAACGGCTGGCCCGTCTCGCCGCCGCTGCCCGCGATCACCGTCCCGCGCGTCGTTTGCTGCTTCCGGGCCGCCCGCGTGCCACGCGACGTCGCGCTTGCGTGGCGCGTGCGCGTGGGCGCCACGGTGTGCTGCGCGCCACCGCGCCCGTCGCCCGTCGATTCGGTCTTCGTCTTCGTTTTCGTCTTCGGCCGTCCAGTTGAAGCCACGCTCATGATCTTCTCCGATACGAATGAACCAGCAAGCCGATCCGCAAGATCGGTGCCCCTTCCAGGCAGGCGGATTGCTCCTTGCATCGGTTCCTGATCATCGCCCCGGAGACAACGATGCCGACCGACCTCAACCCGCCGCCACCCGAGCGCCATCGGCTCGGCGAATGGATGGCCCGCGAAGAAGCGCACATGGCCGCGTTCCGCGAAAAAATCGCGGCCGCAGCCCGCGCGCATGCCGGCGACCGGCTGCGTACGCCGGCCGTGCAGGAACTCGCGCGGCTGTTCGACGATCATGCAGTGCTGCGCATGACGCTGGTCCGCGCGATCGATGAAGCGGTCGAATCGGGCCGCCGGCTCGGCTATACGTCGATCGACGAGTTGATGACCGTCCTGGATCACCTGATGACCTACACGCCGCCGTTCAGCGACGCGAGCCTGATCGTGTGCCCGATCAATGCCTTTCTCGACTGGCCGATGTGCATGCCGTCGGGCCATGCGCTGTTTCGCGACGCCGCCGTCAACGCGCATCTGCAGAACGTGCTGAACGTATGGTGCGGCTTCCTTGGCGGCCCGCATTCGCGCGCGCATCTCGACACGTCGGCGCCCGACGGCTGGTTCTGCGACGCGGCGCGCGAGCGCATCGGGCTATCGCAGTTCCAGTATCGCGACGACCAGCCGCACGGCGGCTTCACGTCGTGGAACGACTTCTTCACGCGGCGCTTTCGTGACGGCGCGCGCCCGATCGCGGCGCCCGACGATCCGCACGTGATCGTCAGCGCGTGCGAGGCCGCGCCGTACCACGTCGAATCGAACGTGAAGCTGCGCGACCGGTTCTGGATCAAGGCGCAACCGTATTCGCTGCGCGACATCTTCACGCCGGCCCGGCTGTCGCTCGCCGAGCGCTTCGTCGGCGGCGACCTGTACCAGGCCTATCTCAGCGCGTACAACTACCACCGCTGGCACGCGCCGGTGCGCGGGGTCGTCACGCATGCGTACCGGGTTCACGGCACCTACTACTCGATCGTCGAGGCGGAAGGCCCCGACCCGGCCGGGCTGAACGACTCCCAGGGGTACACGACGGCGGTCGCGACGCGCGCCGTGGTCGCGATCGCCTGCGACGATCCCGGCATCGGCACCGTTGCTGCGGTGTTCGTCGGCATGGGCGACGTGTCGTCCTGCGTGATCGACGTCGTGCCGGGCCAGCGCGTCGACAAGGGCGACGAGATCGGTTATTTCCAGTTCGGCGGCTCGACCTGCTGCCTGCTGTTCGAAGCCGGTGTGATCGACCGGTTCGTGTACGCGCCGCCGTTCGACCACGACGCTGCCGTCGTGAACGTCAATTCACCGGTCGCGATCGCACGGTGAGTCGCACGTGCGTCGGGCTTGCAGGCTCGACGCACGCCGGCTAGCGGTGCAATGTTTTCAACGGTTTGTAATGCCGCGGAACGTCGGTGGATCGTCGATCAGCGTGACACGACGCATGGCGCGCCCGCCACGGGTTCACGCCGCCCGTGGCGCCAGGGAATCGATCAGCGCGCCGTTGAAGGCCGGCAGGTCGTCCGGCTTGCGGCTCGTGATGAACGGGCCGTCACGGACGACCTCCTGGTCGACCCACTTGCCGCCCGCATGACGGATATCGTCCTGAAGGCTCGGCCAGCTCGTCATCGTGCGGCCTTCCACGAGGCCGGAAGACACGAGCAGCCAGCCCCCATGGCAGATCGCCGCGACCGGCTTGCCGGCGCCGACGGCCGCCGTCACGAACTCGCGCGCGGCCGGCACCATCCGGATCGCGTCGCCGTTCACGACGCCGCCGGGCAGCACGACCGCGTCGTAATCGCCCTCGCGCGCCTCGTCGAACGTGCGGTCGACCTTCACGCGCGCGCCTTTGTCGACGTGCCTGAAGCCCTGGATCTCGCCACCCTTCTCCGAAATCACGTCGACCTGCGCGCCTTCCGCCGCGAGCGCGCGCTGCGGTTCGACGAGTTCGGCTTCCTCGAAGCCGTCGACCGCGAGGATCGCCACCTTGCAATGAACCAGCCTTCCGCTCATGAAGCCCTCCGTCAGTGACGCGGCACACGTCGTGCCGCGCCGGTTTCGCAGCAAGCGGCGTGCCGTTTCCGCCCACGGGACGCGCCCACCGTCAGGGAACGGTTTCGCGCCGCGCGGGCGGCTGATCGCGTTCGACAAGGATCCGAGGGCGATCGAGACGGCGCAGGGCATCGAGGATGCGCGCCCGGCACGCGGATTTCCCGCTTGCAAGGGCCGATGCCGTCCGGGCGCGACCGCCGCCTGCGAACCGTGAGACGCCGTCGCGCACCCCGCTACTGCAGGTGACTCGCCGCGTCCAGCATCGCGTCGGTCACTTCGATCGTGAGCGTCAGGCTCTCATCGGTATCGGGCACACGGTCGAGCATCGCCTGCACCGTGTCATGCAAAATCGCATGCACGCGCATCCGCGTGCCGTCGTCGAGCGCCGCATACCGCTCCATCGTGTCGCTGTCGAGCGCCAGTTCGACCGCATGCCGCGCGTATTCGGGCGGCGCATCGGCCGTCAGCGCCCAGGTCGAGTGGAACTTGATCCTGCCTGTGGCCACGTCGACATGGACCGTCGTATCGAGATCGTCCGCTTCGGTCGCGTCGCCGTCGATCTCGTCGAAGTCATCGATCTCGTCGTTCTCCCGCCGGTTCCGGGAATTGGATTGCATGATGCCCTCCTGTGTCATGGCGGCGTGCCCGTCGCGGGAAACCTCGCCGCCTTCGTCGGCACGGCGCCGTCAATAGCCGCTGGAACCCGCGCTGCCCGCCCCGCCGGCACCGCCGCCGCCCGTGCCCGTCGACCCGGGCGAGCTGCCGTTGCCGTTGCCGGTGCCGCTGCCGCCCGCCCCCGCGCCATTGGGGCCGCCCGGCTTCACATGGCCGGCCGATCCGCTGTGCGAACGCGAGCCTTGTGTCGCACCCTGCCGCTGCACGGGTGCAGGCGGAGGCGGCGCGGCCGTATTGCCGTTGGTGCCCGGCGTCGACATGTCCATCGACGGATTCGGCGCGCCGGTGCCCTCGTCCGGGCGCTGCGAGTTCTGCGCCCATGCGGCCGGCGCGGCCGCGATGATCGCGACAGCCGCGCACGCCAGCACGCGCGGCGCGACACACTTCGATTCGGATACCGATTTCATGAAGTTTTCTCCCTGATAGAGACCACGTGATGGAAATTCCTGCCCCTTCCTTTCAGCAAGGCCCATGCCGCGGTCAGCACGCGTGCTGGCTTTCATGTCGACATCGCCGCCGAAAAACGGGCACCCCCATCCGCAGCGTCGGCGTTGACGCATTCACGTTTCAGCGCCCAGCCGCGCACGCATCGACGCGGTGATGCGCTGCCGCGCGTGCGCATAGCCTTCCCACGGATCGCGTTTCAACGCATCGAGGCGTTCACGCAGCGTGTCGATCGTCCATTGCGCACCGCCCGTCGTGTCGGGCACCTCGTCCCAGTCGAGCGGCACCGATACGCCCATGCCGGGCCGCGCGCGCACCGAATACGCGGCGATCGTGCTCGCGCCGCGGCCGTTGCGCAGGTAGTCGACGAAGATCTTGCCGCGCCGGTGGCGCGGCCCCATCGTCGCCGTGAAACGGTCGGGCAGCGCGCCCGCGACGTGCTGCGCCACCGCGCGCGAGAAATCCTTCACGTCGTCCCAGCCCGCATGCCGCGTGAGCGGCACGACGACGTGCAGCCCCTTGCCGCCGCTCGTCTTGCAGAACGACGCGAGGCCCAGCTCATCGAGCAGCCCGCGCACGAGCTGCGCGGCGTCGATCATCGCGCGCCACGGCAGCGCCGGATCGGGATCGAGGTCGAACACGATGCGGTCCGGCCGCTCGATGTTCGACGCGTGCGCATTCCACGTGTGCAGCTCGACCGTGCCCATCTGCGCGGCGCCGAGCAGCGCGTCGACGCTGTCGATCGACAGCAGCGGCCCGTGGCCGGGATCGAGCCCTTCGTGCTGCGTGACGAACGGGATCTCGCGGCGCTCGGCATGCTTCTGGAAGAACAGTTCGCCGGCGATGTCGCCCGGTGCGCGCACGAGCGACACGGGCCGGCCCTTCAGGTCCGGCAGCAGCCACGGCGCGACCCATTGCCAGTAGTGCGCGAGGTCGATCTTGCGCGTGCCGCTTTGCGGATCGAGCACCCGCTCGGGATGCGTGATGCGCACGCGGCCGACGCGATCGGCGGCGGCCGCGCGCTGCGTGTCGCCGGCAGACGCGGACGCGCGCGCGCCATGCTTGCGGCCGTGCGCCGTATCGGTAGGCGGGGCATGCGAGGATGCGCCATGCGCCGCGCGGGTTTCGTTCATCGTCGCCTCCGTTTCGGTTGGCCGCGGCACTTCGCGGACGATCTGCCGCGCCGGCTTGTCTTCGCGCAGCGCGATGAACGCCGCCTGCCGCACGATGCCGTCGCTCGTCCATTCCGCGAATTCGCATTCGGCGACGAGCGTCGGCTCGACCCAGTGGACGCGCGTGCGGGACCGTTCGCGCGGCGGCGGGTCGAACGGCGTCGTGCCGCGTTCGTGCTGGCGCAGCGTCGCCGCGAGCCGGTCGAGCAGACGCGTATCGAACCCGGTGCCGACCCGGCCGACATAGCGCAACGGCGGTTTGCCGCGTGGCCGCTTGCCGCCCGCGGCCGGTTCGTACACGCCGAGCAGCAACGCGCCGAAGCCGTGCCGGCTGCCCGACGGCTCGGTATAGCCGCCGATCACGAACTCCTGCCGCCGCCGGCATTTCAGCTTGATCCACGCGGACGAGCGGCCACCGCGATAGCGTGAATCCGCGCGCTTGCCGATCAATCCTTCGAGCCCCGTGTCGCACGCGCTCGCGATCAGCGACGCGACGTCGTCGCCGAGATCGGGCGAGTAGCGCAGCCGCGCGGGATCGCTGCCGGCGAGCAACGGTTCGAGCAGCGCGCGCCGCGCGGCGAGCGGCGCATCGCGCAGGTCGTATCCGTCGACGAAGGGCAGGTCGAACACGAACAGCGTCACCGCGTCCGAACGGCCCGCGCCGAGCGCGTTCTGCAGCGCCTGGAAATCGGGCAGCCCGTGCTCGCCCAGGACGACGGCCTCGCCGTCGAGCCACGCGTTGCCGACCTCGAGCGCCGCGAGCGCGTCGCGCTGCATGCGCAGCTTCGCGGTCCAGTCGCGACCTTCGCGCGTCATCAGCGTGACGTGCCGGCGCGCACCGCCGCCCGCGATCCGGGCCAGGATCCGGTATCCGTCGAATTTCACTTCGTAGCGCCAATCATGGTGAGCAGGTGGGGCATCGACAAGCGTCGCGAGTTGCGGCGTCACGCGCTCGGGCAATGCCGCGCGCACCGCGCCTTCCACCTGCGACGGATCGATCGCCGTCGTGCGCGCCCCGCCGTCATGCGGCGGGCGGGCAGGCGCCTTGCGCGCCGCCTTTGTCCGGCCGACATGCACGCTGCCCGGCTGCTGCGCGACGACATCGAAGCTGGCCGCATCGCGCGCGTCGTCGTCGCGTTCCTTGATCAGCAGCCATTGCTCCTGGCGCCCCTGCTGCCGCCCGCTGCGCACCAGCGCCCAGCCGCCGTGCAGCTTCGTGCCGTCGAGCCGGAACGTCAGCTTGCCCGCGCGGTAGCCGTCGCGCGCCCGGGCAATGCCGCCGTCGGGCGTCCAGGTGCCCTCGTCCCACACGGTGACCGAGCCCGCGCCGTAGTGGCCGGCCGGGATCTCGCCTTCGAACGACGCATATTCGAGCGGATGATCCTCGACGTGCACGGCCAGCCGCTTCACCGACGGGTCGATGCTCGGCCCTTTCGGCACCGCCCATGACTTGAGCGTGCCGTCGAGTTCGAGACGGAAATCGTAGTGCAGCCGCCGTGCGTGATGTTCCTGGATCACGAAGCGCAGCGGCCGGGCGCTGCGCGCGGCGGGTCGCGCATGATGCGCCTTTTGCGCCTTCTGAGCGTCAGCATCCGCGTGCGCTCGCCGCCGCCCGTGCGCTCCCTCGGGTTCCGGCGTCGCATCGAAGCGGCGCTTGCTGCGATAGGGTTCGAGCTTGCCGGCCATCGCGTCACCCTCCTTCCCGCGCCGTCACGCGGCGTGCTTGCGGCGCACGGCGGCCTTCTTCGCCGCGTGCGTGCCGGTCGCGCCGTGCTTCGCGGCCGCGCGCTTCGCCGGTGCCTTCGCCGTGCCTTTCGCGGACGTTTTCGCCGCCGGCTTGCGCCGCGCGCCCGTCGATGGCGAAGGCGAAGGCGCACGGGCCTCCTCGTCGTCGTCCGCGCGCGCGGCACGCGCACCACCGCCGCCCTTCAGGCTGCGCTTGAGCAGCTCGGTGAGATCGACCACGTTGGTCGCCGTGCGCGCCGTCTGCGCGGGCCGGTCCTCGATTTCCTCGATGCGGCCCGCGCGCACCTTGCGCTCGACCAGCTCGAGGATGTCGTCGCGGAACGTGTCGTGATACTCGTCGGGCGTCCAGGAGCCCGACATGTCGTCGATCAGCTTCTTCGCCATCGCGAGTTCGCGCGCACTGACGCCCGCGCGCTTCGCGTCGTCGGCCGGCACCGACAGTTCGTCCAGCGGCCGCAGTTCCTCCTGCCAGCGCAGCGTATCGAGCGCGAGCAGCGGCCCGACCGGAATCAGCGCGCCGAGATGCTGGCGGTCGCGCATCACGACGTGCGCGATGCCGATCTTGCCGCTGTCCTTCAGCGCGTCGCGCAGCAGCGCATAGACCTTCTCGCCCTTGCGGTCGGGCACGAGGTAGTACGGTGTGTCGAGATACAGGAACGACACGGCATCCTCGTCGACGAACGTGACGATGTCGACGGTCTGCGTCGACTCGGGGTTCGCCGCGCGGATCTCGTCGTCGGTCAGCACGACATAGCGCTCCTTCTCGTACTCGTAGCCGCGCACGATGTCCTCGCGCGTGACTTCCTTGCCGGTGCGCTTGTTGACCTGCCGATAGCCGACCGGGTCCATCGAGCGCTTGTCGAGCAGCCGGAACGACGGCTTCACGGTGCGCGTGGCCGGGAACAGCTGCACGGGCACGTGAACGAGCCCGAAGCTGATCGCGCCTTTCCAGATCATGCGTGTCATCGATGTCCTCCTTGCGGCGTCCGTCGCCGCGCGCAGCCGTCAGGGCCTTCGGCAACGGCTGCGCCGCACGATGCTGACGTGGCCGTTGCGCTCCAGGATCGCCGCGTCGACGTCCGACAGGTCGTCCGCGCCGAGCGCCTGACGCACGCTCTCATGGACGTCCGTCGGCGTGATCAGCGCCGCGCGCATCTGCGCGTCGTCGAAGCGGCCGTTGCGATACACCTCGCGCTCTGCGCCGACCAACAGCCGCTCGAGCCGGCGCGAGCGTACGCAGGCCCAGCCGATCACGCGATGCAGCAGCGCGATCGCGAGCGACGCGGCCACCGTCGCGACGAACGGCGACGCACCGACCACCGCGCGGCTCAGGATCGCGCCGAGCAGGATGCCGACCACGTAGTCGAACGGCGAACGCTGGCCGAACGCGCGCCGCCCGGCGATGCGGATCAGCACCAGCGCGATCGCGAACACGACGATCGCCCGCAGCACCATCTGCCCGGGGTCGAGCATCCGGCCCTGTCCGAACAGCCCGACGACGACGTCCATGATCGCGTGGCGCTAGGCCGGCAACTCGGCGGCCTGCTGCTCGCGTGCCCAGACGCGATGGCGGCCGAGGTGGTCGGACAGGTCGTTCAGGACTGCGTCGAGATCGACGGCCTGCCCGACGCACACGCCTTCGGCCGGGTCCGGCAGGTGCGCGGCGCTCAGCAATTGCCGCCCCGACCCGACGGCCGCGATCGGCTTCAGGTGCTTGAACGCTTCGCGCACGAAATGCCGCGCGTCGGCGCTGTGCGCGAGGTCGCGGCCGTCGCCGTCGCCGCCGCACACGAACACCGCGTCGAACATCACCGACGGCATGCCGGCCAGCGTCGCCTGCGGCACGATGCTGCCGATCGGCGCCAGCGTCGGCGCGACGATCGTCGGCACCGCATGCGCGGCCAGCAGCGCATCGCGCACCTGCTGGACGAGCGCCTGGCTCGTGCCGGCGGTCGCGATCAGCGCGATCTTGCGCGACCGGATGCCGGGCTTCGCGCGGCCGATCAGGCTCAGCGCCGGCGAACGCTGCGCGACTGCCGGCGTCGCGCCGCCGTGCGGCGCGGGCAGCCCGAGCCGTTCGGCCACCTGCGCGGCCAGCCCCGCGTCGAAGCGGGCGATGATGTCGTTGACCACCCGCTCGCGAATATGCGGCTGCGTCACCTTGCCGAGCTCGAAGCAGTAGGCGTCGCGGATATGCCGCTGCTCGATCTCGGTCATGCTCTGGTAGAACAGCGCGGCCTGCGAGAAATGATCGGCGAACGTCTCGCTGCGCACGCGCACCTTGTCGCCGTCGAGCGGCTCGTGCACGGTCTCGAAGCCGCCGCCGGCCGGCGCGGGCGGCGTCTCGCGCGGCCAGCCGCCGCTCGTCGAATTCGGTTCGTACGACGCCTGCCCGACGTTGATCGTCTGCCGGTGCATCGCATCGCGCTGGTTGTTCGCGAACGGGCACACCGGCCGGTTGATCGGGATCTCGTGGAAGTTCGGGCCGCCGAGCCGGCTCAATTGCGTATCGGTGTACGAGAACAGGCGCCCCTGTAGCAGCGGATCGTTCGTGAAGTCGATGCCGGGCACCACGTGCCCCGGATGAAACGCGACCTGCTCGGTCTCCGCGAAGAAGTTGTCGGGATTGCGGTTCAACGTCATCCGGCCGATGGGCCGCACCGGCACCAACTCTTCCGGCACCAGCTTGGTCGGGTCGAGCAGGTCGAAGTCGAACTTGCCGGCATCGGCCGGATCGATCATCTGCACGCAGAGTTCGAATTCCGGATAGTCGCCGCGCTCGATCGCCATCCACAAGTCGCGCCGGTTGAAGTCCGGGTCATGGCCGGCGATCCGCTGCGCCTCGTCCCACAGCAGCGAATACGCGCCGCTCACGGGCCGCCAGTGGAACTTCACGAAACGCTCTGCGCCGGCCGCGTTCACGAAGCGGAACGTGTGCACGCCGAAACCGTCCATCGCGCGAAAGCTCGCGGGCAGCGCGCGGTCGGACATCAGCCACAGCACCATGTGGGTGGTTTCCGGCACCAGCGACACGAAATCCCAGAACGTGTCGTGCGCGGACGCGCCGGTCGGCATCTCGTTCGGCGCCTCGGGCTTCACCGCATGCACGAAGTCGGGAAACTTGATCGCATCCTGGATGAAGAACACCGGCATGTTGTTGCCGACGAGGTCGTAGTTGCCCTCTTCGGTATAAAACTTCACCGCGAAGCCCCGCACGTCGCGCACGGTGTCCGCCGAGCCGCGCGGCCCCTGCACCGTCGAGAAACGCACGTACACCGGCGTTTCGGCGGCCGGGTCCTGCAGGAACGCGGCCTTCGTGTAGTCGGCCATCGGCTCGTACACGCGGAACACGCCGTGCGCGGCCGAGCCGCGCGCATGCACCACGCGCTCCGGAATGCGCTCGTGATCGAAATGCGTGATCTTCTCGCGCATGATGAAGTCTTCGAGCAGCGACGGGCCGCGCGGGCCGCCGCGCAACGTGTTCTGGTTGTCGGCGATCCGCACGCCCTGGTTGGTGCGCAGCGCCTCGTGGTCGGGCCGCGAGCGGTGCTCGTCGAGCTGGCGCGATTTCGCGCTGTCCTGCGGCTGGGCGGGCGGCGTCTTGCCGGATGAGGGGGAATGGGTCATCGATCGGGTCCTCGTGGCGTTCGGAAGGGTATCCGCCGCGCGCGCGCCGCTTGGCTGCGGCGCGCACGGGCGGACGGCAGGAAAACCGGCACGGCCGGGCGCGACCGCCCCGCCGGCCGGCGGGGGTTTCAGGGTGCGCGCAATGCTGCGTCGAGTTCGGCACGCGTCACGTCGAGCGCGACGTTGCACTCGATCGCCGCATCGTCGACGCGCGGCTTGCGTGCGTCCACCGCGCGCCGCGCGTGGTCGCACAGACGGGTGCGCACGCGCAGCCGTTCGGCCGCGTCGAGCGACGCATAGCGGGTGATCACGTCCGGGTCGAACCGCAGGTCGACCGCGCAACGCCAGTCGCGCGCGCTTGCGTCGGCCGGCACGCGCACCCACGACACCTGGATGGTCAGCCGCCCGGACGCGTCGTCCGCATGCACGACGACGGTCGATTCCGACGGGAAACCGTTCGCGAGCGCATGCTCGAGTTCCGCGATGCGCTGCGACCGGTCGGGCGTGACGCTCATCGTCGGACGACGCCCAGCAGCAGCGTGACCAGGAAGATCACCACGAAGATGTAGAACAGGATCTTCGCGATCTCCGCCGCGCCGGCTGCGATGCCGCCGAAACCGAACACGGCCGCGATGATCGCGATGATGAAGAAGATGATGGCGTATCGAAGCATGGAACCCTCCTGGATGACAGCGGTCACCGGTACGTATCGGCGTCGATCAGGCGTCGTGCTTGTGTTTCGGTTTGCCGTGGGCCGGCGTGGAAGCCATTTTCTCGAGCTCTTTTTCGCTCATCGACTTGGCCATCGACTTCGAAGGCGGTTTGAGGTCCTTCATTTTCGTCTCGCCGCGCTTGGCCGACAGGGCGGCCCCGGCGGCGCGTTGCTGGGCCTGCGATTTGGCTGGCATGGTCGTGCTCCTCTCGTGGGTGCGCGCATCGCGGCAGGCGGTGGCACGCACGCGGTTGAACGTGGTCGAGTGCGGTCGAATCGCCCGGCCGTCACGCCGCGTCGCCGCACCGCGGGCCGGCTCGCGAAGAGCGTCATCGCCTGGCGATCCTTCGCCACGGTGCCACGCGCAAGAACGATGCCTCGGCCGCGTGGCCCCGGCGAAGCCCGCCTCGAAAGCGGCCCGGCGGGTCGATTCACGGTTGACCGTCTGCATGCCTCATGCATTGAGCGTGCCAGCTCGTCGAAGCGCGTCCGTGGCGGGTTCGCCCTGCATGTCGCCGCGAGCGGGAGCGGATTATTTACAAGCCGACGGCAAGTTTTGGACACGCATTCCGTAAGCCGGGAAGCCTGCCGGATCGTCGGCCGTCATCGCTTCGCATCGATGCGATCGACGGCCGAACGATCGAGAAAGGCAGTCGTCAGTGCCGGCAGGTGGCGCAGCAGCCACGCGGCCAGGCTGCGCTCCTGTTGCAGGATCCGTTCGCAACATGCGTGGATCTCCGCTTCGCCGGCTGCCTGCGCGGCCGCGGCGAGCGCCGTATACGCGGCGATCTCGACGTGCGCGAACGCATAACCGGCCAGCGCTCCCTTCACCACTTCGTCGACGGCCAGCATGCCGGTCGCGATCCGGCCATACGCGGCAATGCGCGCGGCCAGGTCCTTGATCGCGGACGGCGTCGTGCCGAGCCGCATCAGGCACGCCTCGACGAGCGCCTGCTGGCCGATCGTGTCGTCGAGATGCCGGCGCAAGCGATCCTGCAGTTGCGGATAGTGATCGAGCCGTTTCAGTTGCGCGGCGAGCAGCATCTCCGCCTGCCGCTCCATCGCATACGCATCGCGCAGCCAGTCTTCCAGGTGTTCGCGCGGATTCGCCATCGGTTTCCTCCGGCCGCATCGCGGGGCGGCATGCCGTGCGCCGCATCGGACGGCGCGCTGCACGGCGCACGCGATCCCGCGCGCATGCCGTGGGCGAGGTACGGGCGCCGGGTCAGTACTGCATCAGCGGCGGCGTGCCCGGCAGCGGCCGGTCGCCCTGCGCACCGTTCGCACCGTTCGCGCCGGTCGACGGCCCGTCGGCCGCCTCGCCGCCGGCCGCGCCCTGCGGCATCAGGGTGCCCGGCGCCGGGCGCGCATCGCCACGTGTATTCGCGTCGGGCATCGTCGTGGTCGACTGTGCGCCACGGCTGTCGGGTGGCGCCCCGCGGGCGCCGTAGGGGCCGTTCGCCGATTGCATGCATGCGCCCAGCGCGCACGCGGCGGCGCACGCAAGGATGCCCATGCGCATCGTCTTCTGGATCGGGTTCATCGAAATCCTCCCTGTGACCGGCATCTCATAGCCGGTTGAAATGGAAATCGCCGGCGTACGCGGTCGGGGCGCGACGCGCCATCATCGCGTCGAATTCCACCGCCACGCGCGTGAGCGCGCGGCGCTGCGAGTCGATGCCGGCCTGCTCGAGCGCGGCGAACGCGTCGGCGTCGAACGCCACGGTCAGCGACGCCGGATGACCGTCGACGCGAAAGCCGATATGCAGCGCGCCGAGCGGCTTTTCCTCGATATGGAACGGCATCGCGCGCGCCTCGAAATGGCGGCCGAGCGTTTCGGCGATGTCGCGCAACACGCCGGGTTTCACGCGGATGCTCATGGCGATGCCTCGTGGCGCGTTCGCGATACCGCGCCCATCGGCGGCGTATGCACGGGCGGCTCGCGCTCGGGCGGGGCATACCCCGGTGGGTCGCCCTCGGGTTGCCGGTACGGCTCCGGCATGTCAGGGGGCACGTCGTCGGGATCGGGCGGTTCCGGATCCGGCCCGATGTCGGATAGCGGCGGTTCGGGCCGCTGCAACCACTGCGCTGGGTCAGGTGTCATCGGCACTCCTTCATTGCGGGGTCGGCGGGTCGACAGCGGGCGCGACCTTCGCCTGCCCAGGGTGCGCAAGCCCCATGCCGTCGTTCCCGTCACCCGCGTGTCCGCCGCGACGCGCACGCAGGTGCCGCGAACGGCCTGCCGTGCCTTCGCTACACCGTCCGCTGCAAATCTTGCAACGGCGCGGCTACGCGTCGAAAGCAGCCATCACGAGCCACAGCTCGCGGCCTTCATCGCGCACCTGCGCGGCGAGCGCATACGCATCGGACGGCTCGCACGCGCGCTGCAGCGCGAACCGCGCGGGCTCGGTCGAGCCGAACGTCTCGCCGCCGAGCGGCCTCACGTCGGCCTTGCCTTCGAACATCCGGCGCTCGGGCCGGTAGATCAGCGGTTCATGCTTCCATTCGTTGAAATGGCTCTTCAACGCATCGAATCCGCCGCCGCATACGTTGACCTCGTAGCGCACGCCCGGTCGTCGCTTCGGAATCGTCATCGCGCCTCCCGCTCGATATGCGCGCGGCCGGCACCGGTTGCGCCACGCGCCTGCGTCATCATCGTCATCGCCATCGCGGCAAGTCGCGTGCCGCGTGCGTCCGGCGCATCTCGGCGCCTACCGGGCATGGCCGTTGCGGATGGGACATGCCATCGGCATCGACATGGAGGCTTGCGATGAAGGATTCGACCCGGACCGGCCACGACGCGCCGGCACACGAACGGCAACCCGATCCGTCGCCGCCGCTCAAGCACCGCGACCGCGCGCGCACGCGCCATTCGGAACGCCATATCGACAAGCAGCTCGAGGACACGTTTCCCGCGAGCGACCCGCCCGCGACCGGCGGCGTCACGCGCATCGAGCCGGATACGCCGCCCGGCACGCACGACGAGGGGCCGTGCCAGGACAAGCGCGAACGCGGCGACGCATGAGCGCGCACGGCACGTGGGTTGCTGATTCTGTCGCGCCCATTTCGACCCATTGCACTACCGAACCCGTGAGGAGAATTTCATGCATCGCGTCAACGAAATCATGTCGCAGGACGTCGTGCACATCGCACCGACCGACTCGATCCGTCATGCCGCGCAACTGATGGAGCGCTACGACGTCGGCGCGCTGCCCGTGTGCGACAACAACCGGCTGATCGGGATGGTGACGGACCGGGATCTCGCGGTGCGCGCGATTTCGGCCGGCAAGCCGCCGGAGACGCGCATTCACGAAGTCGCATCAGGCCCGATCGAATGGTGTTTCGACGACGATTCGCTGGACGAGATCCAGCACTACATGGCGGACGCACAACTGCGCCGCCTGCCGGTCGTCGATCACGACAAGCGGCTGGTCGGCATGCTGTCGCTCGCGGACATCGCGACCCGCATGGCCGGCCCCGAGCGGGACGATCTCGCGAACACGCTCGAAGGCGTGTCGCAACCGAAGCAGACGTGACGGAGCGATTCCCGCCCCGTCCCGACCACCCCGCGCGACCCGCAGGGCCCGCCCCGGGCACCGTCGCGCCCCATGCAGCCTGGAGGAAACCATGCAGACTTCCGATCAAGGTCAAACCCGCATCATCGGCAAGGGTGCCGCGACGGCGGCCGGCCCTGGCCCCGACGTAATGGCGGCCGATACGCTGGAAGGCGACAAGGTCTATACGACCGACGGCGACGATGTCGGCAAGATCAAGGACATCATGCTCGACGTGCGCTCCGGCCGCGTCGCCTACGCGGTACTGTCGAGCGGCGGCATCCTCGGCATCGGCGACAAGCTGCACGCGATCCCGTGGAGCGCGCTCACGCTCGACACCGAGCGCAAATGCTTCCTGCTGTCGGTGTCGTCCGAGCGGATCCGCAACGCACCGGGGTTCGACAAGGACCACTGGCCGGCGATGGCCGATCCGCAATGGGCGACACCGCTGCACGAGTTCTATGGCAGCACGCCGTACTGGAGCGCCGGCGACGAACTCGGGCTGACCGACCCGACCGAGGAACTGAACGATCCGCGCTCACGCGACCGTCTCTGATCGCGCCATCGCGCTGCGCCGGTTGACCGGCGCAGCCGCGTCGAACGCCCCGCCCGCGCGGGGCGTTTTTCTTGCCGGCCGTCGCGGGGGCGGCCCGGACGCGACAGGCGACACGCGCTACGCGCGATGCCGCAGCGCGTCGATCACGACGGTAAACGCTCGCGACGCCGGGCGGCGGCTCGGATAGTACGCGTGGTAGCCGGGAAAGACCGGGCACCAGTCCGGCATCACGATCCGCAGGCGGCCGTCGCGGACATGCTCCAGCACGATGTCCTCGGTGACGAACGCGATGCCGAAGCCGTCGAGCGCCGCCTGCACCATGTGCGGCTGCGTGTTGCAGGTGATCCGGCCGTTCACGCGCGCCAGCACGTCGTTCCTGCCCTTCTTCAGCTCCCACGCATAGAGGCCCTTCGCGGTGGCGAGCCGCAACGTGACGCAATCGTGATCGAGCAGGTCCTGCGGCTTTTTCGGCGGCTTGCGGCCATCGAGATACGAAGGCGCCGCGACCATCGCCATCCGGACATCCGGGCTGATCCGCACGGCGATCATGTCCTTCGCCACCTGGTCGCCGTAGCGCACGCCGATGTCGTAGCGCTCCTCGACGATGTTCGACAGCCCGTAATCGACCGACAGCTCGATGCGGATATCCGGGTAGTCGGGCAGGACCTGCCTGAGCTTCGGCCAGATGATCGTATCGATCGGATGCTCGGTGGCGGTAATGCGCACCACGCCGGCCGGCTTGTCCCGGAAATCCGACAGCGCGGCCAGTTGCGCGGTGATCTCGTCGATACGCGGGGCCACCGCCTGGAACAGCGCTTCGCCCGCGTCGGTCGTCGACACGCTGCGCGTCGTGCGCGTGAGCAGCCGCACGCCGACCCGCGCCTCGAGATCGCGAATGGTATGGCTCAGCGCCGACTGCGACACGCCGAGCCGCGTGGCCGCGCGAGTGAAGCTGCGCTCGCGGGCCACCGCGAGAAACACGAGCAGGTCGTTCAGATTTTCGCGCGCCATGTCGAAACGCTCCGGTCGGGACGGACGCCAATCGTAGCACCGCCGGCGGCGATTCATCAGTTTGGCTCATGAGTCCAAGCGCGCCGCGCTACTTAATCGATCCGCGACGAATCACTAGACTGCGAAGCCATCGACCCGATGCGTCGCGGCAGCGCCCGGACGCTCGGACTACCCGCATTCCGGAGCCCAACCTCATGACTACCCGCTTTCTCACTGCCGTCGCCGCCACTGCCGCGCTGGTCGCGTCCGGCTCGCTGTTCGCGCAATCCGCACCGGGCCTGACGCGCGAGCAGGTCCGCCAGGACATGCTGCGCTACGAGGCCGCCGGCTTCAATCCGGCGCGCCTGAACCCGCGCAGCTGGGTCGACGACGCCCAGGCCGCCGCGGCCCGGGTGCAGGCCGGACGCGTCGACGACGCGCACACGCAGCTCGCCGTGCACGACGCAACGACGCGTTGCGACTGAGCGCGCGACCCACTCCTTCTCCGATCTGGTTCCCGACATGCCATCCGTCTCCACCCCCGATCGCGGCACGGCGCCTGACGGTGCGGCCGCATGGGGCGCCGTCCTCGCGATGTCGCTCGGCGCGTTCGCGCTGGTCGCCTCCGAGTTCATGCCGGTCAGCCTGCTCACGCCGATTGCAGGCGACCTGCACGTCAGCGAAGGCCAGGCCGGCCAGGCCATCTCCGTATCGGGCGCGTTCGCGCTGGTCACGAGCCTGTTCATCGCCTCGCTCGCCGGCCGGCGCGATCGCAAGCCGTTGCTGCTGGTGCTGACCCTGCTGACGATCGTGTCCGGCACGCTCGTCGCGTTCGCGCCGAACTACGCGGCGTTCATCGCCGGCCGCGCCCTGATCGGCGTGGCGATCGGCGGCTTCTGGTCGATGTCGGCCGCCACCGCGATGCGCCTCGTGCCGGCACCGCACGTGCCGCGCGCGCTGGCGATCGTGAATGGCGGCAACGCGCTGGCGACCGTCGTCGCGGCCCCGCTCGGCAGCTTTCTGGGCGGCATCGTCGGGTGGCGCTGGGCGTTCTTCTGCGTCGTGCCGGTCGCCGCGATCGCATTCGGCTGGAAGCTCGTCAGCCTGCCGTCGATGCAGTCCGCGCCGCGCCGCGCGTCGGCCAACGCGCTCAGGCTGCTGGCCCGGCCGCCGGTCGCGCTCGGCATGGCCGCGGTCAGCGTGTTCTTCATGGGCCAGTTCACGCTGTTCACCTACCTGCGTCCGTTCCTCGAAACCGTCACGCACGCGGGCACCGTCACGCTGTCGCTGCTCCTGCTCGTGATCGGCGTCGCGGGTTTCGCGGGCACGTTCCTGATCGGCGGCGTCCTCGAACGCGGGCTCTACCGGACACTCGTGGCCACGCCCGCACTGATGGCCGCGATTGCGGCGGCGCTGATGGTGTTCGGCGGCTCCACGGCGGCCACCGCCTGCCTGCTCGGCGCCTGGGGGCTGCTCGGCACCGCGGCGCCGGTCGGCTGGTGGACGTGGCTCGCCCGGACGCTGCCGCACGATGCGGAAGCCGGCGGCGGGCTGATGGTGGCGGTCGTGCAACTCGCGATCGGGCTCGGCGCGACGATCGGCGGCATGCTGTTCGACCTGCACGGCTACCGTGCGACCTTCGCGATGAGCGCGGCGCTGCTCGCGTTCGCCGGCGGGCTGGCCGTCGTCGCGGGCCGGTCCGCCCGACATGCCGCCACGCGCACCGGCGGTTGATGCCTGCGCCACGGCGCCCCGGCGGCTTTTTTACAAGCGCCATGTAACCGCCCCGTCCGGCGTCGCGCGGCCGCTCGCCGCGTCCAGATAGCCCAGCAGCCGGTGCGGCGTCAGCGGCTTCGCGCAGTGCGCGTCGAACCCGGCTTGCTTCGCCGCCTCGCAGTCGCGTCGCGACGCGAGCCCGCTGCACGCGACGAGCAACATGTCGCCGGTGTGCGGATCACCGCGCAGCCGCGCCGCCAGCTGCAGCCCGTCGAGGCCGGGCATCGCGATATCGAGCACGACCGCGAACGGCTGCCAGTCGCGTGCGATCGCGCAGACGGCGAACGGATCGACGGCAATACGGCATTCGAAGCCGCGCGCCTCGAGCAGCAGGCGCAGCGCATCGGCGGCGTCGCGATAGTCGTCGACGATCAGCACGCGACGCGGGCGCCTCGGCACGCTGTCGGGGGCGCGCCACAGCAGCACGTCGTCCGCGGCCGGATCGTCGCCGGGATCGGGAAGCATCGCGTTTCTCCTGTCGTTGACACCGCCTCCACGCAAACCCCGCGCCCGTCTCGGCCGATGCGGAACGGCGGTTGCTGCACAGGGACGAATCGTCGTACCGGAGCCCTTCATGCGCGTCACGCTGCGCTTTCGTTTCTGTCCCGCCCCGCTGACGTGGGCGACCTGCCGCGCCCCGGGCCGCACGGGCGTCGTCACATGACGCGCCATCCGCCGCCCGCCGCCGACGACGCACCGGCGACACTCGGCGCATGCCGCCGCTGTGCGTTGTGGGAGCATGCGACCCAGCCGGTGCCCGGCGCCGGCCCCGTCGACGCGACGATCATGCTGGTCGGCGAGCAGCCGGGCGACCAGGAAGACCGCCAGGGATTGCCGTTCGTCGGCGCGGCCGGGCGCATGCTGGACCGCGCACTCGATGAAGCCGGGATCGAGCGCGCGCACTGCTATCTGACGAACGCGGTCAAGCACTTCAAATGGGAGCCGCGCGGCAAGCGCCGGCTGCACAAGACGCCCGCGCAACGCGAGGTGGCCGCGTGCCGCTACTGGCTCGAACGCGAACTCGATGCGGTACGGCCGCGCGTCGTCGTCGCGCTCGGCGGCACCGCGTTGCGCGCGCTGCTGCAAGACAACGATGCGACGCTCGAGGCCGCGCGCGCGCCGATTCGCACGGCGCAAGGCCTGCTCGTCGTCGCGACCTATCACCCGTCGTACGTGCTGCGCACGCGCGGCGCCGATTCGCGCGAGCATGCGTACCGGAGGCTCGTCGACGCGTTGCGCACCGCATCGCGCCTGGCCGGCGAACCCGACCGCGACCTCGATCGCGACAACCGGCCCGGCGCACGCGGAGGCACTCGATGAGCGCACCGGGCGACGACGCGCGGCCGGCCGCGGGCGCCGCGCCGCGCACCGCGACACCGTGGTACCGGCGGCTCGGCCCCGGCCTGCTCGCGGGGGCGTCCGATGCCGATCCGAGCAACATCGCGGTCTACGCGCAGGCCGGCAGCCAGTTCGGCTTCAACATGCTGTGGATGATCGTCGTCACGCTGCCGATGATGGTCGCCGTGCAGCTCGCGTCGGCGTTCATCGGACGCCGCAACCGCGCGGGCCTCGTCGCCGCCATCCGCGAGCACTTCTCCGACCGGCTCGCCAAGACGCTGATCGTGATGGTCGCGATCGTCAACGTCGTCAACGTCGGCGCCGATCTCGCGGCGATGGGCGACGCGACCGCGCTCGTCGCGGGCGGCCACAGCTACTGGTACGCCCCGGTCTACGGAATCGCCTCGCTCGCGCTGCAGGTGACGCTGTCGTACGAGCGCTATGCGCGCTGGCTCAAATGGATGACGCTCGGGCTGATCGCCTACGTCCTCGAACTCGGCTTCGTGCCGATCGACTGGCGCGGCGTGATGCATGCGATCGTGCTGCCGAGGATCGAATTCACGCACGCGTATGCGACGACCACGGTGGCCGTGCTCGGCACGACGCTGAGCCCGTACCTGTTCGTGTGGCAGGCCGCGCTCGAAGTGGAGGAAACCGCATCCGGGCCACCCGACACGCGCCGCGAGACCGAGCGGCGCGTCACGTTCGACACGTGGGTGGGCATGATCGTCACGAACGCGGTGTCGTTCTGCATCATGGTGATCGGCGCCGCGGTGTTCTTCGCGCGCGGCCGGCACGACATCGGCACCACCGCGCAAGCCGCCGAGGCGCTGCGGCCGATCGCCGGCGAAGCCGCGTTTCTCGTGTTCGCGTTCGGCATCGTCGGCTGCGGGCTGCTCGCGATTCCCGCGTTTGCGGGTAGCGCCGCGTACGGCTGCGCGGAAGCGTGGCGGTTCCGCGAAGGGCTGAACGAGCCGGTGCGGCGTGCGCCCGCGTTCTATACGGTGCTGGCGCTGTGCGTGATCATCGGCATCGTGATCTGCGTGAGCCCCATCGATCCGATCAAGGCGCTGTACTGGAGCGCGGTGCTCAACGGGATCGCGGCGGTACCGATGCTCGTGCTCGTGATGCTGCTGACGCACCGGCGCGAGGCGGCCGGACAACCCGGCAGCGGCATCGTGTCGAAAACGTTCGGCTGGCTGGCGGTCGCGCTGATGGCGGCGTCGGTCGTGACGATGGTCGTCGACCTGCTGACCTGAACCGCGCATCGTCCATTCATTGCGCGCGCCACTTTCGCGGCGGCCGGGCCGGCCGCGTCGCGGCCAAGCCCGGCCCGCCGCACTTACATCATCTTGCCGCGCGACTTTTCGGCGCGCGCTGCATCCGCCGCCGATTCGACCTTCTTCACTTCTTCCGGCGGCGGCAGCACCGCCTTGAAGCCCATCGACTGGATCCACATCTCGCGCGCCCAGCCCCGCGTGTGATACAGGTGATGATCCTCGTCGGCCTCGACCTCGTCGTGCGCGTCCTTCAGCGTCTTCGCGGCATCGCCCGACAGCTGGTCGGCCGCATAGCCGATCAGTTCCCAGTTCAGGTGATCCTTGGTCTCGGCGAGCACCACGCACTCGGCCGCGACGACCTGCGCGACCCCCGGGTCGGCCTGCTTCTGCGCCTGCTCGATCGTATGCACGAGCGCCTTGCCGATGGCCGCCACCGCGCTGCGGCCGGGCGTCTGCGCGTCGGGATCCATGCCGAGCGTCTCGAACACCTTGCGCAGCACCTCCTGGTGATGCAGCGTCTCGCGATGGTACTTCTCCCATTCCTTGTGTAGATCCTCGTCGGTCGCGCATTGCAGCGCGGCTTCGTAGATCTTCGCGCCGCCAAGCTCGGTTTCGTATGCCTGGCAGAGCAATTCGCGGATGCCTTCGTGTTTCGGTTGCCGATGGGCCATGACTGCCTCTCCAAAAAGACGGGCCGCACCCGCGGCCCGGGGTTGAACGGGCGCGCGTTACTGCGCGCCCACCTTGCGTTCGAGCGCCTGCGCCATGCTCAGGTGATGCCGCAGCGTCGGCAGCGTGGTGCTCGCGAACTCTCGCAACTGCGGATCCTTGCCTTCGCGCGCCTCGCCTTCGAACAGCGCGACGGCCTTGCTGTGTGCAGCCGGGCCGACCGCCGCGACGTACGCGACGTCGAAGTCGCGACCGTGCTTGCCGCGCAGCGCCTCGACGTCGGGATCCTGGATCTGCTCGACCTGCGGCTTCATGCCCTGGCGCGCGGCGATCTCGTTCAAGCGCGCATTCGCCTTGCCGTGATCGGCCACCATGCGCTGCGCGAAGGCGCGCACGTCCGGCGACTGCGCCTGCCGCAGCGCGAGCTGGCTCGCCTGCACCTCGGCCTTGCCGGCGATCGCGGCCTTGTCGACGAATTCCGCGTCGCCGCCTTGCGGCGCTTTCGCGATCATCGCGTCGCCCGCGCCCGACGACGGGTTGATCACGCCGCCCGGCACATGTGAATTCGATGCGGGCGGCTCGCTCGGCATCTGCGCGCGGGCGAGCCCGCCGGCGGCGAGCACGGCCGCGGCGCACGCCGCGATCGTCCAGTTGGGTCGTTTCATGGGTTTCCTCCTTGCATGGGGCGAGAGACGGCCGTCAGCCGCCGACGATCGAGCCGCCGTTCGGGTGCAGCGTCTGCCCGGTCATGTAGCTCGCGCCTTCCGACGCGAGCAGCACGTAGCAGCCGATCAGTTCGTCCGGCTGCCCCGGCCGCTTGAGCGGCACGTTCGCGCCGAACTTCGCGACCTGCTCGGCCGTGAACGTCGACGGAATCAGCGGCGTCCAGATCGGCCCGGGCGCGACCGCGTTGACGCGGATGTCGCGTTCGGCCAGCTCCGCCGACAGCGACCGCGTGAACGCGACGATCGCGCCCTTGGTCGCCGAGTAGTCGGGGAGTGTCGGATTGCCGTGATACGCGGTCACCGATGCGGTGTTGACGATGCGTCCGCCGTGCTTCATGTGCGGCAGCGCGGCCTGCGTGCAGAAGAACATGCCGTACACGTTCGTGCGGAACGTGCGTTCGAGCTGTTCCTCGGTCACGTCCTCGATGCCCGGGCGCGGATGCTGTTCGCCCGCGTTGTTCACGAGCACGTCGAGCCGCCCGAGCCGCTCGACCGTGCGCGCCACCGCGTCGTACGCCTGCCGTCGGTCGCCGACGTCGCACATGATCGCCTCGCAACGCCGGCCGGCCTGCTCGATCAGCTGCTTCGTATGCGCGGCGTCGGCCGACTCCTTCAGGTAGACGATCGCGACGTCGGCCCCTTCCTTCGCGAAGCCGATCGCGACCGCGCGGCCGATCCCGCTGTCGCCGCCCGTCACGAGCGCGACCTTGCCGGCGAGCTTGCCGCTGCCGACGTAGTCGGCCGCATCGTCGCGCGGCTGCGGATGCATGTCGCGCTCGGTGCCCGGCTGGCGATCCTGGTGCTGGGGCGGCGGAGTCTGTGCGGTAGTCATGGGGGCGTTCCTCCCTGAACGGTGTCGTCATATCGCTCGCAAGCGGCGTGCCGCACCGGGCAACGCCGTCGTTGCGCGTGCCACGCTGCAAACGGGCGTAAAAAATTCAGCGTGGCTGGCCGTCCGACGCGGGCTCGCCGGGGCGACGTACCGGATCGAAGTCGCGCCACTCGCCGTCCTGCCAGTCGCCCTCGACACGCTCGATCGACGACGCCCCGGTCGCGCGCAGCACGTCCTCCGCGGTATTCACGGTGTCGGGCGCCACGCGCACCGCGAGGATCACGCCGGATTCGCTCTGCGCGAGCGTGCCCTTACCCTCGGCCTGCTCGCCGCGCATCCGGCCCAGCGCGCCGCCGAAGGCGCCGAGATACGCGCCGGCCAGCGCGGCGGCGGCCGGAACGAACCAGTAGCGCACGCCGATCGCATAGACGAGGAGCCCCACGACGATGCCGATCACCACCCCGCGGATCGCGCCGATCATCGCGCCGCGCCCGCCCGGCTTCGCCGCCGTATCGGCATAGACGTCGCCGCCGATCGGAAAGCGCGCATGCTGTCCGGCCGGATTCAGGAAGAAGATCGATACGTCGTCCGAACCGAACGCGCGCTCGTAAAGGTGACGCGCCCCACCTTCCGCTTCGTCGAACGTCGTGAAGCGGCCTGCGACGATCATCGCCATGGTCGTGCTCCTCGTGACGGGGGTGGCGCCGCGTGCCACCGCACGCGGCGCGACGGGGCGGCCCTCACATCAGCCGCCCGAGTTCCTTCGACACCGACGCCGGCGTGCCGTATTCGCGATCGGGAATGCGGCGGAGCATGTCGATCACGCCGGGGTCCGCATGCGAGCGTTCCGCGCACTCGACGACCGCCGCCTTGCTGGCCGGATAGTCCATGCCCTTCAACGCCTTCTGCACGTCGATCGGGCTCGGCGCCTTGCCGTGGCCGCCTTGATGGCCGCCCTTGTCATGGTCCTGCTGCACGCGCTCGCCTTCGTGCGCGCGCGAGTGGCTGTATTCGTGGCCCGTATGTTGTCGGGATGTCATGAAAATCTCCTTGGGGATGAACGAAATCACGTCGACGCACGGCGCGCCCGCGCCAGCGCGGCGACCACCAGCGCCGCCGCACCAAGGGCGACCGCCCCGGCCACCTTCGGCCGCTGAACCACCGTGTTGTAGGCGCACCCGCGCAGCACGGGCCCGTCCATGCCTTCGCGCTCGTGCAGCGCATGGCGCGGCTCGTACAGCGCGTTGTCGTCGCGCGGGCGGGCGGGTCGATCCGTGCGCTGGCTGCGCCAGAACAGCCGGGCCGCGATGCGATCGAACAGGTGCGGCGCGTGATACGCGCTCGCCGACGTGAACTTCGCCGCGCCGCCCACGAACAGCGTGCGGCGCGGATGCGCGGCCGCGAACAGGATCGCGTCGGCCACCAGTTCCGGGTCGTAGATCGGCGGCGGCAGCTTCGCCTCGACGTTCATGTAGTTTTTCGCGTGCATCACGAACATCGTGTCGATCGCGGCCGGCTTGATCAACGTCACGGACACCGGCAGGTGGTCGCCCTCCATCTCGAGCCGCAGTGAATCGGTAAAGCCCTTCACCGCATGCTTGGACGCCGCATACGCGCTCTGCAACGGCACCGGCGCGTCGGACGCCTCGCTGCCCATGTTGATGATCGCGCCGCCGTGAAAATCGCCCTTGCGCCGGAAGTGATCGGCCGCCACGAGCGAGCCGTGCACGACGCCCCAGTAGTTGGTGTCGAACAGCTTGCGCTGGTCGTCGAGCGGCACCGCGGAAGCCGGGCCGAAGATCGATACGCCGGCGTTGTTGATCCACGTGTCGAAGCCGCCGTAGGTCTCGACGGCCTTGGCGGCCGCGCGCTGCAGATCCTCGAGATTGCCGACGTCGCCCGCGACCGCCACCGCGAGATCGCCATGCTGGCGCAGCTCCTCGCACAACGTATTGAGCGCGGCTTCGTTCCGCGCGAACAGCACCAGCTTCGCGCCGCGGCGCGCGGCCTTGCGCGCGGTGACGAGACCGATGCCGCTCGTCGCGCCGGTGATCACGATCGTCTGCTCGCCGACCGGTTTGAGCATGCAGTTCATGGCTGGACTCCTTGTGCGGCGCGGCCGCGGTCACTTGGCCCGGATCGTCAACTGATCGCGCACGTCCTGTACGCCTTCGACCTGCTTCACGACGCTGACGGCCTGCGCGCGCTGCGCCTCCTCGGGCACGCTGCCGGTGAGCGTCACGATGCCGCGCCGCGTCTTCACGTGGATGTCGCCGGACGACAGCCCGTTCGTCCCGACCAGCTCCGCCTTCGCCTTGGTCGTGATCGTGGCGTCGCGGATTTTCGTGCCGGTCGTCGTATGCGACGACGCTGACGTCGACGCGGCACTGTCGTCGCCGGCGGCGAGCGCGTTCGGCGCGATCACCGCGCACGCCGTGGTGGCGGCGATCGCGATCGCCATGCCGGCGCGCATCGCGTTGCGACGACGGACCCTCGGGGAACGGGCTTGCAGCGGAAATGCCTTCATCGTGACCTCCTTTCGTCGAGCCGGGATCGCCGGCGGGTGAGCGGGACAGCGCAAGTCGCGTGCCTCGGTGCCGGTGCGGCGCCGCCGCGGGTTCGCCCGATCAGACGCCCTTTCATCCAACCCGTTGTAATTTTTTCGGTATCCCGACGGGGGGCTCCGCGGGCAATGCCCCGGGTATGCCGCTTGCCGAACCACCGGCAACGGTGGCCCATCCACGCGGCCCCGATACCGGGAGCAATACCATGCAAAGAATCGCGTTGATCAGTGAGCACGCATCGCCGCTGGGGGTGATCGGCGGCGTCGATGCCGGCGGGCAGAACATCTACGTCGCGAACGTCGCGAAGCAACTGGCCGAGCGCGGCCTCGACGTCGACGTCTATACGCGCTGCGACAACCCGCACCTGCCGGAAGTCGTGCCGATCGGCACGCACATGCGCGTGATCCACGTACCGGCCGGGCCGCCGACCGACGTGCCCAAGGAGCGGCTGCTGCCGTACATGGTCGCGTTCGCGGACGGCATGGTCGCGCGCATGCGGCGCGAGCCCGACCCGGTCGACGTGATGCACGCGAACTTCTTCATGTCGGGCGACGCGGCATTGCGCGTGAAGCGGCAGCTCGGCATCCCGCTCGTCACGACCTTCCATGCACTCGGCCGCGTGCGCCGGCTGCACCAGGGCGACGCCGACGGCTTCCCCGATGCGCGCTTCGCGATCGAGGACACGCTCGCGCGCCGTTCGGACCGCGTGATCGCCGAATGCCCGCAGGACGCGCTCGACCTGACGACGCACTATCGCGCCGACGCCGCGCGCATCGAGATCGTGCCGTGCGGCTTCGACGTGCGGGAACTCAGGCCGACGCCGCGCATCGACGCGCGCGCGCAGCTCGGCTGGCCGCAGGATGCCTTCGTCGTGCTGCAGCTCGGCCGCCTCGTGCCGCGCAAAGGCATCGACACGGTGATCGACGCGCTGGCCCGCATGCCGCGCGACCCGTGCCGGCCGACCCACCTTTATATCGTCGGCGGCAGCCAGGCCACGCCCGACCCGGCCCGCGACCCGGAACTCGCCCGCCTCGCCGGGCTCGCGCACGACCTCGGGATCGCCAATCGCGTGACCTTCGTCGGCCGGCGCGACCGCGACACGCTGCATCTGTACTACAGCGCGGCCGACGTGTTCGTCACGACCCCGTGGTACGAGCCGTTCGGCATCACGCCGGTCGAGGCCATGGCCTGCGCGACGCCGGTGATCGGCAGCCACGTCGGCGGCATCCGCACGACGGTGGAAGACGGCAAGACCGGCTATCTCGTGCCGCCGCGCGATCCCGCCGCGCTGGCCGCGCGGCTCGTCGAGCTGCGCGCGCAGCCCGAGCTGTGCGCGGCGCTGGGACGCGCCGGCTACCTGCGCGCGCATCGCTTCTATACATGGAAAGGCGTGGCCGACCGGCTGGTCGACATCTATCGCGACGTCGCGCGGCCGCGCAGCGCCGGCGCGTCAGCCGGCACCGGTCGCCGCACGCCCGTGTCGATCACATCGGGCGCGCTCGCCCATCGCAAGGAGAACGCATGATGAAGGGCCATGATCGCAAACGCGTGCTCGTCGCCGGCGGCGCCGGCTTCCTCGGCTCGCACCTGTGCGAACGCCTCGTGACGGACGGCCACGACGTGCTGTGCGTCGACAATTTCTACACGGGCGCGAAGGACAACATCGCGCATCTGCTCGACGCGCCGACCTTCGAACTGATGCGGCACGACGTGACGTTTCCGCTCTATGTCGAGGTCGACGAGATCTACAATCTCGCGTGCCCCGCGTCGCCCGTCCACTACCAGCGCGACCCCGTCCAGACGACCAAGACGAGCGTGCACGGCGCGATCAATCTGCTCGGCCTCGCGAAGCGCGTGAAGGCGCGCATCCTGCAGGCGTCCACGAGCGAGGTGTACGGCGACCCCGACGTCCACCCGCAGCACGAGCAATACTGCGGCCGCGTGAATCCGGTCGGCCTGCGCGCCTGCTACGACGAAGGCAAGCGCTGCGCGGAAACGCTGTTCATGGACTATCACCGCCAGTACGGCGTCGACGTGCGGATCGCGCGCATCTTCAACACGTACGGCCCGCGCATGCATCCGGCCGACGGCCGCGTCGTGTCGAACTTCATCACGCAGGCGCTCGCCGACGCGCCGCTGACCGTCTACGGCGACGGCAGGCAGACGCGCTCGTTCTGTTACGTGGACGACATGGTCGATGCGCTGATCCGGCTGATGAATGAGCCGGGCGACGCGAGCGAGCCGGTCAATCTCGGCAGCGACGCCGAGATCGCGATGCTCGACATCGCGCGCGAAGTCGTGCGGATCGTCGGCGCGACGGTCGCGATCGAGTTCCGGCCGCTGCCGTCCGACGATCCGCGCCAGCGGCGGCCGAACCTCGATGCCGCGCAGCGGCGCCTCGACTGGCGCGCGACCACGCCGCTCGCCACCGGGCTCGCGCGTACCGTGCGGTACTTCATTCATCGGCAGGCCGCGCTTCACCAACCGGGCGATCTCGTGCGCAGCACGCAGATCGCGTCGCACCTGCTCGCGCAGGCCGATATGCCGCGCCGCCCGGCACCGGCGCAGTGACGATGCCGGCGCGTCCGGCGCGCGCCGTCCGTCAGTCAGTCAGTCGTCGCGCTTCGTCACGAGCATGATCTTGTGCGCCAGTTCGCGCACGTCGACCGGCTTGCACAGATAGCCGTCGAAGCCGGCCTCGAGGGCGCGGCGCTCATCCGCCGGGCCCGCGTGCGCGGTGACGGCAAGCACGCGCAGGTTCCGCGTGTCGCCGTTGCCGTTGCCGTCGCCGTCGCCGTTGCCCGCACCGCGCCGAAGCGCGTCGAGCAGCCAGAAGCCGTCGCCGTCCGGCATCGCGAGATCGGACAGCACGACGGTGGGCTGCAGGCCGGCGGCCATCGCCAGCGCTTCGCGGCCCGACGACGCGACCGTGACGGCCGCGCCGAACGTCGTCAGCGCGGCGGTCAGGCTCGCGCGCGTCGTCGCATCGTCGTCGACGATCAGGATCCGCTGCGCGGCGAGCCCGAGCGGCGCGTGACGGTCGCCCGCCTGCGCGAGCCCCCACGCCATCGCGCCGGCCGGCTGCCAGCCGGCCGGCAGCCTCACCGTGAACGTCGAACCGAGATCGCGGCCCGCGCTTTCGGCCGTCACGGTGCCGCCGTGCAGCTCCGCGATATGCCGCACGATCGACAGCCCGAGACCGAGCCCGCGCCGCGACGACGCCGGCGAATCGTCCGCGCGACGGAACATGTCGAAGACGTACGGCACGAACTCGGGCGCGACCCCCTGCCCCGTATCGGCCACGGTCAATACCGCGTGCGTGCCGTTGCGCGCCAGCCCGACATGCACGCTGCCGCCGCCCGGCGTGAACTTCAGCGCGTTCGACACGAGGTTCGACAGCATCTGCCGCAACCGTTCGGCGTCGCCGGACACGATGAACGTGCTGGACCCGCAAGCGAATTCGAGCATGACGCCGGCCGACGACGCGGCCGTCTGGAACGTGCCGACCGAGTCGGAGAACAGCCGCGCGAGGTCGACCGGCGCCGCGTCGAGCCGCAGCTTGCCGGTCGCGAGCGACGACGCGTCGAGAATGTCGCCGACCATCCGCGTGAGCGAGCGCGCGCTGCGGTCGATCGCATCGATCGCCTGACGCTGCAGCGCCTGGTCGACCGAATGGCGCAATACCTCGACCCAACCGTAGATTACGTTCAGCGGCGTGCGCAGTTCGTGCGACACCGTGGCCAGCAACTCGTCCTTCAACCGGTTCGACGTATCGGCCTGGTCGCGCGCATCGCGCGCCCCCTGCAGCGACCGCTTCGCGCGCAGATCATGGCGGCGCCGCGCACCGGTCTCGTGCAGCGTCAGCGACAACGCAATTGTCGCGACCGCGTCGCCGCGCAACCGGCGCGCCGACACGGTCGCCCGAAACCGCCGGCCGTCGCGCCGGACGCACAGCAACTCGACGGGCCCGACCGCGTCGCTCAGGTTGTCGAACGATTCGGCGAGCGGGCCGCGCCGCAGCCAGCGCATCGCGACCAGGGACTCGAGCGAACGGCCGCGTGCGTCGTCTTCGTCATAGCCGAAAATCCGCTGCGCGGCCGGGTTCCAGCTGACGATGCGGCCATCGCCGTCGACGCCGACGATCGCGTCGGGCGACGCGTCGACGACCGCTTGCTGAAGACGCGACGCATCGACCCGCGCGCGGTCCGCGCTGGCGTCACGCACGATCATCACCGCGCCGTCGATGTGGCCGTCCACGTCACCGAGCGGCGACGCCACCTCGACGACCGGCACCGGATCGCCGCCCTCCGCCGCCTGCAGCCAGTGCCGGTCGGACGTCGCATGGGCGCCGCCGAGCGCGCGTTCGAGCGGGGTCGTCGGCACGCGGCGGCCCGCGTGGTCGACGATCCGCAGCACGTCGCGCGCGGGCCGCCCCGTCGCGTCTTCCGGCCTGCAGCCGACGAGCGCGGCCGCGGCCGCGTTGAGGTAGGTGACCCGCCCGTTCGCATCGGCCGCGATCACGCCGTGCGGCAGTGCCTGCAACACGGCTTCGAGCCGCTGCCGCGCGGCCACCTCGCGCCGGCGCGCACGATCGTTCGTGAGCCGCGTATGGCGCAGCATCGCCGCGAGCGCGCACACCAGCACGCCGACCAGCATGAACGTGCCGAGCTGCACGAGCCGATCGGGCAGCGGCTGCGTATAGGCCGCGGGATCCGAGAGGAACAACGTCCACACCAGTATGCCGCTGGCCACGGTCGACACGACGCCGAACAGGAACGACGTCGCCCATGCGGCGCCCGCAAGCAACGGGTAGTACAGCACGAACGGCAGGTTCACGCCGCCGAAACGGATCGCGAGCGACTGCAACACGGTCGCGATCGCGACCAGCATCGCTGCCATCACGTAATTGCCGGCGCGCGGTCGGGTCATTTCAATCATCGGACACGTTCCTGCCTCGAGTGGCCGGGCGCTCTCCCGGAAACGACGGCCGGGCACGATGCCTGCTCGCCCGGCTGGCCAACCACCCGGGAGATCATCTCGTGACGCATGACCCGACACGCTGGCTCGTCGTCTCGCCCCATCTGGACGACGCCGTCTTCAGTTGCGGACGCCTGCTTGCGGCAGCGCCCGGCTCGATCGTCGTCACCGTGTTCGCCGGCATTCCGCCGCGCGATGCGCCTGCGCCGCCATGGGATCGCCGCGCAGGCTTCCAGCGCGCCGACGAAGCCGTGCGCGCGCGCCGCGACGAAGACCGACGCGCGCTCGCACGGCTCGACGCGCGGCCGGTCTGGCTCGACTTTCTCGACGATCAATACGGCACGCCCGCCGCATCGGCCGCGATTGCCGCGCGCGTGGCGCGGGAAATCGACGCACACGCCGGGTTCGGCGTCCTCGCGCCGGCAGGCCTGTTCCACCGCGATCATCTGCAAGTGCAGCAGGCCGCGCTGTCGCTGCTGGAGCGCGCACGCGCGTCGCACGACGCGGCGCGCGCGTGGCGCTTCTACGAGGACGTCCCGTACCGCCGGATCGCGGGGCTGATGGCCCGGCGCGTGAGCGACTGGCGCGAGCGCGGCTGGATCGCCCATCCGGCCGGCGCCCCGGCCTGCGACCGCGCGGAAGCCATCGCCGCGAAAGCCGCCGCAGTCGCCGCGTATGCGAGCCAGGTTGGGTTGTTCGATCCTCATATGCGCGCCGATCTCAAGGAACCCGAAACGTACTGGCGGCTCGAATGCGACGTCACGTTCGCGTAACCCCCGCGCGCCACGTTGCGCCGCCGCCCGAACCGCGCGTGACCGCCATCGTGCTGACGTTCAGACGACCGGCCGGGCTCGCGCACACGCTGGCCCGGCTCTCGTCGCTGCCCGACCGGCCCGCCATCGTCGTCGTCGACAACGCGGCGCAAGCCGACACCGCCGCGCTGATCCGCCACCGCTATCCGCACGTCGTACTCGTGCAGGCGCCCGCCAATCTCGGCGCGGCCGGCCGCAATCTCGGCGTGGCCGTCGCCCGCACGCGCCACGTCGCGTTCTGCGACGACGACACATGGTGGGCGCCCGGTTCGATCGAGCAAGCCGCGGACCTGCTCGACGCGTATCCGCACGTCGCGTCCGTCACCGCGCGCGTGCTCGTCGGCCCTGACCAGCGCGAAGACCCGACCTGCCGCCGGATGGCCGAAAGCCCGCTCGATGCGCCCGTCACGCTGCCCGGCCGCCCGATCCTCGGGTTGCTGGCCGGCGCGACGGCGTTCCGGCGCGACACGTTCATGCAGGCAGGCGGCTACCATCCGCGCTACTTTCTCGGTGGCGAGGAAGCGCTGCTCGCGCTCGACCTGTATCGCGCCGGCGGATGGCTCGTCTATGCGCCGCGCCTCACGGTCCACCATGACCCGTCGCCGCAGCGCGACGCGCGCACGCGCGCCCGCGTCACCGCCCGCAACGCGGTATGGACTGCCTGGCTCAGGTGGCCGGCCCCGGCCGCGCTGCGGCAGACCGTGCGGCTGCTGCCGCGCCTGTGGCGCGACCGCATGCTCGCGCGCACGTTCGCGGGCCTGGCGTGGATCCTGCGTGAGCGCCGTACGATCCCGCCGCACGTGGAACGCATGCGCCGCCAGCTTGAACGCGATGCGCGTCGGGATGCGTGCCACGGAGCATGAGCGCGGCGGCACCATCAGGAATCCGGTTTTCCCGCATCGTCGTCCAGTTGCGCGAGCCGGTTGTAGATCGTTTTCAGGCTGACGTCGAGCACCTCGGCCGCCTGCGCCTTCACGCCCCCGCATTGCGCGATCGTGCCGAGGATCAGCTTGCGGTCGACTTCCTCGAGCGGCGTGCCGAACGGCACGGTGACGCGATCGTCATGCGAATCGACCATGCTCGACAACTCGTCCATGATCGGCGGCGGCAGCGTATCGATCAGGTCCGTATCGCTGAAGATGCTCGCGCGCTGCACGAAGTTGCGCAGCTCGCGCACGTTGCCGGGCCACGCATAGGTCTTCAGCGCGTCGCGCGCGGCGGGCGAGAAACGCAATGAACGGCCGTTTTCCTCGTTGTAGCGCTGCAGGAACGCATCGGCGAGCATCGGGATGTCGTCGCCGCGCTCGCGCAGCGACGGCAGCGGAATCGGGAACACGTTGATCCGGTGGAACAGGTCGGGCCGCAGCTTGCCGTCGGCCATCGCGGCTTCCGGGTCGCGGTTGGTCGCCGCGACGATGCGCACGTCGACATCGATCTCGCGCGTCGAGCCGAGCCGCGTGAGGCGCCCGGTCTCGAGCACGCGCAGCAGCTTGACCTGCGACTCGAGCGGCATCTCGGTGATCTCGTCGAGAAACAGCGTGCCGCCGTCCGCGCGTTCGAAGAAGCCCTTGTGCTGGCGCTCCGCGCCGGTGAAGCTGCCGCGGTCGTGACCGAACATCTCGCTCTCGACGAGGTTCGCGGCAATCGCGCCGCAGTTCACCGCGAGGAACGGGCCGCGGCGGCGCAGGCTCAGGTCGTGCACCGTCTGCGCGGCCAGCTCCTTGCCGGTGCCCGATTCGCCCGTCAGCAGGACCGATGCCTCGGTGCGCGCGACCCGGCCGATCGCGTCGTAGACGGCCTGCATCGCGGGCGAGCTGCCGAGCATGCGGCCGAAACGGCCGAGGCGCTGCAGTTCCGAACGCAGTTCGGCAATCTCTTCATGCAGCGCGGTGGTGCGCGGCACGCGCGCGAAGATGCTGTTCAGCCGCTGCATGTTGAGCGGCTTCACCAGGTAGTCGGTCGCGCCGCGCCGCAGTGCATCGATCGCGGTTTCGAGGCTCGCGTGGCCAGTGGTCAGCACCATTTCACAGTGCGCACGCTTCGGCAACGCATCGAACAGATCCATCCCGTTGCCGTCCGGCAGCACGAGATCGCACAGCACGAGATCGGGGGGATGCGTCGACACGAGCGTGCGCGCTTCCTCGAGCGTCGCGGCCGTATCGCACGACAGCTGCTGGGTGCGGGCGAGCGTCGCGAGCATGGTGCGTGTATCGGCATCGTCTTCGACGATCAGGACGTAGGGCATCGAGGCTCCTCTTGAAGCGGCCCGACCCGTGCATGGCCGGAACCGCGACGGACGCGCAGCGCACTGTCTCCACCTCGTTTCGTGGCGGTATGCGCCGCGCTGCTGTGCATGATCGGAAGGACAAGCGTTCCTGCGCGGGATACGACGCTTAGCAGTATAGAAGAATGGTGTCGTGCATTCCCCGCCTATCGAATAAATCTATCCGGCCGCGCGGCCCGCATTGCAGATTCAATGTCTCACCGTCGGTATAAAAGGTATTCTCGGTATAGGAAAACGGTGACGCATGCCACGTCATTTTTTCACCTGGTCTCGACGCATTCGGTCAAATCTTCCCATTCGATATCACACCATGTCGAAATCCGTCGATGACGGCACGCGGCTCTTCGGCCGCTCGCGTACGATCCAGACCCTGTTGCTGAAGGTGTCACGCGTGGCCGCGACACGCGTCGGCGTGCTGATCGTCGGCGAAAGCGGCGCGGGCAAGGACATCGTCGCGCGGCTCCTGCACGACCTGAGCCCACGCCGCCGCGGGCCGTTCGTTCCCGTCAATTGCGGCGCGATTCCTCACGACATTGCGGAATCGCACCTGTTCGGTCACGAGAAAGGCAGTTTCACCGGCGCCGTGGCCCAGCACGTCGGCATGTTCGAGGCCGCGCGCGGCGGCACGCTGTTTCTCGACGAGATCGCCGAAATGCCGGCCGAGCTGCAGGTCAAGCTGCTGCGCACGCTCGAGTCGAACACGATCGTGCGGGTCGGCGGCCAAGAATCGATCCCGCTCGACGTGCGGATCGTCGCCGCCACCCATCACGACCCGGTCGAGGCCGTGCGCAGCGGGCGGCTGCGCGAGGACCTGTTCTACCGGATCGCGACGGTCGCGCTGCACGTGCCCGCGCTCAGGCAGCGCGAGGACGACGTCGACGATATCGCGCTGCAGATCGTCGAGCGGCTGAATGCGCGGCACCGCACGAGAAAGCGGCTGTCCCTCCAGGCGATGAAGGCGTTGCGCGCCTACACGTGGCCCGGTAACGTGCGCGAGCTGCGCAACACGCTCGAGCGCGCGTTCATCCTCGCCGACGAGCAGATCGAGCTGCAGTTGCCGCGCCGTGCGCCGCCGCGCGACGAATGTCGTCACAATGCGATCACGCTGCATATCGGCACGACGCTCGCGCACACGCAGCAGCGCTTCATCGTCGCGTCGCTGCGGCATTTCAACGGCGACAAGCCGCGCACCGCAAAAGCGCTCGGCATCAGCCTGAAGACGCTGTACAACCGGCTCGCGCTCCTGCCCGAACATGAACGGGAGGCGTTTCGCGGAACCGGCACGTCGAACGTGCCGAACGTGCCGAACCCACCCGACGCACCGACGCCCTGAGCCCGCGCGGCACGCGTGCGACTCACGTCGCGACGTCGTGCAACGCCGCGTCCCAGTCGCGCACGAACCGCTCGATGCCGAAGCGCTCGCACGCGTCGCGTCGCGCGGCGGCGCCCCACTCGCGTGCGAGATCGGGATCGCGGATCAGCATGCGCATCGCATCGATCAGCACGGCCGGCCGCGTATCGGCCATGCCGTTGCGGCCGCTCCGGATGAGCAGCGCCATCTCGGTCGTCGCGAGCGCGACGATCGGCATCCCGATCATCATCGCCTCGATCACCGCGAGCCCGAGGCTCGTATAGCGGATCGGATTGAAGAAGAACCGGTAGTGCGACAGGAAGTGCGGCAGCGCCGGGTTCGGCACCTCGCCGATCCCGCCCAGCTCGGCCGAGCCCATCCCGACCAGTTCGAGCGGCACGCTGTGACGCGCGGCCTCGAACAGGTCGGCGCCCAGGCGACGCCCCCGGCGCGCCAGGTTGTTCACGACCGTCACGCCTTTCGGCAACGTCCCGTGATACGCGACGTGGTCGGGCATCAGCACGCCATGCTCGATCACCCGCGTCGGCGTCACGCCGTTGTCCCACATCAGCGCGTTGAACGGCGTCACGTGCACTAGCAGCACGTTCGGATCCTGCACCGGATGCAGCGTATCGGTCGGATGCCCGCGCGGCGGATCGTGCTCGACGAACAGGGTCGGCAACGCACGCTGGTCGTCGCTCAGCAGCCGCAGGCGGTCGTGCTCGTAATGCTTCTGATGCTGGTACAGCACGCAGTCGAATGCGGTGTCGCGCACGCACTCCGCCGGCACCTCGTGCACGTTGTCACCCCATGGCAGGTGCCCGACGCGGCCCGCATAGCCAGGCGGATCGTGCGGCTTCGTCACGATGAAGAACTCGTGCGGCGCCTGCGACAGGTAATACAGGTAATTGCCATGCACGTGCCAGGTCAGCACGCGCAGCCGCTTACGTGACATGACGCCTCTCCTCCGCCAGCAGTTCGCCCGCCTGCTCGATCACGTCGCCGACGCCGATCGCCATCGCGCATTCGTGCCCATACGGGCAGGTGTCGAACATGCACGGCCGGCACGCCGGATAGTTCGCGAGGACGCGGTGACGCGCGCTGTCGAGCGGCGCCCAGCGGCCCGTGTCGCTGCCGCACGCGACGACCACGCTCGGCGTGCCGAGCGCCGCCGCGACGTGCGACACGCCCGTGTCGTTGCACAGCACCAGCCGTGCGCGTCCGATCAGCGCGGCAAGCGCGCCGAGCGGCGTGCGGCCGCACAGGTTCACGCAGGGCCGCGCGAGATGCTCGGCGAACGCACCGGCCAGCGCCAGTTCCGCGCGCGTGCCGGTCAACACGATCTGCCAGCCGTCGTCGGCGAGCTGCCGTGCGGCAAGCGCGAAGCGGTCGACCGGCCAGCGCCGCGACGCCATCCGCGCACCGGGATGCACGATCACGTAGCGCCCCGGATCGAGCGCATGCTCGTCGCACAGCACGTGCCACAACGCGTAATCGAGGCCGCCGAGCGGGAATTCGAGGTAGTCGCCCCATTCCGCATAGCCGAGCACGCGCATCAGCGCCAGGTAACGCGTGACTTCAGGCTCGTCGTCCCGCCACGCGAGCGCGTGGTCGAGCCGGGTCGCGCCACCGTCGGCCGGCACGAAGCCGGCCGTGCGCGTGGCCCCGAGCGACGCGACGATCGCGTTGGTGGTCGTGCCGCTGCCGTGCAGCTGGATCGCGAGGTCGAAATCCCGCGCGCGGCACTCGGCGATGAACGCTTCACGGGCGGCTGCGTCGGGCACCGGTTGTTCGCCGAGCCCCGGCGCACCGGGAAACGCGATGAAACCGTCGAGGTAGTCCGAGAAGCGCGACGCAAACTCGCGCGCCCACGGCAGCCCGATCAGCGTGATCCGCGCGTCGGGTTCGCCGCGCCGCAGCGCGCGCAACGCGGGCACCGCGCACAGCATGTCGCCGAGCTGCAGCGCACGGAACACCGCGATGCGCGCCGGGCGCCGCACACGCTCGAAATCGGCAGGTTCGGTCGTCATAGGAACAAGACCCGGAAATGAAGCGCGCCGCGCATGCGCCAGTACAGCGACACGGGCGGAATCGCGATGGACGTGACGATCATCTCGGCCACGTGCGACGGCGTGAGCCGCGTGCCGCGCAAGCGCTTCACGCAGAACGCCGCCGTCAACACGGCCCAGGCCGCCGCGCATGCCACGCCCGGCGCCGGCCACCCGGCCGCGAAGCACACGAGCGCGCCGAGCGCGGCGAGCACCGCCGCGTAGTAATGCCACGGCGGCACCGGCCGGATATGGCGGCGGTAGGTCGCACGGTGCTTCTTGTACAGCAGCGCGTCGAAATAGACCTTCGACTGCTGGCCAATGCTCGCGCCCCAGCGCGCGGGGCGGACCGGATGCACGATGCACGCCGCATCGGCGTCGACGATCGGCCCCGCGTGTTCGCGCAACGCGAACATCAGGTCCGCGTCCTCGCGCCAGGCGCGGGTGAAGCGTTCGTCGAAGCCGCCGACCCGTTCGAGCGCCACGCGCCGCACGAAACAGTTCGCGGTCGCGAATTCCGCATGCGCGAGGCCGGCCGCGTCGCGCTCGTAGTCGGTCGGGTGCGGCCGCAACGGCACGTCGATGCGGCCCGCGGCGGCGGACGCGGTCGGCTCGGCCAGCAACGCGGCCGTGCCGTGGCGCAGCCACGCCGGATCGGGAATCGTGTCGTCGTCGGTGAACGCGATCAACGCGCCGCACGCGCTGCGCCAGCCGACGTTGCGCGCACCGGCCGGCCCCTGCGTGGCTGGCGCGGTCATGTAGCGGATCACCGGCACGTCGGTCACGCGCGCACGGCACCGCTCGACGACCGGCCGCGCGCTGCCGGCGGCGTCGTCGTCGACCACGATGATCTCGTAGGCCGTCGGGTCGAACACCTGCACGCACAGCGCGTCGAGGCAGCGTTCGAGCAGGTCGGGCCGCCGGTAGGTCGGCACGACGACCGACACGATCGGCGGCCGTTGCGTGTCGCGCGCGTTCATCTCGGTTTCTCCAGCAGGAACGAACCGATCACGAGTGCGTCGAGCGGCGACGTCCAGAAGCATTCGAGCGCGTCGCGCGGCGTGCAGACGATCGGCTCGCCGCGGGTATTGAACGACGTGTTGACGAGCACCGGCACGCCGGTGAGCGCGTCGAACTCGGTCAGCAACGCGTGCAGCAGCGGATGCTGCGCTTCGTCGACGGTCTGCACGCGCGCGGTGCCGTCGATATGGCGCACGGCCGGAATCGTCGCCTCCGCGCCGGGCGCGACGTCGTACACGAACAGCATGAACGGCGCGCGCAGCGGCGTGCGCCGTCCGCCGCGGAACCAGTGATGCGCCTTGCTTTCGAGCACGACCGGCGCGACCGGCCGAAAGTCCTCGCGATCCTTGATCTTGTTGAGCTTGCGCTGCATGTCCGGGTCGGTCGGCGACGCGAGGATCGAGCGTGCGCCGAGCGCGCGCGGGCCGAACTCCATGCGCCCCTGGAACCAGCCGATCACGCGGTTCGCCGCGAGCAGCGCGGCCGTTTGCGCGGCGACGTCGGCCAGCCGCCGGTACGGCAGCTGGGCGTCCTTCAGGAACGCCTCGATCGCGTCGTCACCGTATGACGGCCCGAGATACGCATGATCCATCCGCCATGCGCCGCGCTCGCCGCGCATCCGGAAGTCGGTCCACAGCGCCGCGCCGAGCGCGGTGCCGGCGTCACCGGCGGCGGGCTGCACCCACACGTCGTCGAACGGGCCGCGATCGCGGATCTTCGCGTTCATCACGCAGTTCAGCGCGACGCCGCCCGCCATCGCGAGCTGCCGCTCGCCGGTGCCGGCGGCCAGCCAGTCGACCGCCTGCAACGCCGTTTCTTCCAGCACGCGCTGCAACGCATGCGCGATGTCGCAGTGATGCGGCTCGATCGGGCCGCCGCGTTCGCGCGGCGGGCCGAACAGCGCGACGAGATCGCCGTCGAGGATCGCGTAGCGTCCGTCGCCGTCGTAGCGCACCAGCTTGCGCATCGCGTCGGCGAACACCGGCTTGCCGTACGACGCGAGCGCCATCACCTTGTACTCGTCGGACGAGTGCAGGAAGCCGAGGTAGCGCGTCACGCGTTCGTACAGCAACCCGAGCGAATGCGGCAGGTTGACCTGGCCGAGCCGCCGGTACGACCGGCCGTCGAACGCGCCGTAGCTCGTCGTCGCACGCTCGCCGCGCCCGTCCATCGTCATCACCGCGCAGCGCGCGAAAGGCGCCGCGAGAAACGCGCTTGCCTCGTGCGCGAGATGGTGCTCGACGAAATGCCAGCGGAACGGCCCGTCGTGCGTGACACCGCGAAAACGCCGCTGCAGGTGGTGCGGCGCACCGCCCGCGAGCTGGCGCGGCGCGTTCACGATCGACGACAGGAACAGCGGATGCCATGGCGACGCGCCGCCGTTGCGCGGCGCGTGGGCCGACGGCGAAAGCGGCAAGGTCAGCGACGGCTCGGCCGTGTCGCGATCGAGCTCGAACCACGGGTCGTACGAATACGCGACGTGGTCGACGTTCGCGAGCACGATGCCGGCCTCCGCGAGACAGTAGTCGATCGCATGGTAGGGCAGCTCCCAGGTCGAGAACGGTACCGGGCGCTTCGCATGCTTCACGTGCGTGAAGCGTTCGTCCTCGGCGGCCGCGATCACGATGCCGTCGCGCACGAGGCACGCGGCACTGTCGTGAAAGGCGGCGTTGATGCCGAGCGTATGGATCGGTTCGGGCATGCGTCAGCTCCTCGTGATGGCGGGCGAGAACGGAATCACGTTCGACGGGCTCGCGTCGACCGGTCCGTCACCGTGCAGGGCGGCCCGCACGGCCGCCCGCCGCGCATGGCGCATGCGACCGCGCAGCAGCGCGTGCACGGCGGCGACGGCATCGTCGACGCTCACCGCGCGCAGGCACGGATGGCCGGGTTGGTCGCACACGCTGCGGTAGCAGTTGCGGCATGGCACGTCGACGTTCAGCACCCGGTGCGGCACCCGCCAGGGCGTGTGCTGCGGATTGGTCAGCGCATAGAGATCGACCACCGGCGTGCCGAGCGCGGCCGCGAGATGCACCGGGCCGGAATTGTTCGACAGCAGCAGGTCGGCCGTCTCGATCAGCGCGCCGAGTTCACCGAGCGACAGCGCGCCCGCCAACGGCACCGCGCGCGGGCCCGCGCGGGCGCACACCGTGTCGACCAGCGAGCGCTCGCTCTCGCTACCCGTCACCGCGATGCCATCGAACAGCGGCGCGACGCTCGCGGCCACCTCGCCGAAGCGCTCGGCCGGCCAGCGACGCGACGCCGCGCTCGCGCCCGGATGCACGACGAGCCAGCGCCCCGATGGCGCGCCCGGCCGGCGCGGGCCGCCGATGCACTGCAACGTGGCCTGCAACCGCGCGCTCACCGCACGCCGCGCCGCGTCGCCCGGCTCGAACGCCATCCGCCAGTTCGACGTCGTGGCGCCGATCGCGCGCACGAGCGCCAGCTGCCGCGCCACCTCGTGCCGCACGTGCGACTCCGGTTCGCTTTCCGGCACGCGGTCGGTCAGCAGTTCATACGGGTTCTCGCGGCAATGCGCGAGCCGCAGCGGAATGCCCGCCAGCCAGCACATCATCGCGGCGGGCAGCGGGTTCTGACTGTAGACGGTAAAGACCGCGGCCGCATCGAAACGGCCGGCCAGCAGCCGGTCGATCATGTCGAGATCGGCAACCGGATCGCCGCGCACGTCGGGGTGCTTGACCCACGGCGCATCGTAGGTCCACACGTCGTCGACCATCGGCAGGTGCGCCGCCAGCGCGGCGCCCGTGCGTGACGTCAGCAGCGTGAGCCGGCGACCCTCGCCGCTTTCCTTCAGCGCGCGCAACGCGGGCGTCGTCATCAGCACGTCGCCGACGCTGTCGAGCCGCACGCACAGGATGCGTCGCGCGCGACGCCACGCGGCGTTCATCGCCGCCCCCACGTGCCGTGCCGCCGCACGGCTTCGCGCGCGACGATGTCGGCCGCGAGGTCGACGCGATCGACGACGTGGTGCGGCGATCGCGAGGCGTCGGTGCGCCATTCGGTCTCGTGCCCGCAGTCGACGAGGATCGTGCGGCAACGCGCGGCGCGCCCGGCCGCGACGTCGTCGAGGATGTCGCCGATCATCCAGCTCCATTCGGGAACGACGCCCAGCATGGCCAGCGCGCGACGCAACATGCCGGGGCGCGGCTTGCGGCACACGCAGTCAACCGTATAGGCCGGCACGCTGCCGCGCGGGTGATGCGGGCAGTAAAAAAAATCCGTCAGCGTCGCGCCGTTTGCTTCGAACAGTTCGGCGAGACGCCGACGGACCACGCCAAGCTCGTTTTCGGTAAAGCGGCCGAGCGCGACGCCCGGCTGGTTCGAGACGACCACGATCGGCATGCCGGTCGCGCCGAGCGTGCGCAGCGCACGTGCCGCGCCCGGTGCGAGGCGCATGCGCGCCGGATCGACGTTGTAGGGCACGTCGTCGAGCAACGTGCCGTCCTTGTCGATCAGCACGGCCCCGGGCAGCCCCCTTTCGCGCGTCAAGGCCATGACGTCTCCTTCATCGGCAGCACCATCACTTCCGGCACCACCGTGCCGGGCGGCTGCATCAGCACGAAGCGCACGGCGGCCGCGACGTTCTCGGCCGGCTGCAGCGTGTCCGCGTCGATGTCCGGGAAGCGGTCGAGCAGGAACGGCGTGCGCATCCCGCCCGCGACGATCGCCGACACGCTCACGCCGGCCGGCCGCAGTTCGGCATGCAGCGCATGCGACAGGCCGAGCAGCCCCCACTTCGTCGCGTGATAGGCGGACGCATTCGGCCATGCGCGCTTCGACGCGGTCGACGCGATGTTGACGATATGCCCGGTGCCGCGCGCCTTCATCATCGGCACCGCGGCGTGGCACATCAGGTAAGGGCCGAGCAGGTTCGTCATCAGCACCTGCCGCCATGCGTCCACGCTCACGTCGTCGATCGGCGCGGTCACGTCGATCGCCGCGTTGTTGACGACCACGTCGAGATCGCCGAGCGCTTCCCGCGCGTCGTGCACGACCTGCAGCACGGACGCCTCGTCGCGCACGTCGAGCGGCCGGCCGACCGCCTGCCCGCCGTGCCGTTCGAGCCGCTGCGCGACGGCGGCCGCGCGGTCGCCGTCGAGATCGGCGACCACCACGTGCGCACCGTGCCGCGCCAGGTCTTCGCAAATGGCTTCGCCGAGGCCGCGGCCGCCGCCGGTCACCAGCACGACGCGGCCGGCGAGCGGCGCTTGGGGCGAATCGTGTTTGACGTCGTTCACCTGCACCTCCTTGCGAACGTCCGGACGCATCCGGACTGGCTGTGACGCTTGTCGCGACAAACGTCGGTGCAGGAGGTACAGCGAGAACCGTGCCGGCTTGCCTGCATCCGTGCCGCCTCGCGCGCCGGCACGCCATCGCTGGCTTTTTTATAAGTTGCTGTAAAAACCGCCCCGGCCGGCCGCGCTCAGATCGCCAGCGCGTCCGGCGTCGCCTGCGCGCGGCGCTTCGCGAGCGCAAGCAGGCAGTGCGCGATGCAGCCCGCGAATGCCTCGTCGAACCACGGTTGCGCGCCCGACACGCCGACCACGATCCCGCCGAGCGCGACCCCGCCCCACAGGTTCGTATCGCCCGCGCGCAGCCGGTACGGCTCCAGCGCCTGCACGACGTGGCCGTCGCGGCCCGTTTCCCACGACAGCCGCGCCTTCGCGCGCGCATACGCACGGTAGTCGGCGTCCCAGTCCTTCGGGTCGGGCAACGAGAACTCGTACAGGATCGCGTCCTCGAACGCCGCGTCGTGAGGCCCGAGCGCGGGATCCATGATCACGATGTGCAGGCAGCCGCTGTCGCCGACGAAGTCGCTCTGCAGCGCGGCCGACAGGCTCGGCAGCAGCAGTTCGACCGCGGCGACCGCGGTCGGGCGGTCGACAAACGCGCTACCGGCGCGGCGGCCGGTCAGCGCTTCGGGTGGCGGATTCGACATGGGTTTCTCCAGAGGAAAAGGCGCGTGCGCGCAACGTCGCGATCAGGTCGTCCGTTGCCGCGGGCTGGGTCAGGTAAGCGTGGAAACCGGCCTCGACCGCGCGCGTGCGGTCGCGCTCGCGCGCGTGGCCGGACAGCGCCACGCCCTCGAGCGGCGCGCAGCCTTCCCGATCGCGCGCGGCGTCGATCTGGCGAATGACGCGCCGCTGGTCACGCATCCGCCGGCGCGTAAACATGCGCCGTGCAGACCGCATCGATCGCGAACGTGACGAAGCCGCCGCCGTACTTGCCGATGACGATGACGATCACGAACATCGCCCGGGCGGCGTATCGTCGGTTCCCGTCGTCATGCGTGCGGGGGGCGGTTCGGGGCGCGCCGGTTCATGCACGAGCGCTCAGTGGTGCGGTTTGCGCTCGCGGTCGCGACCGACGGTGCCCGGCTCGGGATCGAGCACGGCAGGCTGCGTCGGCGTCACGGTCCGCTGGTCGGGATGCAGCACCATCCCCGAATCGTGCTCGCCCTCATCACGGCGAACCCGCACGCGATTCTCGACGTCGCGCACGCCCATGCAGCCGTCGGCCAGGTCCTCGATGCCATGCTTCATCCATCGCGCCGGCACCGTGCCGTCCAGTTCGACGCGGCCGTCCTGCACCTGCACCGTGACGTCGCTCACGTCGATGTCGAGCGCATGCGCGAGCCGCTCGCACACATCTTCGCGGATCCGCTCGTCCGATCGCGTATAGCCTTTCGGCCCGCGACGATTGCGCAGCGCGTCGCGTTCGGCGTCGCTGCCGAACCGCGACAAGTCGGGGGCGTCGCCGCGGTAGCGCGGATCGTCGCGCGGATCGCCATAGGCGCGGTCGCGGTCGTATTCGCCCATCCGGTGATGCCCGCGAAACGCCGGGGGAACGCCGCGGTACGGGCCTTCCCTGTACTGGCTTTCCCCCCAGTCACGACCCTGCGCGCGATAGTCGCGCTCGCCGTAGCCGGGATCGGGTTCGCGCGCCGGCTGGCGCGGGAAATCGCGCTGCCAGCCCGCATCGGCCCCGCCGCGCCGCTGGCCGACCGGCCGCGCCGCGCGTTCACTCCATTCGCTGCCCCAGTCTTCCGGACCGACGTCCTCGCTCGCGAAGCGGCGGTAAGCCGACTCGTCGCCCGCTTCCGGCCATCGCGCCGGATCGTCCGGGATGCCGCGCTCGCCGGCGCCTCGGGTCGCGCGTTCGTTGCGCTCCTGCCAGTCGGGCGGGCCACCGCGTTCGCCGTGCCGTCCGGGATATCGTCGTTGCATCGTGTCCCTCCTTGAGCGCGCCTGCGCCGTGCACGGCCCCATGCCGGGTCACGGCGCGCGTCGGTCAGGTCGAATGCAAGTCGCGTGCCGCTGTCGTGGCCGATGGAAGACCGACACGCATCGCGACGTCGATCGGCTGCCGGACGCGAGAATCTGCAATGCGATTGCAGTTTTTGCGTGCCGGGCGTCACGGCGTGCCGTCATCGCCCGTTTCGTCCCGGTCATCCGGCTCCGTCGTGCGGCCGGGCTCGCTCAGCCGCTCGGTGCGGTCCGGCTTGATGTCCATGTCTTCGTCGAGCGTCGAATCGCCGTCCGCCGACGCGCGCTCACCGGTGCCCGCACGGTCCGTATCGCTGTCGAGCGACGCATCGCCGCGTTCGAGCGCGTGATCGTCGAGCGGCGAATCGACGTCGAACGGATGACGGCGCGCGCCGGCCGTGTCGCTGCCGCTGTCGGACGAGTCGCTCGGCCCCAGTGCGCGGCCGTCGCGGCCGCGGCTGGCATTGTCGTCGTCCTGGCCGGACGGTTCGTTGTCGGGGTTCAGCGTGCTGTTCATGTCGTTCTCCTTGCGAGGCTCGTGGCCGCGTGCAATCGGCGTGCCGTGCCGCGCACCGGAACCGATTGCGCGCCGCCGGAATGGCGATCGGCACAACCGATGCGCACCCATTGATCAGCCGAATTGAGTTCCCTTATGCTTTTGGGATGCCAATCCCCTAAGCTTTCGGGGTGCCAATCCGATCCGTACCGCCGCCGCCGGCCGGCCCGACGGCGGCCGGGCGGCGCTTGCCCGCCCGTCTTCGACAAGCCGCTCCGATGATGAAAGACGACCTCAATCCTCGCTCGCCTCCCCCGCCGCTCGGGCAATCCGACGCGCGCGACCTGCTGCACCGCTTCGCCGAGTTCCGGTTCCAGACGGTCGTCGAGTCGATCACCGACTACGCGGTGTTCATGCTCGACCCGTACGGCAACGTCGCGACCTGGAACGCGGGGGCCGCGCGCATCAAGGGCTATCGCGCCGCGGAGATCGTCGGCCACCACTTCTCGCGCTTCTATCCGCCCGACGCGATCGCGGCCGGCCGGCCGTCGCTCGGGCTCGCCGAAGCGGCCGCCAACGGCCATTTCGAGGACGAAGGCTGGCGCGTGCGCAAGGACGGCTCGCAGTTCTGGGCGAACGTGACGATCACGCCCGTGCACGATCACTCGAACCAGCTCTGCGGCTTCATCAAGATCACGCGCGACATGACCGAGCGCAAGCGGCTCGAGGAGCTCGAAGCGTCGACGCACCGGCTCAGCGTGTTCATCGCGATGCTCGCGCACGAGCTGCGCAACCATCTCGCGCCGTTGCGCCATTCGGTCGGCGTGCTCCAGAGCCTGGCCAACCCGGCGCCCGCGCTCGCGCAGTGCCGCGACGCCGTGCATCGTCAGGTCACGCAACTGACGCGGCTCGTCGACGACCTGCTCGACGTCGGGCGCATCACCGCCGGCAAGCTCGAGCTGAACGACCGGCCGATTACCGTGCGCGACATCGTGTGCCGCGGCGTCGAAAGCATCCAGCCGAAGCTGGCCGCGCGCGGGCAGCACATCCACGTCGATCTGCCGGCCGATGCCGTGCCGCTGCACGGCGACGACGCGCGGCTCGTCCAGGTGCTGCACAACCTGCTCGACAATGCGTCGAAGTTCTCGCCGCTCGGCGGACGCATCGACGTCGGCGCCACACTCGAGGGGCCGGTCGTCGCGATCCGCGTGACCGATCGTGGCGTCGGCATCGCGCACGACGCGCTCGAAACCATCTTCGACCTGTTCGAGCAGGAAAGCGGGGCGGGCCGGCGGCCGACCGACGGCTTCGGGCTCGGTCTCGCGATCTGCCGGACGTTCGTCGAACTGCACGGCGGGCGCATCTCGGCCGAAAGCGACGGGCCCGGTCACGGCGCGACGTTTACGGTGCGGCTGCCGATCGACCGCATGGCGCGCGCGACCCGCGGCGACGTGCGCGGGCCGGTCAAGTCCGCGCAGACGGACACGACGCCGCTCCGTATCGTCATCGTCGACGACAATCGCGATTCGGCCGACACGCTCGCCGTGCTGCTGCAGGTGAAGGGGCACGCGCCGCGCGTCGCCTACAACGCGCACGACGCCGTGGCGCTCGCCCGCGACTACGCCCCGCAGCTGATGATCCTCGACCTCACGATGCCCGACGTCGACGGCTTCACGCTCCTGCACGAACTGCGCACGATCGACGCGCTGCGCGACACGACCTGCGTTGCGCTGTCGGGACATGCCAGCGCGGCGGACCTGGAGCGCACCGCACGCGCAGGCTTCGACGAGCATCTCGTGAAGCCCGTCGAAATAGCCGTGCTCGACGCGCTGCTGCAGCGCGTCGCACGCCGGGTTCGCCGCACGCCGTGACCGCCGTGCTCACGTGCTCAAGCCACCGCGCGACACATCGCCGCGCATGCTTCACACGCGAGCGCGCAGCGGCGGCAATGATCGTGTGCATGCCGCTGGCATTCCGCCGCACACAAGTCGCATGCCTGCGCGCACAGCGCGCAGACGCTGGGCGTGAGCACGCTGCGGCGCGCCATCGCGCCCGACGCGAAGCGGCACAGCTGCGCGCATTCGATGTCGAGCGCGATGCAGTCGGCCAGCGCCTGCGCGTCGCGTTCGGCGAGGCACGCGGCCGTGCAGGCATCGCAGGCGTGGGCGCACGCGTCGCAAGCGGCCATGCAGTTGTCGTAGGGATCGTTCATCGCAGTCCTCCCGGTTTCGGTTGGCATCGTCATGGCGTCAGCTTCACCTTCATCCAGCCCGGCTCGCGCGTGTCGAACGCGCGATAGGCATCGATCGCATTCGTCAGCGGCTCGCAACGCGTGAGCACCGACAGCGGGTCGAATGCGCCGCTGCGCACCAGCTCGACGAGCGGCGGCGTCACCGTTCGGTGATTGCAGTTGCCCATCTTGATCGTCAGGTTGCGGTTCATCGCATCGCCGACCGGGAACACGCGCGACGCCGGCGGATACACGCCGATCACCGCCACCGTGCCGGCTTTCGCGACCGCGCGCACCGCCCATTGCAGCACCTGCGACGGCCCGTCGCCCGGCACCCAGTTGCGGCCGTCCGGCTTGCGGTGCGGCGCGATCGCGTCGACTTCCGCATCGAATGCATGCGCCGCGTCGCGATCGGCCGCGGCCGGCCCATGCGTCGCGCGCATCGCGTCGACGCCCACCGCGTCGATCACGCGATCGACGCCGATTCCGCCCGTCAGCCGCAGCACCGTCTCGACCGGATCGTCCTCCGCGAAATCGACGATCTCCGCGCCTTGCGCGCACGCCATCTCGAGGCGCGACGCCACGCGGTCGATTGCGATCACGCGCCCGGCGCCCATCAGCTTCGCGCTCGCGATCGCGAACTGGCCGACCGGCCCCGCGCCGAACACGGCGACCGTATCGCCCGCGCGCACTTCCGCGAGCTGCGCGCCGAAATAGCCGGTGGGAAAAATGTCCGACATCAGGATCGCGCGATCGTCGTCGATGTCATCCGGCAGCCGAACCAGGCTCGCATGCGCAAGCGGCGTGCGCGCGTACTCGGCCTGCAGCCCGTTGAACGCGCCGCTCGCGGCCGGACCGCCGAAGAACGCGGTACCCGCACGCGGGCCGCCCGGGTTCGCGACGTCGCATTGCGCGGTGTAGCCCGCGCGGCAGTACGCGCAACTGCCGCATGCGATCGTCGACGGAATCAGCACACGGTCGCCGCGCCGCAGGTTGCGCACGTCGCGCCCGACCGTCTCGACGATACCGACGCCCTCGTGGCCGAGGATCGTGCCCGGCTTCATCCCGCCGAGGGTGCCCCGCACCATGTGCAGGTCGGTGCCGCAAATCGCGCTGGCCGTCAGGCGCACGACCGCGTCGGTCGCGTCGGTGACTTCGGGATCGGGCACCGTGTCGATGCGAATGTCGCCGATACCGTGAAATACGACTGCTTTCATCTCAGGCCCTCCTTGTTCGAACGTTCTCGGAACTACCGAGAAAACAATCGAGCAAGGAATGAGCCCTGACGGGCCTGGCCTGAATGCTCTCCGCGGTGCGGAGAGCATTCATCGGTCACGGTGCGAAGGGTGTCGCTGAGGCACGACGGACGCGCCGCGCCGCGCGGCCATCTTCGGCTCTCGGCCACGTCGATTGCCGGGCCCTTCCTGTCGGGCCCGTGGCTGGCAAGCCTTATGGAGCGTTATCCCGAAGCGACCATCGACATGACCGTCACGGACGAAGCATTCGACGTCGTCGCGCGCGGATTCAATGCCGGGATCCGGCTGGGACAGGTCATCGAGAAGGACATGATCGCCGTGCCGCTGGGCGGCGAGCAACGCGAACGCCCCCGCAATGGTCGTCAGGTATCGACGCGCGTCAGGTCGTGCCACGCGAAGACGATGATGACGGTGGATTCAACCCGTCGATGCAACAGCTTGATGAAATCGCTCAGCCGGTGTATCGAAGTAAAGGGTTTTTCGCGGACGCTCATTGAGCCGCTCCGCCCAGCACACCCGGCGCCCGCCACTGCTCGCTCAGAACTTATGCCGCACCCCGACCCGAAGCGAAACCTGCTTGTCCGTCGCGGACGGTGTCAATCCGGTGATCTGCGCAACCGCCGGCTGCCCGAGCGAGTCCGTCCCGCTCGCCTTCTCGAACACGGCAACCGTATAAACGTCGGTACGCTTCGACAGGAAATAATCGACACCCGCGCTGAACAGGTTGTAGTTCGCGCCGCCCTTGCCGCCGGCACCGCCGTTTCTCGTGTAGTCGTAGGCGATGCCGGCTTGCAACGACGGCGTAAACTGGTATTTCGCGTTGATCTCGACGTTGTTGAACGCCGCGGTGCCCGCGTAACGCAGCGCATTCGGCCCCGACGCGGAGCCCAGCCCCTCGAAGCGCGTATTCGAATACGCGAGATTGACGCTGAGGGCGGCCAGCGTCACGCCCGCTCCGACGCCGGCGATTTCGAGCCGGTTCGCCGACGCATAGCCGGCGAACACGGGGTTGTTCTCCGGCGCACTCGCGTTGCCGGCGCTGCCGAGGTTGTTGCTTGTCGCCGGGCCGGCATTCGGATTCGCGCCGAAGAACGACGTGTTGGGGTTGCGGACGTTCAGGTAGCCCGCGCCGATCGAAAACGGCCCCGCCGCGTACGACGCGCCGGCGCCCCAGATCCAGTTGGTCGAGAACGACCCGGCGGTGCCGCCGAGATTCATCAATGCTTCGACCGTCAGCCCGCGGTAGCTGGCACTGCGGAACTTGATCGAATTGTTGATGCGTCGCGTGTTCAACGCGTTGTCGAGGTCGCCCGGATGCGAGGTCATGTAGCCGCCCCACTGCGGCGCGGCGAGGAACGGCCCGTAAAAGTCAACGACAGGATCGTACTGGCGCCCGAGCGTGACCGTGCCGACCGGATGGCCCAGGCCGATATACGCCTGCCGCCCGAACATCGCACCGCCCTGGTTCAGCACGCCGTTATTGCTGTAGAAACCGCTCTCCAGCACGAACAGTGCCTTGAGACCGCCGCCGAGATCCTCGCTGCCCTTGAGCCCCCAGCGGCTCCCCTGCAGGCCGGCCGATCCGCCTTCGATCATCGCGATCTGACGACCACCGACCGGGCCGGCCGCCGTTCGCGCCGTTTGCACATTGCTGGTGTAATTGATGCCGCTGTCGATGATCCCGTACAACGTCACGCTGCTTTGCGCCAGCGATATCGCCGGCATTGAATTCAGTACAACAAAGCAAAATGAAAGCTTCTTCATCAATCGATCTCCTCCTTCGGTTATATGTTCCGGCTCGTCGCCGGATTGCGCTTCATCGTGTCAATGGGTCTGGTTCACCACGTTCGACGGCGTGTCGGCGGCCGGCTGTTCGTGAACGCGAATGAAGAACGTCATCAGGAACGACACGACGAGCAGCGCCGCGAGAAACAGCAGCCCAGGGGTCGCGCTCTGCCCCGTTCCCTTGACGAAGCCGATCATGAACGGCCCGACGAAGCCGCCGAGGTTGCCGATCGAGTTGATCACCGCGATCGACACGGCCGCGGTCGAGCGGCTAAGAAACAGCGTCGGCAGCGCCCAGAACGGCGACTTGAACGCGTACAGGCCCGCGAGGCTCAGGCTGATCATCGCGATCGACACGTACGGGTTCGTCGACAGGCCCGCGCCGAGCAGCGCCGCGGCGGCCACCGCCAGCGGAATCGCCGAATGCAGGCGTCGTTCGCTGCGCCGGTCCGAACGACGCGACCACATGACCATCGCGATCGTCGCAACCACGTAGGGCACCGTCGCGATGAGCCCGATCTCGGTATGCGAGAGCCTCGACGAGAAGCCCTTGATGATCTGCGGCATCCAGTACCCGACGCCGAGGCTGCCGCACTGATACACGAAGTAGATGAACGACAGGTACAACACCTTCGGGTTCGTCATCGTCTTCAGCGAACCGAGATGCTGCGCACGCGGCCGCGCCTTGCGGTCGTTGTCGAGTTCGTTCAGCAGCCACGCGCGCTCCGCGGGCGTGAGCCACTTCGCGTCGCCCGGGCGGTCCGTCAGGTACAGGAAGCACAGGATCCCGCCGACCAGCGCGGGCGCGCCTTCGAGCACGAGCATCCAGCGCCAGCCACTCCACTGGAACCAGTGGACGTGATCCATGATCCACGTCGAAAGCGGCGCGCCGATGATGTACGACACCGGGATCGCGGCCGTAAACAGCGCGACGGTCGTCGCGAGTTCCTTCGCACGGAACCAGTAGGTCAGGTACACGATGATCCCGGGGAAGAAGCCCGCTTCCGCCACGCCGAGCAGGAACCGCAGCACGTAGAGCTGCGTCGCGTCCTGCACGAATGCGGAGATCACCGACACGACGCCCCACGTCACCAGGATCCGCGCGATCCATACGCGTGCGCCGAACTTGTTGAGCATCACGTTGCTGGGCACTTCGAACAGGAAATACCCGATGAAGAAGATGCCCGACGCGAAGCCGAACGCCTCGCTCGACAGCGCGAGCTCCTTGTTCATCTGCAACGCGGCATAGCCGATGTTCGCGCGGTCGAGATACGAAATGATGTAGAGGACGAACACGAACGGGATGATGCGCCACGCGATCTTGCGCACCAGCGCGCGTTCGTCGATAGGGGTTGCTTGATTCATGAATGTGCACCGGCGGACCTGCCGCCGGCTGTCTCCTGATGGGGCGGGAAGGATTACGCGCGGTGTCCGGAAAACACCATGCACACGGGGCTGCCCGACGCGACCGAGAAGCCGGTCGGCTTGAGGCGGCCCGTCGCGGCATCGATCGCGAACGCGACGATGCTGTCGCTGTCTTCGTTCAGCGCGTACATGAAGCGGCCGTCCGGCGTGCCGGTCATGAAGCGCGGCGTGCGGCCGCCGGCCGGTTCGGCCGCGACGAACGCGAGATGGCCGCTGGCCGGGTCGATGCGGAACACGGCGATGCTGTCGTCGCCGCGGTTCGATGCGTAGACGAAGCGCCCGGCCGGATCGACCTCGATCTCCGACGCGCGGCTGTTGCCGGTGTACGTGTCCGGCAGCGACGACACGATCTGCACGGGCGTCAGCGCACCGTTCGACGACGTGTACCGATAGGTCGTGACGGTCGAGTCGAGTTCGTTGACGACATACGCGAGCGCGCCGTTCGGATGAAACGCGACGTGACGCGGGCCGGCCGTCTCGCGCGTGACGACGAACGCCGGATCGGCCGGCGCGAGCCGCCCGTCCTTGAACCGGAACGAGAACACGCGGTCGAGCCCCTTGTCCGGCACGATCACGAATTGCCCGGTCGGGTCGAACGGGTTGAAGTGCGGCTTCGCCTGCTTCTGCTCGATGCGATGCGGGCCGATCGGGCCTTCGAGCGGAACGAGCTGCGCGACCTCCTGCAGCGTCCCGTCGACCGCGATCGGCAGCACCGCCAGGCTCGCGCCGATGTGGTTCGACACGACCACGTAGCGGCCGGTCGGGTCGATCGCGAGATGCACGGGGTTCTTGCCCTGCGTGCTCTGGCGGTTCAGGAACGTGAGCTGGCCGGTCGTCTTGTCGACCTTGAATGCGCTGATGTCGCTCAGGTCGCCGTGGACCGTGTACAGGTGTTCGCCATTCGCGCTCAACGCAAGGAACGACGGATTCACCAGATCCTTGACGAGCTGCACGCGCTCGAGCGCCCCCGTTCCGGTATCGACGCGATAGACGCTGATCCCGTCGCCGCGGGCGTTTCGTTCGCGCGTGGTGCGCGATCCGACATAAGCAAACATGGGTGTTTTTCCTTTCAAAGCCTTGTGTGATTCGTCTGCAGAAACCGGCCCGGCGGCCGCGCCGAGGAGCGCGAGCGCGCCGAGCGCCGCCGTGTGCCCCATCACGCGGCGACGCATCGGATCCGGACCGTTTTCGTCCGGGTCGTTGCCTGTTTTCGTCACGGTCGTCTCCTGAATTGTTGTATGTCGGGTTAGCACTAGATTGCATTTTTACTTGTTAAAGTGCAAAAATACAGTCATGGAAAACACCAACTCCCCCTCGGAAGCCCGGTTGACAGTCGATGGCGCGACGTTTCGCTTCGTCGACCTTCCCGGCCGGTTCGGCGCCACGTTGCGCGAACTGCCCGTCGTGCTGCGTCTGCTGCTCGAGAACGTGATCCGCAATACCGATGGCGACGAGCGGCAGCAGGCGGTCGACGCCATCGTCGAATGGACGCGCCGCGCGACCAGCGAGGCCGAGATCGCGTTCCAGCCGAACCGCGTGCTGATGCACGACACCACCAGCACGCCGGCGCTCGTCGATATCGCCGGGATGCGCGACGCGCTCGCCGAAGCCGGCGCGGATCCGGCGTCGCTGAACCCGGTGCTCCCGGTCGATTCGTCGGTCGACCACTCGCTGGCCGTCGAATATTTCGCGCGGCCGGACGCCGCGCCGCTGAACTTGCAGCGCGAGCTGCGCCGCAACGCGGAGCGCTACCGGTTCCTGCGCTGGGCATCGAAGTCGCTGACGGGCGTGCGCATCCATCCGCCGGGCACGGGGATCATGCATACGATCAACCTCGAGCAACTGGCGACAGTGGTCACGACGCTCGAGCGCGACGGCGAGCGCTGGGCCGTGCCCGACACGCTGATCGGCACCGACAGCCACACGCCGATGATCAACGGCATCGGCGTGCTCGGCTGGGGCGTAGGCGGCCTGGAGGCGCAGACGGTGATGTTCGGGATGCCCGTGATGCAGCGCATTCCCGACGTGATCGGCGTACGGCTGACCGGCGCGTTGCGCGCGGGCGTGCTGGCGACCGATCTCGCGCTGACCGTCACGCAGCGGCTGCGTGCAATCGGCGTATCGGGTGAGTTCGTCGAGTTCTTCGGCCCGGGCGTCGCGACGCTCGGTGCCGGCGAGCGCGCGGTCGTCGCGAACATGGCGCCCGAGTATGGCGCGACGACCGGCTTCTTCCCGGTCGACGGCAACACGCTCGACTACCTGTGCGCGACCCACCGATCCGAATCGGCGATCCGGCTCGTCGAAGCGTTCACGCGACAAGCCGGCCTGTGGTTCGATCCGGATGCCGAGCCGCGCTACACGCGCACGATCGACCTCGACCTCGCGTCGATCGGCATGCACGTCGCCGGGCCGCGCCGCCCGCAGGACCTGCTCGATCATTCGCAGACGGCCGCCGCGCTCGCACCGCTCGCGTTCCATCCCGCGCATCCGCATCGGTCGATGCCGAAGCATCCGGTCGCGATCGCCGCGATCACGAGCTGCACGAACACGTCCGATCCTGCGCTGCTGATCGCAGCCGGCCTCGTCGCGCGCAACGCGCGTGCGCTCGGGCTGAAGGTGCCGGCATGGGTCAAGACGTCGCTCGGCCCCGGTTCGCCCGCGGCGGCCGCCTACCTCGAACGGGCCGGGCTCGTCGACGACCTGTCGGCGGTCGGTTTCGATATCGTCGGGTACGGCTGCACGACCTGCATCGGCAACTCCGGGCCGTTGACCGAGCCGATCCGCGCGGCGCTCGCCGACGCGTCGATCCGGCCGGTCGCGATGCTGTCAGGCAACCGCAACTTCCCGGGGCGCATCCACCCGGATCTCGACCTCGGCTTCATCATGTCGCCGCCGCTCGTGATCGCGTTCGCGCTGGCCGGCGACGCCGAAATCGACGTGAGTCGCGACCCGCTCCAGCACACGGCCGACGGCCGGCCCGTGTACCTGCACGACCTGTGGCCGACACGCGAAGCCATCGCCGAACTGACGGCGGCCGCCGCCGATCCGCACGACTACCCGCGCGCCTTCGCGCACGCCAGTGCGAACCCGGCCTGGCACGACCTCGACGCGCCCGACAGCGCGCAGTTCCCGTGGGATCCGGCCTCGACCGCGCTGCGCCGGCCGCCGTTCGCGTCGGCGTCGCAGCGCAGCCAGCTCGGCACGTACAGCGCCTATCCGCTGCTGGTGCTCGGCGACGACGTGACGACCGATCACATCTCGCCCGCCAGCGCGATCCCGAAGGACAGCTTCGTCGCGGATTTCCTCGTGTCGCGCGGCGACGATCGCGATGACCTGAACGTGTTCGCATCGCGGCGCGGCAACTGGGAAGTGATGATGCGGGCCGCGTTCTACAACCGGACCCTCGTCAACCGGCTGCGCGACGGCATGCCGGTCGCGCATACGCTGCACGTGCCGAGCGGCGACGTGTTGCCGATCTTCGAGGCAGCCGCGCGCTACCGAGAGGAAGGCAATCCGGTCGTGCTCGTCGCCGGCGAGCGCTACGGCACCGGATCGTCGCGCGACTGGGCCGCGAAAGGCCAGCGGCTGCTCGGCATCCGCGCGGTGCTGGCGGCAAGCTTCGAGCGCATCCACCGCTCGAACCTGATCGGGATGGGCATCCTGCCGCTGCGCTTCGCGGCGGGCATCCACCCGGACACGCTGGACCTCCGGCCAGGTGATAAGCTCGAGGTCGACGCGCCGGCCGATGCGCTGTCGCCGCGCTGCACGGTGCCCGTGCGCATCGTGCGCGCCGACGGTCGCGTCGAGCCCGTCGACGCGACGGCCGCGGTCGAGACCCGTCTCGAATGCGAGCTGCTGCGCTCAGGCGGCGTCATTCCGCTGATATTGCAGAAGAACTTGACGACGCAGGAGGCTTGAGACCGAAGCCGCCCGCGGCGCCCCGAATGCTCACTCACATGATCGACCGCTCCATCGCGACCCAGATTGTCGAATTGATCAAGACGGAAGGACTCGCCGTCGGCGCGCACCTGCCCGCGCAGATGCTGGCCGACCGCCTGCGCGTATCCCGTTCACCCGTCAACGAGGCGCTCGCGCTGCTGCACGAGAAAGGCATCCTGACGCGCGAGCGCAATCGCGGCTTCTTCGTCGCGAAGCCCGTGATCGAGCCGCTGTCGGACGTCGTCGACGAACTCGGTCTCGGCGAAGCCGACGTGATCACGAGCGTGTATTTCCGGATCGCGGACGATCGCCTGAAGGGCGAGCTGCCCGACGAATTTTCCGAGCAGCTGATCCGCACCCGCTACGGGCTGACGAACGCGCAGCTCACGGCCGTGCTCGGGCGTATCGCGCAAGAAGGCTGGGCCGAGCGCAAGCCGGGCTACGGCTGGCAGTTCTCGCCGATGCTCACGACGCCCGACAGCTTGTTGAAATCGTACCGGCTGCGCCTTGCGCTCGAACCAGCCGCACTGCTCGAACCCGGCTACCGGCTCGAACCGAAGGTGCTGGAACGGTGCCGCGAAGTCGAGAAACACCTGCTCGCCGGCGGCATCGAGACCGATACCGCCGATCAACTGCACGATCGCGGCGTGCGGTTCCACGAATCACTCGTCGAAGCATCGGGCAACAGTTTCTTCATCGACACGATCCGGCGCGTGAATCGCGTGCGCCGCCTGCTGTCGTACCGCTCGATGCAGGATCGCGAGCGCTACGTCGAACATGCGAAGCAGCATCTTCACGTGCTCGAGCTGCTCGAGCGCGAGCGCAATGAAGAGGCGTCGGAAGAACTGCGTCAACACCTGTTGCATACGCTCGATGCGCTGTCGCGCATCAGCGCCATTCTCAAACCTTGAGCGCGCGTGCGAGCGGCGCATCCGATTCCCAAACGAGCCCTTTCATGACCGTCGACCCTTCCGTCCTCTCCGCGTTCACCCCGACCGGCAAGCTGCGCGCGTCGATCAATCTCGGCAACCCGATCCTTGCGAACCGCGACCCGGCCACGGGCGAGCCGTTCGGCGTGTCGATCGACCTCGCACGCGCGTTCGCTGAGCGGCTGTCCGCCGAGCTGGAGCTCGTCGTGTTCGACGCCGCCGGCAAGTCCGTGCAGGCGCTGACCGAAGAGCGCGCCGATTTCGGCTTCTTCGCGGTCGATCCGCTGCGCGGCGAGACGGTCGCGTTCACCGAACCGTACGTGCTGATCGAAGGCTTCTATCTCGTGCGCGACGATTCGCCGATCCGCGGCAACGCGGATGTCGACCAGCCGCACAACCGGGTGGCGGTTGGCAAGGGCAGCGCATATGACCTGTTCCTCACGCGCGAACTGAAGGCCGCGCAGATCGTGCGCGCGCCGACATCGCCGGCCGTCGTGCCGACGTTCGTCGAACAGCAGCTCGAAGTCGCGGCCGGCGTGAAGCAGCAGCTCGAAGCCGATGCGGCGAAGACGCCCGGCCTGCGCCTGCTCGACGAGCGCTTCATGGTGATCCGCCAGGCGATGGGCGTGCCGAAGAGCCGCGGCGAAGCGGCCGCTGCGCTTCTCTACCAGTTCGTCGAGGAGATGAAGGTGTCGGGCTTCGTCGCGGATTCGCTCCGTCGACACCGAATCACAGGGGCTTCGGTGGCACCCCTGCGCTGACGGGCTTCCTGTTGAGCGCGGATGCAAGCGAGATCCTCAGGCAGCAACCGTCGTGTGCAGCGGCGCGTCGCTTTAACGGGGTGCAGAGCCACCGCGGACCAGAAAAAGGCCGTTACCGCTAACCCATTCAGGTCGTCAATATTCGATCTTGGCAATGCTCCCCAGCAAACCGTTTGCTTGCCGGGGAGGCTGTAGCAAGCAGCCAGTAGCGCCAGGAAGCGGTCACAATAGGACCGTCGCACTATGTAACGTTCTCCCGGCATACCCCGGCTTCAATCCGTCACCCGGCCCACGACCGGATATTCGCCCGCATCGCGCCGGCCGAGATCCCGTAACGATCGTGCAGCGTCGGCAGCGCACCCGCGGCGAGATACGCATCGGGCAACCCGATCTGCCGGAACGGCACGACAACGCCGGCCGCCAGCAGCGCGGTCGCGACCGCTTCGCCGAGCCCGCCGATCACCGTATGATTTTCGGCGACGATCACCATGCGCCCTTTGCGCGCCGCCTCGCGGACGATCGTCGCCGTATCGAGCGGCTTGATCGTCGGTACGTGCAGCACCGCGACATCGACGCGATCGGCCTCGAGCGCCTTCGCGACCTCGAGCGAACGCATCGTCATGATCCCGGACGAGATCAGCAGCACGTCGTTGCCGTCGCGCAGCAGCTTCGCCTTGCCGAGCTCGAAACGGTAATCGTATTCGTCGAGCACGGCCGGCACATTGCCGCGCAGCAGGCGTGCATATACCGGCCCCTTGTGCGCGGCGATGGCCGGCACCATCTGTTCGATGTCCAGCGCGTCGCACGGATCGATCACGGTCATGTTCGGCATCGCGCGCATCAACGCCAGATCCTCGGCCGCCTGGTGGCTCGGTCCGTAGCCGGTCGTAAGCCCCGGCAGTGCGCAGATCAGCTTCACGTCGAGATTGTCCTCGGCGATCGCCTGATGGATGAAGTCGTATGCGCGGCGCGTCGCGAACACCGCATAGGTCGTGACGAACGGCTGCGCCCCTTCGTGCGCGAATCCGGCGGCCGCACCCATCAGCAGCTGCTCGGCCATCCCCATCTGGTAGTAACGCTCGGGAAATGCCTTCGCGAAGATGTGCAGGTCGGTGTACTTGCCGAGATCGGCCGTCATGCCGATCACGTTGGCGTTCGTGCGTGCGAGTTCGGTCAGCGCATGGCCGAACGGCGCGGCGCGGGTCACCTGCCCATCGGCCGCGATGGACGCGATCATCGCGGAAGTCTTCAGGCGCGGCTTGTTGTCGACGGTGCTCATGCGTGTCTCCCTGCTTCGAGTGCGTCGAGCGCGAGCTTCCACTCGTGCGCATCGACGCGAATGAAATGGCTCTTCTCGCGTGCTTCGAGGAACGGTACGCCGCGCCCCATCTTCGTGTCGCAGACGATGATGCGCGGCTGCGGTGCGTCATGTTCGCGTGCAAGGTCGAACGCGCGCTTCACCGCATCGATGTCGTTTCCGTCCACGCGTTGCGTGTACCAGCCGAATGCCTCGAGCTTGTCGACCAGCGGTTCGAACGCCATGATCTGTGTCGACGGGCCATCGGCCTGCTGGTTGTTCACGTCGACGATCGCGATCAGGTTGTCGAGCTTCCAGTGCGCGGCCGACATCAGCCCTTCCCAGATCGCGCCTTCGTCCAGTTCGCCGTCCGAGAACAGGGTATAGACGAATGCGTCCGAGCCTTTGCGCTTCAGACCGAGGCAACGACCGACCGCAATCGTCAGCCCGTGCCCGAGCGAGCCGCCGGACATCTCCATCCCCGGCGTGTAGCTCGCCATCCCGGACATCGGCAAACGGCTATCGTCGCTGCCGTAGGTTTCGAGTTCGTCGGCCGGCAGGATGCCGGCTTCGAACAACGCGGCGTACAGCGCGATCGCATAGTGCCCGTTCGACAGCAGGAAGCGGTCGCGCCCTTCCCACTCGGGGTCGTCCGGGCGATAGCGCATCGCGCCGAAGTACGCGACGGCCAGCACGTCGGCGATGTCGAGCGCCTGGCCGACGTAGCCCTGCCCCTGGACTTCGCCCATCAGCACGGCGTTCCTGCGGATGCGGTACGCGCGCTCGGCGAGCGTGACCGCTTCATGGATCGTTTCGGTATCCATCGATTACTCCAGTATTGGATCAGAAGGTATGCAGGTCGAATCAGCGGTTCACGGATCGCGGCACGAGGAACACCAGCAGCGCGCCGAACGTGATCGCAACGGAGATGAAGAGCAGCCCGGCGGTGGACCTGCCGGTCAGGTCGTTCAGCCAGCCGACGATCGCCGGCGAGAAGAATCCCGCGAGGTTCGCGAAGCAGTTGACCGCGGCGATGCCCGCGGCGGCCGACATCCCGCCGAGCAGCGCCGTCGGCAGCGACCAGAACTGCGACGACGACGCGAGAATGCCGGCCGACGCGATGCTCAGGCACACGATCGATGCGCCGACGCTGCCCAGCATCGGCAACGTCGCGAAGCCCGCCGCCGCGACCAGCATCGGCACCGCGAGATGGAAACGGCGCTCGCGGCGGCGGTCGGCGCTCATGCCGATCAGCGGCAATGCGACGATCGCGCACGCATACGGAATCGCGGTGAACAGCCCGACCCACAGCGGATCGGCGACACCGGCCTTGCGAATGATCGTGGGCAGCCAGAACGTCAGGCCGTACTGCCCGAGCACGACGCAGAAATAGATCGCGGCCATCAGCCAGAGCCGGCGATCGGCGACGAATGCGCGAATCGACAGGTGAGCGGTCGTGTGCGCGGCATCGGCCGATACGTTGCGCGCGAGCAAGGCTTTTTCGGCATCGGTCAGCCATTTCGCGCCGGCGATGCCGTCATCGAGATACAGCAGGATCGCGAAGCCCAGCACGAACGAAGGCAGCGCCTCGAGCAGGAACAGCCACTTCCAGCCGGCCATCGACATCGCGCCGTGCAGCGAATGCATGATCGCGCCCGACAGCGGCCCGCCGATGATCCCGGCGAGCGGAATCGCCATGAAGAACAGCGACAGCGCCTTCGCGCGACGCGCCGACGGGAACCAGTACGTGAGATACAGGATCACGCCCGGCGCGAAGCCCGCTTCGGCGACACCGAGCAGAAACCGCAGCGCGTAGAACGCGGTGGGCGACTTCACGAACACGAAGCTCGCGGATATCACGGCCCACGTCAGCATGATGCGCGCGAGCCAGCGGCGCGCCCCGACCCGATGCAGGATCAGGTTGCTCGGCACTTCGAACAGAAAGTAGCCAAGGAAAAAGATGCCTGCGCCCATCCCGTACACGGTCTCGCTGAACCGCAGGTCGTTGAGCATCTGCAGTTTCGCGAATCCGACGTTGACCCGGTCGAGATAGGCCCCGAAGTAGCACAACATCAGGAACGGGATTAGCCGGCGCGCGACCTTCGCATAGGTGGCCGCTTCGAACGTCCGTACATCGCCCTGTTGCAGCATCTCGCCGTGAACCGGCGGTGCGGGGTACTTTGCTCTCATGTTTGTCTCCTGCCACGGCCCCGGGTTGTCCCGGGTGCATGATGGGCGGCGCCACACGTATCGCGGCGCCGTTTTCAGTGGATCAGCATCCCGCCGTTGACGTCGAGCGTGATGCCCGTCAGATAGCTCGACAGGTCGCTCAGCAGGAACAGGCATGCATGGGCGACATCGTCGGCTTCGCCGAGGCGGCCGAGCGGAATGCCCTTGATGATGTCCGCGCGCATGTCGGGCGTCAGTTTGTCGCCGGTGATGTCGGTCTGGATCAGGCCCGGCGTGATCGAATTGATGCGGATGTGGTCACCGCCGAATTCACGCGCCATCGCCTTCGCGAGCCCAAGCACCCCGGCCTTCGCGGCGCTGTAATGCGGCCCGCCGAAGATGCCGCCGCCGCGCTGCGCGGACACCGACGACATGCACACGATGCTGCCGCCGCGCTGCTCCTTCATCGCCGGCAGAACGGCTTGCGACATGTACAGCGTGCCGCGCAGGTTCACGTCGACGATCGCATCGAAGTCGCGCGCCGAGATATCCAGCGTGCGCACGGGTTGCGTGATGCCGGCGTTGTTGACGAGGCCGTCGATGCGGCCATAGCGTTCCAGCGTCGCACGGGCTGCGGCCACGCATGCGTCGCGGTCGGTCACGTCGCAGGCCACGCCGAGATGGTCGCGCCCGAGTTCGGCGGCAGCCGCCTCTGCGTCTTCCCGACGAAGGTCGAGGATCGCCACGCGTGCGCCGTGGGCGGCCAGTGCCCGGGCGGTGGCCTTGCCGATACCGCGCGGCGACGCGGCGCCGGTCAAGATGATGGTCTTCTGGGCGAGCAACATCGGTCGTCTCCTGTGTGTTGATGTGTGCATGGAGTGTCGGCTCCCCTGACACCCGCATCAACGCGGAAACGCTCAGCCATGGTTGAGAAAAATTCAGATGACGGCGCGCGGCCGGTGCTGCAGCGCAATATCCCGGGGCGCGGCCGAACGGCCCGGTCAACCCGTTTGCTGATGACCCGCGACTTCTCGCTCGATCCAGGCAAGGAAGCGCTTCACGCGCGGCAATTCAGCGTTCTGCCGCGGGTAAACGAGATGATGCGCGCCGACTTCGACCGCATGTTCCGAGCCGAACACCGGCACCAGCAGCCCTTCGCGGATCTTCACTGACGCGAGCATCAGGCTTTCGAGCGCGATGCCGAGGCCGAGCGCGGCGGTTTCGAGCGACATGTACGAACGGTCGAACGAAAAATCGAAGGTCTTCTGGGCCGCGAGCGGCACGCCGGTCCGGCCGAACCACTGCTTCCACTGGACCAGCGGCGTTTCGGAATAGATCAGCCGGTGCGCGAGCAGGTCTTCCGGCGCGTTCACCGGATGCCGCTCGAGATAGCGCGGCGACGCGAGCGGCGCGATGAACTCGCCGCGCACGGTCCGGACCTCGAGGTTGTCCCAGTTGCCGTAGCCGTGCCGGACGTCGATATCGTAGAAGCCGTTCGAGAACGACACGTTTTCGTAGGAGCACGCGAGGTTCAGCTGGATATCGCCGTTCGCCTCCTGAAACGACGACAGCCGCGGCAGCAGCCACATCAATCCGAAGCTCGGGCTCGAATGCACGCGCAGGATATCGACTTCGGTGCGGCTCGACGCGCGCTCGGTCGCGCGGCTGAGGTCGGCCAACGAGCCGGTGACGTCGGCCAAATAGCGTTCGCCGGTCGGCGTGAGGACGAGGCCGCGCCCCGAGCGCTGAAACAGCGGCTGACCGATCTGCGATTCGAGGTTGCTGAGCTGATGACTGACGGCGGACGCGGTCAGGCCGAGTTCTTCCGCCGCGCGGTTGACGCTTTTGGTCCGGGCGACGCTTTCGAACGCGATGATGGCCTTGAGCGGCGGGATACGCATGTTGGAATCTTGGGAAATTTGCAGAACGCCGGCAAAGCGATATCGCGCCCGGGCGATCATCCAGGCAAAGCCAGTCCAATATATTACGCGTCAATTCCAGGGCGCCGGCGGGCCTCCGTTCGCCGTGGACCAAAACCAAGTTGTCCTCCGTTGCGAGGAGCGCATCGCGCCCTCTTTCACTGCACAACCGCGCACGTCCTAACTCAGCCCATGAAGTTTCTACGTGGAAACGGTCAAACTTTCGCGTCCACACGCATACCGGGCCACGAAGTGCGGCAACGGCTGCGCGAGCTGGCACAGGAGCGGCCACGGTTTGGCTCACCCCGCCTTCATGTCTTGCTATGTCGAGAGGGCCTGGTCCAGAACCACAAGCGCACTGAGCGGCTGTACCGCGCAGAAGGCCTATCTCTTCGCCTGAAGCGTCGAAAGAAACGCCCGAGGCATCTCCGCGTGGTCATGCCGACGCCCAACGGAGCAGACGAAAGCTGGGCGATGGACTTTGTTGCTGACGCGCTGGTGTATGGCCGACACATACGCATGTTGACGATCATCGACGCGTGGAACCGCGAGTGCCCGCACATCGAAGTCGACTTCTCTCTAACGGGTGTACGCGTGGCGCGTGTGCTCAAGCAGTTGCGACAACGAGGACGATGTCCCAATCCGATTCGATCGGCAAGCCAAGGGCCGGATTCGCCGCGTCGCTCGAGGAACACAACGAACACTAAAAATCACGGCGCGAACAGATACTCGGAAACATCAGCACCTCACCCGCTCGACAACCCGTGCCATCCGGCACTTCGACTGATTCCACCGCACCCCCGCGAAACATCCTCAACCATCACAATTCATTTAACTCTGCATCGTGTCTGTGCCACGAGGGAATGCCAGCAAGGCGTTCCGCTGTGGCTCCTAAGACGAAACGCTCCCTACCCCAGTTAGAACACTAAAAAGCACTAAAAGGTGGACGTGATACGTTCCAAGCGATGATACAAGCCCGCGCGTCCCAATGATAAGCCGTGCTGCCTCAGAATCGCGCTGGCGTGATAACAGGCGGTTGTGCGAAACCTTAGTTTGAGCGGGCAATCGGAGCGTAGTGATAAGGTTCCTGTTGGTCCCGCACCGTCTGTCGAGCGCTAGAGGATGCGTGGATCTAAACGCTCAAGCGCACTCTGCACCGACGTCGCCAGCCCACGTTTCAATCTGCAAAAGACCGCCCGGCGCGAACGGCATCAAGCTAAAGCCGGGGGCTGTCATGGCCTTATTCGTCCGACTTGCTATCAAGAAACTCCCGATACAACTCCTCATAATTCGGTAGATCGTTGCGCTCACATGACCACTCATCAGGTAGACCGGCGATCGCACGAAACCGCGGATAGACGTCGCGCCGTCGATCGGGATCGATCGTCGCAAGAGCCGCTTTGGCTTGTCGAGAAATACGTCTCGGCAACCAAATCTTGCCGCGGTCATCGACAACCGCCAGCAGCGATCGGTTCGTGAAGGCGCTGGTGTCTCCGATACGCCCACTCGATTTTCCTTTGTGATATTTCTGGAGCTTGATCGCGACGACAAGACGACGTTCTGACATCTTGAGCAGTGAAAGCAATGCGTCACGGCTGACGAACAAGCGGGACCCGGTCTCGCTCCACGCGTACTCCCCCCGTCCACCCTCCGCCCCCCACGCTTCCGCGCGATACGCGGCTTTCCCGCCGATTGACCAACGGCGAATCCCCCCATCATCCGCGACGATCCCCAATAGGTCTCGCGTCCAGTCCGATGGGAAAGGCCTATCGAGTGCGGTGGCGGCCCCGTAGGGATCGTGCCGATCGAGCTGGCGCTCGGCGTTTGGTGTCTCGTCAACCCATGCCCGAACCGTATGGCCATCACGGCCAAACTTGCGGGCAACCTCATCTTCATCGTCGGGCAACCATCGAAAGAAGGCTTTTTCAGAAAGCAACGTCATAACGACTGCCCGCGCATCGCTGGCATTCGCCAGTACGCTTTGAAGTGTGACAGTGGTCTCGCGCCCGATCGACCAACGGCCCGCAACGGGAAGCCAATCCGTCGCAACCTTGCCGTCCGCTAGACCCAATAACGGTGCCAGCAGATCGCCATCCTCAAGAGCGGTCCCGCTCTCGCCGCTCTCCGGCATAGGCATGTCTGCTTCCTTGGTAAGGTTGAGCGGAAACAGATCTGTAAGATCAGCAAGCCAGAGGCCGTCGCCTCGTGAGAGCGTGTATTCGCCGAGGAAGGCGGCCCAAGCATCGCCGCGCCAATCCTCGCCGACAACCGTCCGCGTCGCCAGCAGCTCACCGGCAACAAGCATGAGGGCATGCCAGCCAAGATATCCGCCGTACCGATCACGGTCAGGGACATATCCCGACGACCACGATTCGTCATCGCTACCGCTGCGTGGGCAATCGTGCATCGCTCGAACGTTGGCGTCCCATCGCCGCACCCATGTGCCGATGCGGTCTTCCACCTCCCAGCCCGGGCAGCCGAATACATGGCACAAGCGCTCGACATGGTATTTGTTGAAGTCATAGTCGAGGTGAAAGCCGTCCTCTGGTTGTGGCGAGGCGTCGGGCCTCGAGACGTAGCGGAGTTCGCGATAGTCGTTTCGGGGAGCATGGGGATACGGCGACTGGTTTGCCGAGGCAAGTTTGGCGATAACCGCTTCGCGCTGTTCGGTTGCCAGAGACGACGCAAGCTCACGAAGTATGTCTATCGCGAACGCACGCATGACGACGTGCGGAAAATCAGCGGACATGGCGATTTGCTCGAAGAACGCAAGATGGGGAACTAAGCCGGGAGCGGCGTCTTTCGCGATGCGAGCAAGGGCTATTAACAGCCAGAGCTGCGCATGCATGACATAGAAAGGCAGCTTGGCATCGCCGAAAGGCGAGTTCCGGGCGGTCTCAAAGCGCTCGATTAGTTTCTCGACCACATCGAAACGTCCGGCCGCCGCCAAGCGCCTCACCGCATGGGCAGCGCGCCAGCGCATGGCTGCAACGGGATGACCAAGCCTAGCCCACACAAGTCCCGCTACGCATGCCGCCTCGTCGGCAGGAACCGCAAATCGCGCATCCCACGGCCCGTCCCCGACTTCGGGCGGCAGCTTTTCGGCTGTATTCGCCAGAAACCGTTCAAGGCCCTCAGCCATCGCACCGGCACTGACATCCGGCGCCAGCCTCGCGGCAAGCGCAAGCCAAGCATGACCGCCGAGGCTATCCGCCGCGCCCCGGAGCGCGGCGACGACGTGCTCGACAAGGATTGTGCGATCGGCATGGAAATAGTGCTCCAGGCCCTGCCAGTTCCCCCATGCGTCGGGGCTTGAACTGGCGAGCTCGGCAGCATGCTTGGTCGCCAGGCGCAGCCCCAAATCAGGCAGGGCATCGCGCATCGCCGCCGACGAACTGCCCCACGCCTCCAGGTAATCTTCCAGCGCGCCGATTTTGTCGGCAAGCGTGGCTGCCGTTGCTTCAACAACCGCGCGGACGAACCCGAGGCGGTTGGCGGGAGAGTTTGCTTGTTTGGCCAAATCGATCAGTGTCCGAACGGGCCAGCGTCGTCCCGACAGGTCAATCTCCTCCTCGAGTATCCGACGGTCGATATCGTCCGGGTCCGTAAGATCCACCGGGAACATAGCAAGTGGCTCGGCCGCGACCGACGGCGAGATGACCGTTCGCGATTCGGATTTGGGCCCAAGGCGAGCGAACAGGCCATCGATTCGTGTTCGAGCTCGAGATACGGCTGGCAGCGTTCGCTCAGCAAGGTCATGCAATCCTTCGATCGTCACTCTGGTGGGAGACAATTGACCGTCGCGATCCATTTCGACCAGAAGCAGATCGAAGAACCATTCCCGTTGCTCTTGCGGTAGGTGGCCAACGACCTGTAACGCGAAGTTCGAGATACGCCACGTCCACGTTTCGATTGGAGCAGCTAAGCCAAACAGCGCGGCAGCGGCTTCAACTGAAAGCTTCGAATCACGAACAAGGACAGTTAACGCGGGGCCGAGTGTAAGTCCAAGCCGAGCCGCATCACGATCGTCCAGCCGGGCCAGTATCGCCAACGTCGCCCGACCCGTAATCCGCACCATTGTTTGGGCATATTCGGTCCAAGGGAATTTGCCGTCCTCGTTCTGATTCAATTCGAGGATGCGCGCCAGCGTGTGCGCCGCCGCGGGCGAAAGTTCGGGACCGGCATAGTGGCCCGTCAGTTCGAGCAAGTGGTTGGTGCGATCGAAATCATCTGATCCGATGGCCTCCGTAAGGTCGAGCGCCCGGCGGAAATAGGCTGCGGCCTCTTCAGTGCTGACTCGCCAGACGGCGCGAGCGAGTTCGCCGTAGGACGAGACCCTGGCCCCCACATGCGTATCGAGCTGGATCGTGCGCTCGATATGGCCAGCAAGGAGGAGCGCGGCATCGTGACATTCGACGACGCGGGACAGTGGGGCGACAGTATAGGTAAGGTCTGGCGTGAACAGGCCCGGGGCACTCGCTGCCCATTCGACCATGCGCTTTGCAAGCGTGTCGTCAAGCGCACCTAACGCATCGACGAGATCGAAAATCACTCGGAAACCGATCCGTGCGAGATATGCTTTCCCATCGCGATACGGATAGTTGGACGACTGCTCAACATCACGAACAAGTCGGTCAAACGCCATGGTCACGCTTTCGCTCCGCGCCTTTCCACTCGGCGAGCGAATGATGTCGGCAACATCCTGCGCGTAGTTCAGCAACGGCAAGATCCGATTGCCAAGCGCACGCGAATACTCCGACCGCCTTTCCTCATCGAGGCCATGACGCCTGCGTCGGCGGTGCCGAGTTCCATCGAGCGCCGGAGCCGCCAACTTCTGGTTGAGCGCCCGGACGAAGGCCGCACTACCCCGCGACCGCGCACCTGCGGATACCAACTCAATAAATTCAGTCGGCGCCAAGTCGATCAAGGCGACGTGCTTCCGGCTCAAAGCAGCTCGAACACCGGCGGCCAGCACGGTTACATGAATGGTGGGGGCAATCGGATGGTGACTTGAGTAGTTATAGATGGTCGGAGGCTTGAGCATAGTGCCGGCTAGAATGGCTGCTGCCTCTTCCTCCAAGCCAAGCTCGATCGCCTGTGCCGATGCCAACACGCTGGCCATCGCCATGCCTTCGTTCTTACACACGGCAGCCGGTGCGGCGGCAAGCGCCGTGACAAGCATCTTGGCGTGCGATGGGTTACGACCGACGAATGGGAGTGCGGCCGCATAGAGCGCTCGAGATGTCAGCCGGCAACGCAGCAACCGTGTCGCAACGCGCGTTTTAGGCGGATGTGCCGAATGTTGATGTCGGTCCAGAAGATCGAATAAGTCCTGAAACTTTGCGAAGGCTGCACCGTCATCTCGGCGAGCGAAGAACTCGGCGACGCGCACGTCATTACCCGCCAGCATCTCGACATAGGCGAAGCCAATATCGTCCCACTCCCGTGAGACGGTCGATTCGTTAAAACGCGCGTGGTGTTTGGTCTGCGCGGCCCAATTGTGCCAATCGATTGATCGTCGAGCATGGCGACGTGCCTCATCTCGGTCGCCAGCAAAGGCGTTCGCAAGTGCAAGAACGGCATGTTTTCCCCCTGGCCAGCCAATATGGGTCGCGGAAAGCCGCCGCAGCGCCTCGGGGTCACCCACGACCGCAGCGAGGTCGGGATACTCGTATAGGAAGCGATCGGATCGCTCATGCCCGGCGGCAACGATCGACGCCTCCAGCAACAGGCGCAAAAGGTCGTCGCGCCGGTTAAGCTGTCCCGCCAGCGCTATCGCGGCAGTAATCCGCGATAGACGGATATCCCGCGCACTGACTTGTGAAGCACCTCGCGGTACGCGCAAATCGTATGCCAGTTGAATGAGCTGATCGGCGTCACGTAGCGAGATGAGCAACGTCGGAAGCGCGCGGGCCGCATAATTTGAGGTGAGTTGGCGCTCCTGCAGGGCAGCAATAACGCGATAACGACCCACTTGACTCACACCGTAGGCTGATCGGATCAAGGTCTCGGTCGGTTCATCGCGAAACATCAGGCCGTGCTGTGTTCGCTCAAGCAAGGGCGCAAGATCGGCCGCAAAACTCTCGACCTGCTCCGAGATCAGGCCATGCACAGCGGCAAGTTCTTCAATGGGAACCGGGGGCACCAGCAAGGCGATGCCCGAGAGCAAGAGATCGATGTCCACATCACTGGCACCGCGAGCGCGTGCCGTTTCACGCGCTTGGGTGAGACGTTGGCGAAGCAGTACGTCAAGCAGATCCTGCGGCTCCGTCGAGGCATCAGGAAACATCACCGGATCAAACGGCCGCCCGTTCGTGATCAGGTTGTCAAGGCAACGTGGGTTGCGCCCTGATCGCGTCAGCAAAGCGCCGATCTCGGCGGTCGAGGCGTCCGGCACGCGGCGCTCGACTAGGGTGCGTACCTCCGTGTCGGTGAACAACGGAACTGCGAAAGAACGATGCGAACTATCGCCGATTGCCAACGCCAGCCGCTCCGTCCGGCACGATGCGATGACGCGCACGCCATCGATCGGATCGACGCTGATACTGCGCAAGACGAGGTGGGCAAATGACGATGTCGCGGTTTCCTGTGCGGCAAGCCCAGCATGATCGATCGCATCGAGCAACAGTGAAACACATGCATCGCTGCGCGTTCGCCGAGCAGTCTCCACCGATTGGGCAAGCCGTCGACGAAATGCCTTCAGCAGGCCCGTAACGTCCGCCACGGGTAACAAGATGTCGCACAGACCTTGCCCGGCCATAAGATTGGCAAGGTGGACCAGCGTCCTTTCCGGAAGGTGCCGACCGTCAGCTGGATCTCGCCAGCGACCGGCGCCAAAACCATCGAAAAGCACGACGGGGCCATCCGTTCTCAATCGATCGGCGAGACCTTGCATCAAGACTGTCTTCCCCATCCCGCCTGCAGCATGGACGATGAGAGGAAAACCCGCTTCGCGTGCAAGGATTGCCATGTCATCAAGGGCGTCGCGCCGAATGACGACCTCAACGTCGGGAAACGCGTCGGGTGTGGGATACAGACGATCCTCGTGTTCCACTTCGAGCTCGGCCAGGACCGTCACGCGATCAACGCGTTTGTCCGTCTCACTGCCGGGGCCGGCCTTGATCCTGATGAGATTCCGCAGCTTGAGCAAGCGCTTCTCCGCATCCGGATCGCCAGGCTCGCTCCATGCGGCGAGCGTCGCTGAAATCGCGCGCTCCGCCTCGATCAAGCTCCCCTTCCTGCCAACTAGGTCCAATCGCCGCAGCAGATCAGCGAAGGAATGAGGGTACTCTTTCATGGCTTCCGCGATCTGGTCTGCCTGGCGGCCTGCATCACCGGTTTCGTGAGTACCCGCGATGATCGCTAAGATCGCCTTCCCGAGGTTCTCGTGAATGGGCCTGTTCGTGGCAAATTCATACCGGACAACGGCAATAACATGGCCATCCCCATGCTTCGCCCGAAGCTCTGTATCGGTCGCGGCAAACTTGGCGAGTGTTGACGCCAAGTCAGCGGCCCGAACTGCCTTTTCAGCGCTTGCGATCGAATACTTGAACTGAACGACTGTAACGCGATGTGCGCGGGCAACGTCGGCGGCGCCGTGGTACCTGACCAGATCCGCAATCTCGATCGCACCGGTTCCCAAACCCTGCTCGTCCTGCTCATCAAAACCTTCGAGCGTGATAGCGACAAGGTCGGTCGACGGCGGCAGGAGTTCGAGGGCCGTGCGTGCGGCCCACGCTTCATGAAAAGCATGGCCCGCCTTGGATGCTCGAACTTTATCGATTTCTGTCGACACTGCGCCTGTTTCGTCCTCAACACCCATGATGAGCCTGATTCATATGGTTTAAGTGGTCGCGTCGTTTTGGTCTCAACGTGACGATCTAGCGCCGACGATCCGCGTCAGCGTTTCTTCCAACAAACCTCGATCCGCCGCACGCTTGGCGTCGCTGCGCTGGGCCAGGTTGAGCAATTTGCGTCGCACGGCTGGCAACCCGACCGCGTGCGGGAGTCCGATCAGATCGAAGTCCGGCCGTTCACCCTCCACTGATCGCAGAAATGCGCACGATGGCTCATCCAGCCACCCGGCAACACGCGCCAGCAGGCGCTCATGGATGTCCAGCAGGACCTGGGCTTCGACAGGCTCTGCCGTCATCCCCCTGAAGTGCGCTTCAAAGGTCGCGGCGAAATCCGCAGGCACGCGGGGCGCCAGCATTTCCCACGCAGGCTTGGGGCTGCAGGTTAGGTAGACAAGAAAGGTTCGCCAGAGCGCCTGATCCGCCCGCTCGTCTTCCAGCAACAAGCCGACATCGAAAAGGTCGCGCGGATGCTGTCTCGACAATGCCGCAGCCAGCTTGCCGGCATAAAGGTCGGCGAAGTGCAGCACCTGCACCGAAGCAAAGCCAAATGCCTCCTCGACCCTCGGGCGCACCACCATGTTCCGCGCGGGATGCACCGTGCCGCGCATCACCGGCGTCGTCTCGATCTGCACGCGCGCACGACCGCGACTGGCCACCAGTCGCGTGACGCCTGCGCCCTCGCCTGCCGACAATTGCACCTGCAGTTGCAGAGGCCGGGCGCGCAGCACATCAGCCAGCCGCCCAAGCGCTTCAGCGATGAGCCTTGCGTCCTCGGCATAGTCATGCACCGGCAACCAGGCCAGATCAATGTCCACAGACAACCGGGGCAGGTCGTGCTCGAATAGGTTGATCGCCGTACCGCCTTTGAGCGCGAAGCGCGGCTCTTGCGCCAGCGCCGGCAGAATCTCGACCAGCAGCCGTACGCGGTCGGTATAGCGCCGATCCCAGTGATCAAGCCAGGTGTTCATCGAGGTCTCCCGGCAAGGTGATCTGGTAGACCGGATGCAAGCGGCCGCCAGGCACCAGCGCGCGCTTTCCCCGACCCAGATCGATACCATCCCGCGGCACGTGCGGTAGCCATGCATGCCGATGGCGCTCGGCCAACGCCAGGAACAGCCGCTTGGCTTTGATGCTTCGGCAATGGCGCAGTAATACGCCGACCCGCTGCGGCCGCAGTGTGGTCATAGCCTGCATCAGCGCATCCACCTCGTAGATCAAGGCAGCGTCAGAGGCGTCATCGCACAGCTCCAGCATGGCCCGCTCCGGCATGGAACAAACCAAGGCATCGGCACCGGGTGCGGCCTGATGCCACGCCAGGCCCTGTTCGGACAGCATTGTCGCGGACGCCTCCACCTCGAACGGCATGGGCGGCCAATCGAACGGCCCCTTCCCCAGATACTCGAAACACTGCGTCAGAGGCAGTTTGCCAATCCAAGCGGGTGGCCGCTCCGCCCCATACAGGGTGATCGTGCCGGCATCGCCCAGACGTAGATAGTGCTCGTGCCCCTCAAGGCTGAGTGCAAAACGACCTCCGACGTGCAGCGGCATACCCTCCCCAACCTGCAGGCTGCGAACCACGCCCTCCCACTGTAGGCGCCCACTCTTGCGCATGTAGACGCCGCGTGCCGGCGACACCAGCCAACCGCTGCTCACGTAGCGCGCGACGAGGCTATTGGAGTAGCCGTGAACCCGCAGCCAGCGGCTCGACACCAAGCTCGTATCACCCAGCTCAGCTAGCAGAAGGTTTAATTTTCCATGATTTTGTTCACTCATAGTGAACAAAATACACCTTCTTGAAACTTCTGCCAAGGCAGGGTGGTTTGAATTTGAATAAAAAAGATCACTCTTGGTGATCTTTTTCTGCGATGAGCAAACCGCCCGGTACAAGGAAATCCGGAGGTCCCTCTTCTGATCTTTGCAGCGTCGAGATCGACGACAAATCGATATGTCCGTGACTTACCTACTACCGAGCGCTCAAACCCTTAATTCTCTCCGCACCGCGGAGAGAATTAAGCAATCTGTCTGGCGATGCCCTCGCCTTTCGCCACGCTAAATGTAGGCACTTGCAATAGAGATTCAGCACCGTTTGAGACAAAGCCGCCTCTCCGGCGGTCCCACCCGGATCGGAAGAACCTCCAAGCCCTCGGCGCCCGCGCCAAGCATACAGAAGCACCCCGAGCGTAGAGCTTTGGCACGATGTCCCAAAATGAAGGGGAACATAGCCCTTACTATGTTCCCTTTCATTCCGCCGGATCCTGCCTCGACATGGGCCACTTCGGCGGAGCGCATCGTGCCCCTCTTTCACTGGGCAACCGCGCACGTCCTAACTCGCCCCCTGAAGTTTCTACGTAGAAACTGTCAAGCTGTCGCGCCCACACGCGCACCACACGTCGGTCGCGCTAGCTTGCAAACTCATCCCGTCTATCAATGCGTATCAGACGCTCGGTGTGATTCGCGACCGCAGTCAAACAACGTTCATTCCCCAGTCCGATTTGATCGGCAAGCCAAAGTCCGGATTCACCGCGCAACTCTACGAACACTAAAAATCGCGGCGCGAACCGGTACTCGGTAAATATCGGCGGCTCACCCGCTCAAAGGCCCTTGCCCATTAGAGCTTCGACGGATTCCAGCACACCCCACGCCATCCCAACCTTCACAATTCATTTAACTTTCCGTGAGGACTTCGACACCGGCCGCTGACTACGATGGGCGCATGTTTTCAGGACATGCCGCCAGGAGCCCATCATGCCCACCCGCAGACATCTGCTGTTCGCCGGCGCCACCGGCCTCGCCGTGCTCGCGACGCTGTCGTCCGTCGGCCGCCGCGCGCTGGTCGGCCGTGCGTTCGCCGCATCGCCGGCCACCCCGCAGACGGCCGCCCCTTTTGAAGTCACCCTCAGCGACGCCGAATGGCATCGCCGGCTCACGCCCGCCCAGTACTCGGTCCTGCGCGAAGCCGGCACCGAGCGGCCGTACACCAGCCCGCTGAACGACGAGCACCGGCAAGGCACGTTCGCGTGCGCCGGCTGCGCCCTCGCGCTGTTCTCGTCGGCCACCAAGTTCGACAGCCATACGGGCTGGCCAAGCTTCTGGAAGCCGCTCGACCACGCGGTCGCCACGAACACCGACGCATCGTTCGGGATGATCCGCACCGAAGTGCACTGCCGCCGCTGCGGCGGCCATCTCGGCCACGTGTTCGACGACGGCCCGCAACCGACCGGCCTGCGCTACTGCATGAACGGCCTCGCGCTCACCTTCCACCCCGCCGCCGCCTGATCCGGCCCCGAACTTCCGACCGACTGGAGAACGCACCATGCTGCTCATCGTCCTTGCCTACCTCGGCGGCGTGCTCACGATCCTGAGCCCGTGCATCCTGCCCGTGCTGCCGTTCGTGTTCGCGCGCGCCGACCAGCCGTTCGTCCGCAGCGGCCTGCCGCTGCTCGTCGGCATGGCGCTCACGTTCGCCGTCGTCGCGACGCTCGCGGCCGTCGGCGGCGGCTGGGTCGCGCAGGCCAACCAGGCCGGCCGCTGGGTCGCCATCGTGCTGCTCGCGGTATTCGGCCTGACGCTGCTGATGCCGCGCCTCGCGGAACACCTGACGCGCCCGCTCGTTGCCGCCGGCAACCGGCTCACCGGCTTCGCGCAGCGCGACGGCCGCCCGGCCGGCCCGCTGTCGTCGCTGCTGCTCGGCGTCGCCACCGGCCTGCTGTGGGCACCGTGCGCGGGTCCGATCCTCGGGCTCGTGCTGACCGGCGCCGCATTGCGCGGCGCAAGCGTCGGCACGACGCTGCTACTGGTCGCGTATGCGGCCGGCGCGGCGACGTCGCTCGGCGTCGCGCTCGTGATCGGCGGCAAGGTCTTCGCCGCGATGAAACGCTCGCTCGGCGCCGGCGAATGGATCAAGCGCGGGATCGGCGTGGCGCTGCTGGGCGGCGTCGGCGCGATCGCGCTCGGCCTCGATACCGGTGCGCTCGCGCAGCTGTCGACCGTCACGACGGGCGGGCTCGAGACGAAGCTCGTCGACCGGCTCGGCGGGCGTTCGAATGGCACACCGGGCGCACCGGCGGCGATGGCCGCGACCGGCAACGCCGCCGACAACACGAACGGCGGCGCGATGAAGGCCGCGGCTGCCGATCGCACCCAGGCCAACGGCGGGGCGATCGCCGGCGGCGCGATGATGCGCGCGGTGGATACGACGCATGCGGCTGCCGCGCTGCCCGTCGAAGGCACGCTGCCGTCGCTCGACGGCGCGGTGCAGTGGCTGAACTCGCCGCCGCTGACGGCGGCCAGCCTGCGCGGCAAGGTCGTGCTGGTCGATTTCTGGACGTATTCGTGCATCAACTGCCTGCGCACGCTGCCGTACACGACCGCGTGGGCACGCAAGTACGCGCCGTACGGGCTCGTCGTGATCGGCGTGCACGCGCCGGAGTTCGCGTTCGAGCGCGACATCGGCAACGTGAAGAAGGCCGTGCACGACCTCGGCATCGACTTCCCGGTCGCGATCGACAACCGCTTCACGATCTGGCGCGCGTTCAACAACGAATACTGGCCCGCGCACTACTTCGTCGACGCGCAGGGGCGCGTGCGCCGCCACCACTTCGGCGAAGGCGAATACGCGGAATCGGAGCGCGCGATCCAGTCGCTGCTCGCCGAGGCCGGCCATCCGGAAGCGCTGAACGTGCCGATCGGGCTCGCCGGTGCGCCCGCGAAGGGGGCGCTCGCCGCGGCCGACAGCGCGGACGTCCGCTCGCCGGAGACCTACGTCGGCTACGCGCGCGCCGAGGCTTTCATGTCGCCGGGCGGTGTGGTGCGCGACGCGGCGTACCACTACGCCGAGCCGGCCCGGCCCGATCTCAACGACTGGGGCCTCGCCGGCACGTGGCAGGTCGGCGCCGAACGCGCGACGCTCGCGGCGCCGGCCGGCCGCATCGTCTACCGCTTCCATGCACGCGACCTGCACCTGGTGCTCGGCCCCGGCGACGACGGCAAGCCGGTGCGCTTTCGCGTGACGCTCGACGGCGCGGCGCCCGGTGCCGCGCACGGCAGCGACGTCGATGCGCAAGGCTACGGCACGGTGACCGGGCAGCGCCTGTACCAGCTGGTCCGGCAGCCCGGCGCGATCGCCGACCGCACGTTCTCGATCGAGTTTCTCGATTCCGGCGTGAATGCGTATGCGTTCACGTTCGGCTGATCCCGGCAGGACGCGGCGCACCGGCGCCGCGTCCGGGCCACCCGCTTCCCCTACCGCCTTTCGAAGGAGCACACCGTGAACACCACTTCTCCCCGCGGTCCCGCGCCGCAACGGCGCACGGCGATGCTGCGCCGCATCGGCGCCATCGCCGTCGCGGCCGCCGCCGTGTTCGGCTACCAGCGCATCGTCAATTCCGCCGAGCCGATGCGCACCGTGCCCGCGCCGACGCTCGACGAAACACCCGGCACATCGCACGACGAGACGGCCGTGCTCGCCGGCGGCTGCTTCTGGGGCGTGCAGAGCGTGTTCGAGCACGTGAAGGGCGTGAAGCAGGTCACGGCCGGCTATGCGGGCGGCGCGTCCGAAACCGCGCACTACGCGCTCGTCGGCTCGGGGCTGACCGGGCACGCGGAATCGGTTCGCATCGTCTACGACCCGACCCAGATCACGTACGGCAGGCTGCTGCAGGTGTTCTTCTCGGTCGCGCACGACCCGACCGAGCTCAACCGGCAGGGCCCCGACGAAGGGTCGCAGTACCGGTCGGCGATCTTCCCGACCACCGCGCAGCAACGCGCGGTCGCGACCGCCTACATCGCGCAGCTCGGCACCGCGCACGTGTTTCCGGCGCCCGTCGTCACGCGCGTCGAGGACTACAAGGGGTTCTACCCGGCCGAGGCCTATCACCAGAACTACCTCGAACTGCACCCCGACGCGCCGTACATCGCGTACAACGACATGCCGAAGATCACCGGGCTGAAGCAGCACTTCCCGGCGCTGTACCGCACCGACGCGGTACTGTGGCGCGATGCGCGCTCGTGACCGGCAAGCAGCCGCGTGACGGGGTGACGGCGTGGTGCCTGCCGCACGCCCCGGGCCCGTACGGCCCCGCCGGCCAGGCGCGCGCCGCCTTCGACCCGGTTTGCGCTGCATCAACGACACCGCGGCCGCCGTGCCGGGGCAAACCCGCATCGCGTCCGCCGCGACCGGCAACTTCGCGTAGACTTCTTCAGATCCCCGCCGCGTCACGCGGCGCCCGGAATCCCTGTTCAGCCTGGAGACGTCACGCATGCGCGCAGTGCCCATTCCTGACAGCGGCACCCTTGTAGAACCCTCTTCCGGCGCGGCCGTGCGCGACCTGCGCCGCGTGCCGATTCATCCCGATCACTGGTACCCGCTCGCGTGGTCGCGCGAGCTGAAACGCGGCAAGACACTCGGCGTGCGCTTCGCCGGCGATCCGATCGTGCTCGTGCGCACCGAATCCGGCGCCGTGTATGCGCTCGAGGATCGTTGCGCGCACCGCCAGGTGCCGCTGCACGCGGGCGTCGTGAGCGGCGAGACGCTGCGCTGCTGCTATCACGGCTGGACCTACGCGTGCGACAGCGGCCGCTGCGTCGACGTGCCGTACCTCGGCCGCGAGCGCCTGCCCAACGGCGTGCGCGCGTATCCGTGCCGCGAAGCACACGGGCTGATCTTCGTGTTCCCGGGCGATGCGACGCTCGCCGACACCCGGCCGTTCCCCGCGCTCGAATCGGCGGACAATCGTGCATACAAGACGCGCCGCTTCGGCCGCGAGGTCAAGTGCCACTACTCGTTCATGCACGAGAACCTGATGGACATGAACCATCAGTTCCTGCATCGCAAGCAGATGGGGCAGATGCGCGCGCGCTCGGTAGGCCGGCGCCGCGGCGACGACTGGGTCGAAGTCGACTACACGTTCGCGCGGATGGAAGGCAAGCAGCCGGTGGGCGAAGCGCTCGTGTTCGGCGCCAGCAAGAAGCCGGCCGACCAGTCCGACAAGAGCGTGATGACGGTGCGCACCGGCTACCCGTACCAGACGCTGCAGATCCGCTCGAGCGAAGGCACGCTCGTGATGGACCTGTGGATCGTCTACGTGCCGCTCGACGCCGAGCAGCGCACCAACCGCACGTTCGGACTGCTGTCGATCCACAAGCCCGGCATCCCGTTCGCGCTCGATCTCGCGTGGCCGTTGCTCGTCTGGTTCACCGAGCGGATCTTCCGCGAGGATCGCTGGATCGTCGAGCGCGAGCAGGAAGCGCACGACGCCCAAGGCGCCGACTGGAACCACGAGGTGTTTCCGGTCATCAACGAGCTGCGCGACCTGCTGCGCCAGTGCGGCGCGCGCACGGTGATCCCGATCCGCGACGCGCGCGACGGCGCGTGATGCGTGCGGCGCGTGACCTGAGTCGCGCGCGCCGTTACAACCGGAACGCGCCCGGCAGCAATGCGTGGGCCGTCGTGACCTCGACGGCCCCTTTCAGGTTGGCCAGGATCACTTCGATGTCGGGCGTGCCGATCTCGATGATCACCTGGCGGCACGCGCCGCACGGCGCGATCGGGCCGTCCGTGTCGCCCACGACCGCGAGCCGCGCGAAATCCCCCGGACGATAACCGGCGGCGATGGCCGAAAACATCGCCGTGCGTTCCGCACAATTGCAGAGTCCGTAAGACGCGTTCTCGACGTTGCAGCCGTGAAAGATCGTCCCGTCGCGCGCCTGCAGCACCGCGCCGACCTTGAAGCGCGAATACGGCGCATACGCGCGTTCGCGCGCCGCCTTCGCCGCCTCGATCAGTTCGTTTCGTTCCATCTCGTCGTAGCCTCGATTGTGTGCGGAGAGGTATCGGCGCGGCCCAACCCCGACCGTCGCGATACGCCCGTGAAGTGGAGTGATCGCCTGTGCCCGTACCGGCGATCGATCAGCCGATCTGCTGATAAATGGTCGGCGGCGCGCCACCGGTTTCGCCCAGCACGTAGCTGCGCTGGATCGCGTCCACCGCGTGCGCGGCGGCGGCTGCGTCGCGGGCATGCACGTAGCCGAGCGGCTGGCCGGCCTCGACACGCTGCCCGATCTCCGCGAGCGCCGTCAGGCCGACACTGTAGTCGATCGCATCCGCCGCGCGCGTGCGGCCGCCGCCGAGCGCGACGACCGCCAGCCCGAGCGCGCGGCAATCGACCCGCTGCACCACGCCGCTCTCGCGCGACGGAACCGGCACGATCACCTGCGCCCGCGCCAGATGACGAGCAGGTGCGTCGATCAGGTCCGCAGGGCCGCCGAGCGCCGTGACCATCCTCGCGAAGCGTTCGGCTGCCGCACCCGTATCGAGTGCATGCTGCAACTTCGCGCGCGCTTCTGCGACGTCGCGTGCCAGCCCGCCGGTGACGAGCAACTCAGCGGAAAGCGCCATCGTGACCTCATGCAGGCGCGCCGGACGCGACTTGCCCGTCAGGTAGTCGATCGCGCACACCACTTCGAGCGCATTGCCCGCGCACGGCGCGAGCGACTGGTTCATGTCGGTGAGGATCGCGGTCGTCTTCATGCCGGCGCCGTTGCCGACGTCGACGATGCTGCGCGCCAGCTCCGCCGATTTCTCGGCGGTCGGCATGAATGCGCCGGAGCCGACCTTGACGTCCATCACGAGCCCGTCGAGCCCGGCCGCGAGCTTCTTCGACAGGATCGACGCGGTGATCATCGCGACCGACTCGACGGTCGCCGTCACGTCGCGAATCGCATAGATGCGCATGTCGGCCGGCGCCAGCCGCGCGGTCTGCCCGATGATCGCGACGCCGACATCGCGCACCGTGCGGCGAAACGCGTCCGTATCGGGCTTCACGTTGTAGCCGGGAATCGCGCTCAACTTGTCGAGCGTGCCGCCGGTGTGGCCGAGCCCGCGCCCCGAGATCATCGGCACGTAGCCGCCGCACGCGGCCACCATCGGCCCGAGCATCAGCGACACGACATCGCCGACACCGCCGGTCGAATGCTTGTCGATCACCGGCCCGTCGAGATCCAGCGCGCGCCAGTCGAGCACGTCGCCCGAGTCGCGCTGCGCGAGCGTCAGCGCGACGCGTTCGTCGGTGCTCAGGTCGTTGAAATACACGGCCATCGCGAACGCGGCCACCTGGCCCTCGGTCACGCTGCCGTCGGTCACGCCGCGCACGAACGCAGCGATCCCGTCGCGATCGAGCGGCTGCCCGTCGCGCTTCCGGCGAATGAATTCCTGCGGTAAAAACATCGTTGCCTCTCCTCGATCGGTCGGTGGCCGCTGCGGGCTCAATGCAGGGAAAAGAACAGGCCGGCGATCGCGGCGCTCATCAGGTTCGACAGCGTCGCGGCCGTCAATGCGCGCAGGCCGTGCCGCGCGACTTCCGAGCGGCGCTCGGGCGCGACCGCGCTGAAGCCGCCCGCGAGAATCGCGATCGACGAGAAGTTCGCGAAACCGCACAGCGCGAACGACACGATCGCGAGCGTCTTCGGGTCGAGCACCTGCAGGCCGGCGGCCGCGACGTGCTCGCCGCCCTTCAGGTACGGCGACAGGTCGCCATACGCGACGAACTCGTTGAAGATCAGCTTCTCGCCGATGAAGTTGCCGGCCAGCGCCGCGTCGTGCCACGGCACGCCGATGATCCACGCGAGCGGCGCGAACAGGTGGCCGATGATACCGACCAGCGTGATTTGCGGAAAGCCCGCGAACGCGGCCACGCCGCCGACGATCAGGTTCATCAGCGCGATGAGCCCCACGAACGCGATCAGCATCGCGCCGACGTTGATCGCGATCCGCAGCCCGACCGACGCGCCGGACGCCGCCGCCTCGATCACGTTGGCGGCGCGCTTGTCGTCGAAGTCGAGCCCGTCGACCACGACGCGGCTCGGCTCGACCGTCGGATACAGCAGCTTGCCGAACAGCAGCCCGCCCGGCACCGCCATGAACGACGCGGCGAGCAGGTATTCCATCCGCACGCCGAGGCCCGCGTAGCCGACCAGCACCGAGCCCGCGACCGATGCCATGCCGCTCGCCATCACCGTGAAGATCTCGGCGCTCGTCATGTTCCGCACGAACGGCTTCACGAGCGCGGGCATCTCGCTTTGCCCGAGAAAGATCGTCGCCACCGCCGAGCACGCCTCGATGCGGCTCACGCCGAGCACTTTCGCGAGCGCGGCGCCGAGGATCGCGACGATCCACTTCATCACGCCGATGTAGTACAGCACCGCGATCAGTGCGGTCACGAAGATGATCATCGGCAGCACGCGCAGGCCGAACACGAACCCGCCGTCGCCGAACAGCTGGAACATCCGGCTGTCGACGAGCCCGCCGAATACGAATGCGATGCCGTGATTGCCCATGTCGAGCACGCGATTGACGCCGTTCGCGGCGCCCGCCAGCACCGCACGGCCCACCGGCACGAACAGCACCAGCGCACCGATCGCCAGCTGCGTGCACAGCGCGGCGATCAGGGTCCGGCCGCTCACCGCGCGCCGGTTGTTCGACAGCAGATAGGCAACCAGCAGCAGGAACAGCATACCCAGGAGACTGCGCAGAATATCCACCTCGTACTCCTTGCTCTCAATGTTGTTGGACTGTTCGGCGGGCGGCCCGGCACGCCTGCGCAACGCCGTCGGTGGATATTACTCGCCGGTATGCACGTCGACAACGCAAACAAAATGGTCGCATTTGCGCCACGTCGCGTGTTGCTTCTACTTGCTCAGTTGTTCTACGTACCTGGAGATCGGAAAGACGAGACCGCGCCCAATTCGTCCCAAATATTGAGAGAATTGGCGGGATGCGGAGAGGAAGCCGGCGCGGTGCCGGCATGACAGGGAAAGCACATTCAAACATGCGCGGGGCGTGCCGTTCCAACCGGCACGCCCCGCGCGATACCGATCGTTCAACCAGCGCGCTCGACCGGATGCGGTTCGCGCAACCGGTTCGCGATCCGCGCGGCCTCGTAGTAACTCGCCGCTGGCGGGCGCTTCAGATAGCGGCCCGCGCCGCGCACGGCGCGCAGATCGCCGTCGGCCCACGCGAGTGCGCCGCGCGTGAGCGTATGCGTTGCGACGCCCTGCACCGTCATCCCCTCGAACACGTTGAAGTCGACCTGCTGATGATGGGTCTTCACCGAGATCGTCTTGGTCGCGGCCGGGTCCCACACGACGAGATCGGCATCGGCGCCCACCTGCACGGCGCCCTTGCGCGGATACAGGTTGAAGATCTGCGCGGCGTTCGTCGACGTGATCCGCACGAACTCGTTCGGTGTGATGCGGCCATGGTTCACGCCGTGATGCCACAGCACCGACATGCGATCCTCGACACCGCCACAGCCGTTCGGGATCTTCGTGAAGTCGTCGCGGCCCATCGCCTTCTGCGATGCGCAGAACACGCAGTGGTCGGTCGCCGTCGTATGCAGCTGCCCCGCCTGCAGCCCGCGCCACAGCGCCTCGCGATGCTCGGCCGAGCGGAACGGCGGGCTCATCACGTGCGCGGCCGCACGCGTCCAGTCCGGATCGCGATAGACGGCCTCGTCGATCACTAGGTGCCCCGGCAGCACCTCGCCGAACACGCGCAGCCCTTCGCTGCGCGCTTTGGTGATCGCATCGACCGCGTCCTTCGCGGACACATGCACGATATACACCGGCACGCCGAGCACCTGCGCGATGCGGATCGCACGGTTCGCGGCCTCGCCTTCCACCTCCGGCGGCCGCGACAGCGGATGCGCCTCCGGCCCCGTCATCCCGCGTGCGAGCAGCGCCTTCTGCAACTGAAACACGAGCTCGCCGTTCTCCGCGTGCACGGTCGGCAACGCACCGAGTTCGAGCGCACGCGAGAAGCTGTTCACGAGCACCTCGTCGTCGGCCATGATCGCGTTCTTGTACGCCATGAAGTGCTTGAAGCTCGACACGCCGTGTTCGCGCACGAGCGTGCCCATGTCGCGGTGCACGCTCTCGTCCCACCACGTCACGGCCACGTGGAAGCCGTAATCGGCCGCCGCCTTCTCGGCCCAGCCGCGCCACGCGTGGAACGCATCCATCAGCGGCTGCTTCGGGCTCGGAATCACGAAGTCGATGATGCTCGTCGTGCCGCCCGCGAGCCCGGCGGCCGTGCCCGAGTAGAAATCGTCGCTCGCGGTCGTACCCATGAACGGCAGTTCCATGTGCGTATGCGGATCGATGCCGCCCGGCATCACGTACTGGCCGTGCGCATCGACGACGGTCGCGCCGGCCGGCGCGTCGATCTGCTCGGCGATCTGCAGGATCGTGCCGCCGTCCTCCGGGGCTGCGCAGAGCACGTCCGCGCGATAGGAGCGGTCCGCATCGACCACGGTGCCGCCACGAATCAGGATTGCCATGGGGTTGCCTCCTCGTTGACTGTCGGGTGCCGCATCAAGCGCGCGCGATCTGCGCGTGCTGTCCGGCGCGCCACTTCATCCAGGTGCCGTACACGCATGACGCCAGCACGAGGCCGACGAACCACGCGTACGTGTAAAGCGTGTTGAAGAACGCCGGCACGTTCGGAAACGACGCCGGAAACGCCGTATGCAGGAAGCCGGGCAGGTTCGGCAGCACGCCGACCGCGAGCGCGGCCAGCGCGGCCGGGTTCCAGCCGCGCGCGTAGCTGAAGCCACCGCGCTCGTCGAACAGCGCACGCGTGTCGAGCCGCGTGCCGCGAATCAGGAAGTAGTCGACCATCAGGATCCCCGCCACCGGCCCGAGCAGCGCCGAATAGCCGACGAGCCAGGTGAAGATGTAGCCGTCCGTCGTCGCGAGGATCTTCCACGGCATCATCACGATCGCGATCGTCGCGGTGATCATCCCGCCGGTGCGATACGAGATCGCCTTCGGCCACAGGCTCGAGAAGTCGTAGGCCGGGCCGACGAGATTCGCGGCGAGGTTGCAGCACATCGTGTCGAGCGTGAGGATCACGAGCGCGATGCCCACGCCGATGCCCGTCATCCGGCTCGTCAGGTCGATCGGATCCCAGATCGCGTTGCCGTAGATCACGACGGTCGCCGACGTCACGACGACCGACACCACCGACAGTAGCGCCATCGGCAACGGCAGCCCGATCGACTGCCCGATCATCTGGTCGCGCTGCGAATGCGCGAAGCGCGTGAAGTCGGGGATGTTCAGCGCGAGCGTCGCCCAGAAGCCGACCATCGCGGTCAGCCCCGGCCAGAACGTCGCCCAGAACAGCCCGGCCTTCTTGCCGCCCGCCGCGAACTGCGACGGCGCCGACAGCATCGTGCCGAAGCCGCCCGCCTTCGACGTCGCCCACCACACGAGCGCCACGCACATCACGACCTTGATGGGCGCGGACCAGCTCTCGAGCCAGCGGATCGAATCGGTGCCGTGCCAGATGAAGTAGAGCTGCAGCGCCCAGAACACGAGAAAGCACGCGAGCTGCCCGAACCCGATGCCGATGACGGGCAGCGCCGCGCCATGCAGCGCGTTGCCGGTCAGGATGTTCAGCAGCGTATAGATCGCGCTGCCGCCGAGCCAGGTCTGGATCCCGTACCAGCCGCACGCGACGATCGCCCGCAACAGCGCCGGCAGCTTCGCGCCCTGCGTGCCGAACGACGCGCGCACGAGCACCGCGTACGGAATCCCGTGCTTCGCGCCCGCATGGCCGATCAGCAGCATCGGCACGAGCACGATCAGGTTGCCGAGCAGCACGGTCATCACCGCCTGCCACGGCGACATGCCTTCCTGGATCAACCCGGCCGCCAGCATGTACGACGCGATGTTCATCACCATCCCGACCCACAGTGCCGCGAAGTGATACCACTTCCACGTGCGCTGCGCCGGCGTCGTCGGCGCGAGATCGTCGTTGTACAGGCTGCCGCCCTGCGCCGCGGCGCTGTCGGGATCGGCGGGATTCGCTGCGTGATTCATCGAACGCACTCCACTAAAACGCCAGCGCCGGCATCAACCGATGCCGGCCCGGGTGGAACGAAAGGCGACGATGCAGGATGACCTGCGTCGCCGGACGCCGTCAAGCAGCCTTCTTCGCGTGCTTCTCGGGTGCCGCCGCGCCTGCACTCGCCCCCGCGTCCGCGCTTGCCGGATTGTTCGGATGCGTGGTCCAGTTCGCGTAGTCGCCCGAATCGACACGCTCCATCGTGATGCATTGCTCGACCGGACACACATGCATGCAAAGATTGCACCCGACGCATTCCGAATCGACCACTTCGAAGTGGCGCACGCCGTCCTTCGTCGCGGTGATCGCCTGGTGCGACGTGTCCTCGCACGCGATATGGCACAGCCCGCACTGGATGCAGCGGTCCTGGTCGATGCGCGCCTTGATGTCGTACTTCAGGTTCAGGTATTTCCAGTCGGTCACGTTCGGCACCGCGCGGCCGCGGATGTCGTCGAGCGTCGCGTAGCCCTTCTCGTCCATCCAGTTCGACAATCCGTCGGCCAGGTCCGACACGATCCGGAATCCGTAATGCATCGCGGCGGTGCACACCTGCACGCTGCCGGCGCCGAGCACCATGAACTCCGCCGCGTCGCGCCATGACGAGATGCCGCCGATGCCCGAGATCGGCAGGTTCGGCGTTTCCGGGTCGCGCGCGATCTCCGCGACCATGTTCAATGCGATCGGCTTGACCGCCGGGCCGCAATAGCCGCCGTGCGTGCCCTTGCCGTCGACCGTCGGCATCGGCGCCATGTGGTCGAGATCGACCGCGACGATCGAGTTGATCGTGTTGATCAGCGACACGCCGTCCGCGCCGCCCTTGTACGCGGCACGCGAGCCCATCCGGATGTCGCTGATGTTCGGCGTGAGCTTCACGAGGCACGGCAGCTTCGTGCCTTCCTTCACCCAGCGCGTGACCATCTCCACATATTCGGGGACCTGCCCGACCGCCGCGCCCATCCCGCGCTCGCTCATCCCGTGTGGACAGCCGAAGTTCAGCTCGACCGCGTCGGCGCCCGTGTCCTCGACGAGCGGCAGGATCCATTTCCAGTCGCGCTCGTTGCACGGCACCATCAGCGACACGATCAGCGCGCGGTCCGGCCAGTCGCGCTTCACCTGCGCGATCTCTCTCAGGTTCACGTCGAGCGGACGGTCGGTGATCAGCTCGATGTTGTTCAGCCCCGCGATGCGCTGGCCGTTCCACTGCACCGCGCCATAGCGCGAACTGACGTTGACGACGTGCGGATCGAGCCCGAGCGTCTTCCAGACGACACCGCCCCAGCCCGCCTCGAACGCGCGGTTCACGTTGTAGGCCTTGTCGGTCGGCGGCGCGGACGCCAGCCAGAAGGGGTTCGGCGAAGTGATGCCCGCGATGGTGCAGCGAAGGTCGGCCATGGTCGGCTCCGTGAGAGTGGGGTCGTGTTGGTTGTGCTCGTGGTGGGTGACGCGCGTGGTGCGCTCACGCGGCCTTCGCGTCGCGCTGCGCGAGCGTGGCGTCGATCGATGCGGCCGCGCGCTTGCCGTCCTGCACGGCCTGCACCGTGAGGTCGACGCCGCCCGTCGCCGCGCAGTCGCCGCCGGCCCACACGTCGGGCCATGCGGTGCGCCCGTCGGCGTCCACCGCGATGCGCGCGCCGTCCGCCGTCAGCAGCGCGGCGTCGATGGCGTCCGGCACCAGCGTCTGGCCGATCGCCTTCAGCACCATGTCCGCCTCGACGGTGAAGCGCTCGCCCGATGCCGCCTCGAACTCGACACCCGTCACCTGCCCGTTCTCGCCCGCCATGCGCACCGGCTTCGCATGCGTGACGAGCGTGACGCCGCTCTTCTGCGCGAACTCGCGCTCGGCCCACGTCGCGCTCATCGCCTCCACGCCGCGCCGGTACACCATCGTCACGCGCTCGGCGCCGAGCTTGCGGCTCTGCACCGCCGCATCGATGGCCGTATTGCCGCCGCCGATCACCACCACGCGCCGCCCGACCGGCACGTTCTCCAGCGCATCGGCCTGCCGCACCTGCGCGATGAAATCGACCGCGTTCATCACGCCGTTCAGTTGCTCGCCGTCGATCGACAGCGCACGCACGCCGCCGAGGCCCATCGCGAGAAACACCGCGTCGTGCTGCTCGCGCAGCGCGTCGAGCGTGATGTCGCGGCCCAGCGCGACGCCGGTTTGCAACGTGATGCCGCCCACCGACAGCAGCCACTCGACTTCACGCTGCGCGAAATCGTCGACGGTCTTGTATGCGGCGATCCCGTATTCGTTGAGGCCGCCGGCCTTCGGGCGCGCGTCGAACAGCGTGACGCGGTGCCCGGCGAGCGCGAGCCGGTGCGCGCATGCGAGCCCGGCCGGCCCCGCGCCGACCACCGCGACCTGGCGGCCCGTGTCCGGCGCGCGCGTGAAGCGCACCGCGCCGGTCTCCATCGCCCAATCGGTTGCATGCCGCTGCAGCGCGCCGATCGCGACGGGCTGCGCATCCTGATGGTTGCGCACGCACGCGCCTTCGCACAGGATCTCGGTCGGACACACGCGGGCACACATCCCGCCGAGCGGATTCGCCGACAGGATGTCGGTCGCGGCGCCCTTCAGGTTGCCGTTGCCGATCTTGCGGATGAAGCTCGGGATGTCGATCTGCGTCGGGCAGGCCTGCACGCACGGCGCGTCGTAGCAGTAGTGGCAGCGGCTGGCGGCGGCCGCCGCGGCAGTCGGATCGAGCAGCGGCGCGATGTCGGCAAATTCGCACGAGAGTTGCGTGGACGACAGGCGATGCGCGGCGATATCGCCGGTTGGCTGGGTGGTCATACGCGTTCCTTCGACTGGGTGGAGACAAAGCCGTCCTCGCCGGCTGCGCATGCACAGTCGGGGCGGTCGTTGTTAGGCATGCTACGGTCAGGCTGCCAGGCGTCGAGCAACCTGCCGGCAGCTACGGTCGCGGCGTCATGAAGCCGGCTCGCATGCGCGCGACAGCATCGCGTGCAGCAGCACGTTCGCGCCGGCCTCGATCCATGCGGGCGTCGCGTCCTCGATCTCGTTGTGGCTGATGCCGTCGACACACGGCACGAACACCATCGACGTCGGCGCGACCTGCGCGAGGTAGCACGCGTCGTGGCCGGCACCGGACACGATGTCGCGATGCGAGAAGCCGAAGCGGTCGGCCGCGCTGCGCACCGCTTCCACACAGGCCGCGTCGAACGCGACCGGCTTGTAATAGAAGATCTGCTCGAGCTGCGTCTCGAGCCCGATCTCGCCCGCGATGCGCGCCACGCCGTCGCGCAACGCAGCATCCATCTTCGCGAGCACCGCGTCGTCCGGATGACGGAAATCGACGGTGAAGAACACGCGGCCCGGAATCACGTTGCGCGAGTTCGGGTAGACCTGCATCATGCCGACCGTCGCGCAGCCGAACGGCGCATGATCGAGGCCGATCCGGTTGACGAGATCGACCACACGCGACGCGCCGAGCAGCGCATCGCGGCGGCGCGGCATCGGCGTCGGCCCCGCGTGCGCTTCCTGGCCGGTGAACGTGATCTCGTACCAGCGCTGCCCCTGCGCGTCGGTCACGACGCCGATCGTCTTGCATTCCGCTTCGAGAATCGGTCCCTGCTCGATATGCAGTTCGAACGCCGCGTGCAGCTTGCGTCCGCCGCACGGCACGTCGCCCGCGTAGCCGATCCGCGCCAGCTCCTCGCCGATCGTCTTGCCGTCCACGTCCTTGCGCGACAGCCCGTATTCGAGCGAAAACACCCCCGCGAACACGCCCGACGCAACCATCGCCGGCGCGAAGCGCGAGCCTTCCTCGTTGGTCCAGATCACGACCTCGACCGGATGCTCGGTCTCGATGCCGTGATCGTTGAGACTGCGAATCACCTCGAGGCCACCGAGCACGCCGTAGATGCCGTCGAAGCGGCCGCCGGTCGGCTGCGAATCCGCGTGCGAGCCCGTGACGACCGGCGCCGCATCGGCCACGCGGCCCGCGCGGCGCATGAACACGTTGCCCATCGTATCGACCGTCACCGTGCAGCCGGCGGCCTTCGCCCAGCTGACGATCAGGTCGCGCCCGGCCTTGTCGAGATCGGTCAGCGCGAGGCGGCACACGCCGCCCTTCGGCGTCGCGCCGATCTTCGCGACTTCCATCAGGCTGTCCCACAACCGCTTGCCGTCGACCTTGATCGACGTGTCGAAAGCTGCCCGCTTCACTGTTTCCGATACCGCGTTCATTCGTATCGCTCCTGTGGGGTCGGTGATGTCGTCAGCCCGGTCTGTGCCGGTGCGTGTCATGCCTGTTTCGGGGCAACGCCGCCCAAGCGCGGTGCATGCCCTGGTCGTTCGCGAAGATCGTCCGACGAATCGGGCCGAGAGGTTTCCGCTGCTCGTCGAATCCTGTCCGATTGGACAGGTTTTAGACGATCAAAATGACCAAATCAATCTCTTTCTTGCGTGAATGAATGGAGCGAGAAACGTGCCATCGCAACGCAGCATGGCGATGACTGCGCGAGATCGGCACGCGTGCGTTCGATGCGAATCAGCGGCTAGAATGAAGCCCAACGCGGCATGCCCGCCGCGCGAGGGCAACGATGAGACATGACCAGGCGGCAACCGCAGCCACCGACAGCGACGAAACGCCCGCGCCTTTGCGGCGACGCAAGGCGCACATCCGCGAGTCCAACGAAGCGCATCTGCTCGCCTGCGCGGAGGCCGTGTTCGCGGAACGTGGGCTCGACGGCGCGAGTACCGCGATGATCGCGGAGCGTGCCGGCCTGCCGAAAGCCAACCTGCATTACTACTTCCCGACGAAGCTTGCGCTGTACCGCCGTGTGCTCGACGACCTGTTCGAGGACTGGCATCGCGCAGCCGGTTCGTTCGAGGCCGACGACGATCCCGTCGAAGCGATCGGTGCCTACGTGCGCGCGAAGATGGCGCTGTCGCGGCGGCGCCCGCTCGGCTCGAAGGTCTGGGCCAACGAGATCATCCATGGTGCGGAGCACATGCAGGACATCCTGTCGGAACGCGTGAAGCCGTGGTTCGATACGCGCGTGAAGGTCATCGACGGCTGGATCGCGCGCGGGCTGCTCGCGCCGATCGACGCGCATGCGCTGATGTACCTGATCTGGGCCACCACGCAGCACTATGCGGATTTCGATGCGCAGATCCGCGCGCTGAGCGGCAAGCGGACGTTCACGCAGAAGGCGTACGACGAGAAGACCGAACAGGTCGTGCAGCTTGTGATTCGCGCATGCGGGGCGGTGTCGCCGCACGCGAAGACGTAGCGCGGCAACGCGATCCGCCAAAAACAAAACGGGTATCGCACAGGTGTTTCCCGTGCGATACCCGTCGGACGCGCCGCCGCATGCGGACTACGCGTGATGCACTGCGTGATCCGCTGCGTTACGCGATGCGCTCGATCGCGATCGCCGTCGCCTCGCCGCCGCCGATGCACAGCGACGCGACGCCGCGCTTCAACCCATACGTTTCGAGCGCGGCCAGCAGCGTCACCATCACGCGCGCGCCCGATGCACCGATCGGATGCCCCAGCGCACACGCGCCGCCGTGCACGTTGACCTTCTCGTGCGGCAGGTCGAGATCGCGCATCGCGGCCATCGGCACCACCGCGAAGGCTTCGTTGATCTCGAACAGGTCGACGTCGCGCAGGTTCCAGCTGGTCTTCTCCGACAGCTTGCGCAGCGCGCCGATCGGCGCGGTCGCGAACAGGCCCGGCTTGTCCGCGTAGGTCGAATGCCCGACGATCACGGCCTTCGGCGTGAGGCCCAGGCGCTCGGCTTCCGAGCGGCGCATCATCACGAGCGCGGCCGCGCCGTCCGAGATCGACGACGCATTCGCGGCCGTCACCGTGCCGCCGTCGCGGAACGCAGCCTTCAGCGTCGGGATCTTGTCGAGCTTCGCCTTGCCCGGCTGTTCGTCGATCGACACGACCGTTTCGGTCTTGCCGGCCTTCACGGTCACCGGCGCGATCTCCGACACGAAGTGCCCGTCGGCGATCGCCCGTTGCGCGCGCGTCAGCGACGCGATCGCGAACGCATCCTGCGCCTCGCGCGTGAACTGGTACGCCTGCGCGCAATCCTCCGCGAACGTGCCCATCAGGCGGCCTTTCTCGTACGCGTCCTCGAGCCCGTCGAGGAACATGTGGTCGAGCACCTGCCCGTGACCCATGCGCATCCCCGCGCGCGCCTTCGGCAGCAGGTACGGTGCATTCGTCATGCTCTCCATCCCGCCCGCGACGGCCACCCCCGCCGAACCCGCCAGCAGCAGGTCGTGCGCGAACATCGCGGCCTTCATCCCCGAGCCGCACATCTTGTTGACCGTGGTCGCGCCCGCCGCGAGCGGCAGCCCGGCCTTCAGCGCGGCCTGCCGCGCCGGCGCCTGGCCCTGGCCCGCCGGCAACACGCAGCCGAACACGATTTCATCGATACGCTCGGCCGGCACGTTCGCGCGCTCGAGCGCCGCGCGAATCGCTACCGCGCCAAGGTCGCTCGCGCTGGCCGCCGCGAGGTCGCCCTGAAAACCACCCATCGGCGTACGCGCCGTGCCAACGATTACGATCGGATCCTGAGTCGTCATGATTCGCTTCCTCCAGTGTCAGCGCGGTGCCATGCGCAACGCGCCATCGAGACGGATGACTTCGCCGTTCAGCATCGTGTTTTCGGCGATGTGGCGCACCAGCGCCGCAAATTCGTCCGGGCGGCCAAGCCGCGGCGGGAACGGCACGCTCTTGCCGAGCGCGTCCTGCACGTCCTGCGGCATGCCGGCCATCATCGGCGTCGCGAAGATGCCCGGCGCGACCGTCACCACGCGAATGCCAAACCGCGCGAGTTCGCGCGCGATCGGCAGCGTCATGCCGACCACGCCGCTCTTCGACGCCGCATACGCGGCCTGCCCGATCTGCCCGTCGAACGCCGCGACCGACGCGGTGTTGACGATTACGCCGCGCTCGCCTTCCGCATTGGGCTCCTGCTTCGACATCGCGTCGGCGGCCAGCCGGATCATGTTGAACGTGCCGACCAGATTGATCGACACCGCGCGTGCGAAGCGGTCGAGCGAATGCGGGCCCTCGCGGCCCACCACCTTCTCGCCCGGCGCGACGCCCGCGCAGTTGACGAGCGCGTCGATGCGGCCGAACGCGTCACGCGCGGCGGCGACGGCCGCCTGCCCATCGGCTTCGCTCGTCACGTCCGTCTTCACGAAGCGCGCAGCCGCGCCAAGCTCGCGCACGAGGCCCGCGCCGGCTTCTTCGTTGACGTCCAGCAGCACGGCCTTGCCGCCTTCCGCGACCACCATGCGCGCCACCGCGGCGCCGAGGCCGGAACCGGCGCCCGTGATCAGAAAAACGCGATCCTTGATATCCATTCGCAGTCCGTACAGGTTGTGTTCAGGGTTGAGCGGCCTTCTCGGCTTCCATCTTGCGCAACACGAAGCGCTGGATCTTGCCGCTCGGGGTTTTAGGCAGCGCGTCGACGAAGTCGATCGCGCGCGGATAGGCGTGAGCGGACAGCCGCCGCTTCACGTGCAGGCTCAGTTCCTCGGCCAGCGCCGGCGTGCCGTCGTAGTCTTTCGACAGCACGACGAACGCCTTGACGATCTCCGTGCGCTCCGCATCGGGCACGCCGATGACGGCGGCCTCGCTCACGGCCGGATGCTCGATCAGCGCGCTTTCCACGTCGAACGGGCCGATCCGGTAGCCGGACGACGTGATCACGTCGTCCGCGCGGCCGATGAAGCTCACGGTGCCGTCCGGCTCCAGCTCGACGTTGTCGCCGGTCCGGTAATAGCCGCCCGCGATCGCCGGTGTGTTCTGCTGCCAGTAGCCGTGGAACCACAGCAGCGGCGAGCGCGCGATGTCGATCGCGAGGTTGCCGGGCTCGCCGGGGCCGAGCTCGCGGCTCGCGTCGTCGAGCACCGCGACGCGGTAGCCGGGCATCGCCAAGCCGGCGGAGCCGGCGTGGACCACATGCGCGAGGCCGTGGTGGTTGTTCACGACCATCCCGAGTTCGGTCTGGCCGTAGTGATCGTAGATCGGCGCGCCGAGCGCCGCGTCGAACCAGCGCACGACTTCCGGATTCAACGGTTCGCCCGCGCTGCTGACCACGCGCAGCTTGCCCTTCAGCCGCGCCGCCGCCTCCGTGCCGGCCGCCATCAGCATCCGGTAGGCAGTCGGCGAGCCGGCGAGGCTCGTGATCCCGAGCCGTTCGATCACGTCGTACGTGCTGTCGACCGTGAAGCTGCCCTCGTAGAGCGTCGTCGCGTGGCCCAGCAACAGCGGGCCCGTGATCGCGTAATAGAGGCCGTACGCCCAGCCCGGATCGGCGATGTTCCAGAACCGGTCGTCGGCACGCAGGTCCACCGCTTCACGCATGTACGCGCCGAACGCGAGCAGCGCGCGCAGCGGCACCGGCACGCCCTTCGGCAAACCCGTCGTGCCCGACGTCGACATCATCATGAACAGGTCCGTGCCCTGGCGCAGCACCGGCTCGAACGCGTCGGACTGCGCATCGAGCACCGCACGGAAATCGATGTCGCGCGCCGGCAGCGTCTCGCCCGGCTCGCGCACCGTCGCAACGGGCGGGCAATCGGCGATCTCGTCGAGCTTCGCGCGGTTCGCGACGTTGGTCACGACCAGGCGCGCATCGCTCATGCGCAGCCGGTGCTCGATCGCTTTCGGGCCGAACGCGGTGAACAGCGGCTGGTAGACGGCACCCGCGCGCCACGTGCCGAGGATCGTCGCGACGAGTTCGGGCGTGCGCGGCAACAGCCCCGCCACCACGTCGCCCGGCTTCACGCCCTGCGCGACCAGCAGGTTCGCGACGCGTGCCGACAGCGCCTTCATCTGCGCAAACGTGTAGCGGTGATGCTGCCCGCCCGCGTCGATCCAGTCGAGCGCGATCGCGTCCGCGGATGCGTGCCGGTCGCAGCATTCCACGCACGCGTTCAGGCCGCGCTCCAGGTCGCCGTGCAGTTGCTGCTCGGCGGTCTCGATACTGAACCGGGCCACGGCGTCGGCGTAGGCCGGCACCGCGCGGGCGGTAGCTCCATCAGACATGCGTGTCTCCTGTGCGTTATGGCCGCCGGCGAGCCAGGGGCGCGACGGGGATAGTTCGATAGTAGACAGCCCGTACATTGCAATCAATGACAAACCGAATCTAGAATCGTGATCGCTTTTGCCATGTCGGGAGGATGCAGGAAAATGGGGCCGCAGATGATTTCGCCGGATTTCGTCGACGACGCGCTCGCGTGCCTGCGCCGGCAACGCCTTCCGACGGAGGCCGTGCTGCGTGCCGCCGGCCTGCCGGCCGCCGTGCGCGAGCCCGTCACGCCGCAGCAGTACGGCAGGCTGTGGCTCGCGATCGCCGGTGCGCTCGACGACGAATTCTTCGGGCTCGCCGCGCGCCCGATGCGGCGCGGCAGCTTCACGCTGCTGTGCCATGCGGTGCTGCACGCCGGCACGCTCGACAAGGCGTTGCGGCGCGCGCTGCAGTTCCTGCGCGTGGTGCTGGACGAGCCGCATGGCGAGCTCGTCGTGGCCGATGGGCAGGCGCAGATCGTGCTGACGCAGACGGGCGCGCCCTACCCGGCGTTCGCGTACCGGACGTTCTGGCTGATCCTGCTCGGCGTCGCGTGCTGGCTGATCGGCCGGCGCATCCCGCTGCAGCGCATCGACTTCGCGTGCCCGAGCCCCGGCCAGCGCAGCGACTATCACCAGTTCTTCGGCGTGCCCGTGCATTTCGACCGGCCCGACAGCCGGCTCGCGTTCAACGCCGCATACCTCGCGCTGCCGACGATCCGTTCCGAGCAGGCGCTGAAGACCTTCCTGCGCGGCGCGCCCGGCAACCTGCTCGTCCGCTACCGGCACGATACGGGCTGGGTCGCGAAGACGCGCGCGCAGTTGAAGGCGCTACCGGCCGCGGAGTGGCCCGACTTCGATACGCTGGCCGTGCGCCTCGGCACGACGCCCGCGACGCTGCGGCGGCGTCTGCGCAGCGAAGGGCAAAGCTTCGCGGCAATCAAGGACGAGCTGCGCGGCGCGCTGGCCCAGTCGCTGCTGCGCGGGCATGCGCTCGGCGTCGCGGAGATCGCGGCCGAGCTCGGCTTCACCGAGCCGAGCGCGTTTCATCGCGCATTCCGGAAATGGACAGGCACGAGCCCGGGTGCGTTCCGGCGGGACGTGCATGCGGCGGAGGGGGAGCCGGGGGTCGCGAACGGATGATGCGGCGGGCAGTCGTCAACACCGAATGCCCGGCCGGCACGGAAACGCTCACGCGACGCCCTGCAGCGGCCGCGAGAACAGCTTGCACCCCGCGTAGTAGACGAGCGACGTCAGCGACAAACCGACGATCCACGACACGTCCGCGCCGCCCAGCCGGCTCGCCAGTTCGCCCGTATAGAGATCGGTCGCCATGAACGGCGCCTGCGCGACGATGCCGATGAAGTACGAGCCAACGGCAATCGTATTGAAGCGCCCGTAGATGCCGCCGTCCTGCCGGAAGAACGAGTCGACGTCGTACTCGCCGTGACACACGAGGTAATAGTCGACGAGGTTGATCGCGGTCCACGGCACGAGCACGTACAGCAGCAGCAGGATGAAGTTCGTGTAGCCGGCGAGGAAATTGTCCTGCCCGAACAGCGCGATCGCGAGCGCGATGCCGCACAGGACGATCGCGGTGATCGCCCGCGCCCGCGCCTTGCCCGACCACGATGGAAAGAGCGTCTGCAGCACGGTGATGGCCGACAGCGCGCCGCAATACAGTTCCATCGCATTGCTGGCCGCGATGCCGAACGACAGCACGACGATCACGAGCACGCTGATCCCTTGCGTGAGGCCCGTGAGGCCGCTCACGACATTGCCGTCGGGCGTCGCGAGCCCCACCAGGCAACCGAGCAGCATCGGGAAGAACGAGCCGACCACGCAGCCCCAGTAACTCGACCAGAACGCCGTGCGCGGCCCGGTATCGGGCGGCAGGTAGCGCGAATAGTCCGACACGTAAGGCGCATAGGCGATCTGCCACAGCGCGGCGACCGACATCGCGCCCAGGAACCCTGACAGGTTCAGCGAATGCTTCGAGAACGTATCGGCGGGCAGTCCGTGCACGAAGATGATCCACACGAACGCCAGCACGAGCACGCTGCCCGAGCACCAGCTCAACAGCCGCGCATACGCGTGGATCAGCTTGTAGCCGTAGATCGATCCGAGCAGGCTGATCAGGCCGATCACCACCACGCCCGCATCGAGCGGAATGCCGGCGTTCAGGCTGTGCAGCGCCTGCCCGCCGAACACGCAGTTCGACGCGAAGAAGCCCACATACATCACGACCACCAGCCCGACCACGAGCAGCGCGCCGAACGACCCGAACTGCCCGCGGGTCTGGATCATCTGCGGCACGCCGAGCTGCGGCCCCTGCGCGGAATGCAGCGCCATGAACACCGCGCCGATCAGGCTGCCGACGAGCGTGGCGAGCGCCGCCCACCAGAACGGCTGCTTGAACACCGTGGTCGCGAGCGATCCAGTAACGATCGTCAGCATCATGATGTTCGACCCGAACCAGATCGTGAACAGATCCTTCGCGCTGCCGTGCCGCTCGGTCAGCGGAATCGGCTGGATGGTGCTTTCCTCGAGATGAGCAATGGACTCGCCCTGACTCATGTCGTCTCCTTGTTTCTGTTGTGATGTTCGTGGATTCGGGAGCTGAAGGGTGACCGGGAATACGTGGCCGGCTCAAAGCCGTGCGGACTTCGACGCGCGAGCCATACCATTTGCATTCCTTACCAATATGCAGTCAGCGGCACATCGCCCTATCGCGATCACCGCCCACGACACCCAGTCTTCACCCGGTCAGGTTGCCGCTCCGGTGGCCGCACGCAATTGGCTCGTCGCCGAACCGGATCCTGTGGTTTGGCGCGCTTGCGCCCGACGCTCATCGGGCGCAAGCGCGTCGCTCAATCCGTCAGCAGTCGATCCCGAGCACTTCGCGCGCGGTGGCATCCACGGCCTTGCGCATCGTGTCGACCAGTTCATCGATTTGCGCGTGATCGATCACCAGCGGCGGCGCAACGATCAGTCGGCCGTTCGTCGAACGCACGATCACGCCGAGTTCGAACCCGACGGTCCGGCTGTGCCAGGTCAGGTCGGCCTCGTTCGCAAAGCGCTCGCGCGTCGCCTTGTTCTTCGCGAACTGGATCGCGCCGACCGCGCCCACACCCTGGATCTCGCCGACGAGCGGATGATTGCCGAACGCATCGCGCAGCGCCTTCTGCAGGTACGGCCCGGTATCCGTCTTGGTCCGCTCGACGAGGCCTTCGCGCTCGAGCACGTCGAGGTTGGCCAATGCGACGGCGGCCGCGACCGGGTGCCCCGAATAGGTCAGCCCGTGCGCGTAGACACCCCCCTTGTCGACCAGCGCCTCGCCGACGCGCCGGCTCATGATCAGCCCGCCCATCGGCACGTAGCCCGAGGTCAGGCCCTTGGCCATGCAGATCAGGTCCGGTTCGAAGCCGAAGTGACGGTGCGCGAACCACTCACCGGTACGGCCGAAACCGCCGATCACTTCATCCGCACAGAGCAGCACGTCGTACTGTCGGCAGATGCGCTCGATCTCCTGCCAGTAGCCGTCCGGCGGGAAGATCATCCCGCCCGCCCCTTGGAACGGCTCCGCGACGAACGCGGCCACGCGGTCCGCACCGATCTCCAGGATCTTGCGCTCGAGCGACAGCGCCGCCTGCTTGCCGAATGCCTCGGGGCTCAGGTCGCCGCCGTTCGCGTACCAGTACGGTTCGTCCACGTGCGTGATGTTCGGAATCGGCAGGTCGCCCATTTCGTGCATGAACGCCATCCCGCCCAGCGACGCGCTGCCCACCGTCGACCCGTGATAGCCGTTCACGCGACCGATCAGCACCTTCTTCTCCGGCTTGCCCATCACGTCCCAGAATCGCCGCACGGTGCGAATCAGCACTTCATTCGATTCGGATCCCGAATTGGTATACACCACGTGACTGAAGCGATTGCCGAGCAGCGCGAACAGACGCTCCGACAGTTCGATCACCGACGGGTGCGTCGTATGAAAGAACATGTTGTAGTAGGACAGTTCCTTCATCTGCCGCGCGGCGGCGTCGACCAGCTCCGGCCGCCCATAGCCAACGTTGGTGCACCACAGCCCGGACATGCCGTCCAGGTAGCGGTTGCCGTCGTTATCCCATAGATGGATACCTTCGCCGCGCACCATCACGCGCGCGCCTTCCTCGTTCAGCGCCTTCTGGTCGACGAATGCGTGCAGGTGATGCGCGGCGTCGCTGCGTTGATAGTCCTGTGTCGTACGATGCGGAAAGTTGGGCGCATTCATGGGCGAGTCTCCGGTTCGTTGTGTGGATGAAAAGCGTGGTCGTGTTGCGCGGCGCAACCGCATGCGGGCCGCCGCGTCGAATCAGTAACTGATCCAGGTTGTCTTGAGGCCCGTGTACTTGTCGATCGCATGCAGCGAAAGATCGCGGCCGAAGCCCGACTGGCGGAACCCGCCGAACGGCGTCTGCGCGCTCAGCGCATCGACGGTGTTGACGGACACCGTGCCGGCACGCAGCCGCCCGGATACGCGGTGCGCGCGCGACAGGCTGCCGGTCCAGAGCGACGCGGCCAGCCCATAAATCGAGTCGTTCGCGAGCCGGATGGCCTCGTCCTCGGTGTCGAACGCCATCACCGACAGCACCGGCCCGAAGATCTCCTCGCGCGCGATGGGGTCGTCGTGCTTCACGTCGATGAAGATCGTCGGCTCGATGAAGTAGCCCTTGCCGTCGACGCGCGGCGCGCCTCCGCCGATCGCGAGCGTCGCGCTATCGCGGCCGCGTGCGATCCACTCGCGCACGCGCCGATGCTGCTGCTCGTCGACGATGGCCCCCATCCCGCTCGCCGGATCGAGCGGATCGCCCGGCATGAACGCGGCGGCATGCGCAATCAGCCGGTCGACGAACGCATCGTGAATCGAACGCTGGACCAGCAGCCGCGAGTTGGCGGAACACACCTCGCCCTGGTTGAAGAAGATGCCGAAGCAAGCCTTGCGTGCGGCCAGGTCGAGATCGTCCGTATCGTCGAAGACCAGGTTCGGGCTCTTGCCGCCGCACTCGAGCCACACCTGCTTCATGTTCGACTGCGCGGCGTACTCGAGGAATTTCTTGCCGACGGCCGTCGACCCGGTGAAGGCGAGCACGTCCACGTCGGGATGCAGCCCGAGCGCACGCCCTGCGGTCTCGCCGTAGCCCGGCACGACGTTCAGCACGCCCGGCGGCAGGCCGGCCTCGAGCGCCAGTTCCGCGAGACGCAATGCGGACAGCGGCGATTGCTCCGCCGGCTTCAGCACGACACTGTTGCCGGCCGCCAGCGCGGGCGCGACCTTCCACGCGACCATGTCGAGCGGAAAATTCCACGGCACCACGGCACCGACCACGCCCAACGGTTCGCGCGTGACGACCGCGAGGTTGCCGGGGTCCGTCGACGCGACTTCGCCATGCAGCTTGTCGACGGCTTCGCCGTACCAGCTGAACAGGCCGCCCGCGGCCGGCACGTCGATGCTGAACGCGTCCGCCACGCGCTTGCCCATGTTGAGCGAGTCGAGCAGCGCGAGCTCCGCGCCGTGCGCTGCGATGAGTTCGCCCAGCCGGCACAGCACGCGCTTGCGCTCGGCCGGCGCGCAACGTGACCAGACGCCGGATTCGAACGCGTGACGCGCGGCGCGCACGGCGTCGTCGACGTCCGGTGCATCGCACGACGCGACTTCCGCGATGACGGCCTCCGTCGCCGGATTGATCGCGGTGAACGTCCGACCGCTTCGAGCCGGCACGCCGCGCCCGCCGATTTGCGCGAGTGTTCTCGGCACCACTTGCGCCGCGAGGCGTCTCCAGTTCGCGTGCTGAAGAGTTTCTGCTGAAGTTGGGTTCATTCAAGACTCCGTTTTGACGACCAGGCGTTTGTGCGTTGTTCTGCGCCTGAACTCGACCCGACGAAAGACGCCAGCGGGCACGACCGATGCCCATGACCGCCGCGCATCGCCGCAGTCGTCCGGTTGGCAAACTGTCGGTCGTCAAAAAGAGATTTGAAAGAACAGTTTTTCTTCTCATTGAAGAGGTTATTTCTATTCATTCCGCGGTCGTGCAGTGGGTTTTCCTGCCACGTCGCGATCCCGGTGCCGTTTGTTTGTGTGCGATCGCGTCGGCTTTCCGATGAGATTCGACGTGTCATCCGCGACGACATCTGGCCGGTACGACGTTGCGCCCCGCCCAGTCCAACCACATACTGGTCGGCCAGTGGGAACAAGGATGCTGACGATGGTGAATGTCGATCATGGCGCCGCTTCGATCTTCGGCGTGATAGGAACGGCCGTGTCTTTGCTGGCGGCGATTCCGTATGCGCTCGCCATCTACCGGCGCACGATTCGCCCGCATCTGTTCACCTGGCTCGTGTGGTCGGTCGTCACGGCGATCGCGGCGGCCGGCCAGTTCGTCGCGGGTGCCGGGCCGTCCGCGTGGTGCACGGCAGCCATTGCCGTTACCTGCTTCCTAACGCTGGTGGCAAGCATCTTTCGGGGAGAACGCGGCTGGACCCGCGTCGACTGGTTTTTCCTGGTCGCGGCCCTGTCGGCCATTCCGCTGTGGATGCTGACCAACGACCCGACGCTCTCGATCTGTCTGGTCACGCTGATCGAGCTGGCCGGCCTCGGCCCGACCGTCCGCAAGACGATCCGCGATCCGTGGAGCGAGAGCCTCACGTATTTCGCGCTGTGCGTGCTCAAGTACGCGCTGGCGTTGCTGGCGTTGAGCACGTGGAGCATCGCGGTCGCGTTCTATCCGGCCGTCAACGTCATCGCGTCGATCGGCATCTGCGTGGTGATGCTCGTCCGGCGCCAATCGCTGTCGAACGCGCGGTAGACGGTATCCGACGGTGCGGTATGTTCGTTGCTGCTGTTGCTCGCCGGTATGAGCTGAACCACAGACCTTCAGAGACGATGCGAGGCCCTGACATGGATGCAATCCGTACAGCGATCGAACCCAGTGAAATCGCGCTTCGTGCCGCGATGCTGGCCAACGATGTCGAAGCGCTCGATGCGTTGCTGGACGACGACCTGGCGTTCACCGTTCCGACCGGCCAGGTCATCTCGAAGGAGGACGACCTGGCCGCGCATCGCGCGAAGCTGCTGCGCCTCGACAGGCTCGATGTGCAGGAAACACGCGCATGCGCGATCGGCGAGATGATCCTGACCACGACGAAGGCGAGACTCGCCGGCCATTTCGACGGCACGGCGTTCGACGGCATGTTTGCCTATACTCGGCTCTGGCGCCGATCATCCGCCGGCTGGCGCATCGTCGCCGGGCATGCATCGCAGGTCGCGTAGCTGCGTCGTGCGCGACGTTCCTTCGAGTCGGCAAGCCCCGCGAATCCGGCGTTGAGCTGAGTCGATGCGAGCCGGGCGATACCCCGACGAAGGTGTCGACCATCACAGGAGACGAGATGCACCAAGCATTCACCGTACGCGCTGCCCGTACCGCGGACGCGGACGCACTCACGCGGCTGGCTCGCATTTCGAAGGCACACTGGGGCTATCCGCAGGACTGGCTGGACTTGTGGCAGAGCGATCTCACGATTGCGCCGGAGACGATCGACGGGTCGATCGGATACGTTGCGGAGTCCGGCGCGGCAATCATCGGGTTCTGGGTCCGGGCGTCATCGGAATCGGATCGCCCGACGCCCGGATGGCTGTTCGTCCATCCCGACCACATGGGCCGCGGTGTCGCCCGGGCACTGTGGGAAGAGGTCCGCAGGGAAAGCGTCGCGAGAGGGATCAGGAGCTTCGTGATCGAAGCGGACCCCAATGCGCTTCCGTTCTATCTGGCGCTCGGCGCCGAAAAAATCGGCGAAAAGGAATCGAGCGTCGTCCCGGGCAGGTACTTCCCGATCGTGAGGATCACGATCTGATTGCAACGTCCGTCGGCACCGCCGCCAGACGCACCCGGTATCGCCCTTCTCACGCTGACTGCAACGTCATCGCGCGGCGGTCCTCGAGCTTGAACTCGCCGACCGTCTGCGCGAGCCTGGCGGCCTGCTCGCGCAGCAACGTCGCGGCCGCCGCGGACTGCTCGACGAGCGCCGCGTTCTGCTGCGTCGCATTGTCGAGATGCGACACCGCCTGATTCACCTGCTCGATCCCCGTGCTCTGCTCCTTGGCGGCCACGGTAATTTCCGCAATCACGCTCGTGATGCTGCGCACGCCCTCGACGATTTCGTTCATCGTCGTGCCGGCCGTCTGGACGAGTCCCGAGCCTCCCTCGATCTTCTCGACCGACGAGTGAATCAACTGCTTGATTTCCTTGGCGGCCTGCGCGCTGCGCTGCGCGAGCGCTCGCACCTCGCCCGCGACGACCGCAAAGCCCCGGCCGTGCTCGTTCGCACGTGCGGCCTCGACGGCAGCGTTCAACGCGAGAATGTTGGTCTGGAACGCGATGCCGTCGATCACGCCGACGATGTTGGCGATCTCGCTCGACGCCTGCGTGATCTCGTTCATCGTCGAGACGACTTCGCTGACGACCGTGCCGCCGCGCACCGCGACGTCCGACGCCGATTCCGCGAGACGGCTCACCTGGCTCGCGGCATCGGCCGAGTTGCGGGCCGTGCCGGCGATTTCCTCGAGCGCGGCGGCGGTTTCCTGCAAGCTCGATGCAGCATGCTCGGTCCGCCCGGACAGATCCTGGTTGCCCTGCGCGATCTCGGCGCTCGCGAGGTTGACGGATTCGCTGAACTCGCGAATCTGCAGCAGGATCGTACTGATCTTTTCGGCGAACAGGTTGAACGCATGCGCGATCTGCGCGGCTTCGTCCGCGCCGTCGGCAGGCAGGCGTTTCGTCAGGTCGCCGCTGCCGGTCGAGACATCCGTCAGCGCGTCGCGAACCAGCAGGATGCGCTTGAAGGCCGCGTTCGTCATCGCGCCGACGAGCGCGGCCGCGATCACGGCCACGATCAGGATCGCCGCCAGTGTCGTCGTCGCGACCGCGCGCATGCCGGCCGTCACGTCGGCCTTGTCGAGCGCGAGCACGAGGGACCAGTCGGTACCCGCGATCGGCTGGGCCCGCAGCAGCTTGGTGGCGCCGTCGATGTCGACCGCGACGGGCTCGGACGCGGTTTGCAGCGCGCCGAGGTGGTCGGCGTCGAGTGCCGGCGAAAGACCGGTTGCCGGTTTCATGATCAGGTCGGTCTTGGCCGACGCAATCACGCGTCCGCTCTTGTCCACCAGAAATGCGAAGCTCGCGGGTGTCGGGTGTACCGAGGTGACGATCGAGCTCACGCTCTCCATGAACAGGCTGGCGGCCAGCACGCCCTTCACCGTGCCGTCGCGCACCACGGGCACCGCGAACGCGACAGCCGGCTTGCCGGTCGTTGCATCACGATAGAGTGCCGTCACGACCAGGCTGCCGGCGCTGACGGCCTGCTTGTACCACGGGCGTGATGTCGGGTCGTAGCCGGGTGCGAGCGGCACGTTCGAGAACGCGGTCTTGTCCGGCAGGCCGAGCGTCAACACCTCGAAGCCGCCCGACTTCCCAAGCAACTTCAGCGCCGGCAGCGGGTCGCCCTCGCCGATCGGGATCGTGTCCGCGAGTGCCTGGGTTTCCCGGCCTCTGCTGGCCACCCATTCGTTGATCGCCAGCGCGTGCCCGGCGAGGATCGACTTGTGATTCTGGTCGATTGTCGCGTCGTTGTGTTGCTTGACGACGTAATAGACCAGGCCGCCTGTCACGGCCAGCGCCGTTACCACGATGGCGACGCAGGTCGCGAGTATCCGTGCACGAATCGAGGACAACATGATGACTTCGATCTCCGTTACCGCGTTATATGAATGGGCTCGCCGAAAGCGGGCAACGTCCTGTTTAACGACAGCGGCTGCGGGAACTTAAGGCCTGACTGGCCAGACCAGTGTGCGCAACGGATCGGCAGAACCGTGGATTGAAAGACGGACGTGCCGATCCGGCAAGATCGGATACCGTGCGGACTGACCGGGGCGCGTAGCAGGGAGCCTTGAAGAACTGTCAACGCTCGTCCGGATACGCGGAAGGTTGCCATGTTCCGGTTCGCCGGAGGTTTGACGGTCTATCTGCATCGCGATTCGGTCGACTTCCGCGTGGCCGGTAGCAGAAAGGCATCTCGTTCAGCGTGTCGAAGCCGAGAGACGGGATCAGGCATCGATTCCGCTCCGGCACGCGTATTTGACGAGCCGCCGACGATAAGTGCGCTCCCGGCTTAGCCAACGATAAAGGGTATCACCGCAAGGCCGACGCATTCGGCAGCAGATTTTTTTCTCTCGCCACAATATTCGCGCGCCTGAAACGTCTTCAGGTACATGGAATCGCCACCCACTTCGCACACGATGACCGACCCAGACCGCGACATCACAGCGACAGTGATGCGTGAACGATCGAGGCTAGTGAATTTTATCCGGCGTCGGATTCGCGACCCGGACGACGCCGAGGACATCCTGCAGGATGTGTTTCACGAATTCGTACAGGCGTATCGACTTCCTGCGCCAATCGAGCAGGCGAGTGCGTGGCTTTTCCGTGCCGCGCGCAACCGCATCGTTGACCGTTTTCGCAAGAAGAAGGAGCAGCCGCTGACCGATCTGCCCGAGGTCGACGATGACACAAACGGTGAGTATCGCCTGGACCTCGCGCTACCGGCGCATGATGCCGGCCCCGAAGCACGCTATGCGCGCACGCTCGTGCTCAAGGCCTTGCAGGATGCGCTCGACGAGTTGCCGACCAATCAGCGGGAGGTATTTATCGCACACGAGCTGGAGGGCCAGTCTTTCAAGGAAATGGCCGCACAAAGCGGTGTCGCGCTCAATACGCTGCTCGCTCGCAAACGCTATGCGGTCTTGCATTTGCGTGCCCGACTGCAGCCCATTTATGACGAACTGGATAACACCTAGAGGAATCGACAGATGAATTTCCGAATCAGATGTGCAGGCAAGGCGCTTCTCGTGTTGATCGCGATAGGCGTGCTCGGATGGGTCGTCATGATGTTATGGAACTGGGTCATGCCGGCGCTATTCGTCGGCGCCCGTACGATCGACTTCGCCCATGCGCTGGGCCTGCTCGTGTTGAGCCGCATCCTGTTCGGCGGATTCCGCGGACATCACGGCTGGCGCGGTCGACGCCACTGGCGCAAGTGGGAGTCCATGACCCCCGAGGAACGCGAGCATTTCCGGACCGCGTGGCGATCCGGCAGCAACCGGCCCACGGGAGAATGAACATGCCCGACAAATCAACGGGCGGCTGCAAACAGAAGCCGGGTGTGATTGCGCCGGTCGTCGATCTGAAGCGCTGCGAAGGCAAAGGGGATTGTGTCGCCGTTTGTCCCGAGAACGTGTTCGAGATCCGGCGCATCGACAAAGTCGATTACCTCGGCCTTGATCTGATGCATCGCCTGAAGCAGCGCGTGCATGGAATGAAGGTCGCCTATACGCCGAATGCGCACGCGTGCCGGTCATGCGGACTGTGTGTGACGGCGTGCCCCGAACGCGCAATCACGCTTGCCCGTACGGTATAGCAACCTCCGTGTATCGCCGATATCGAGCGACAGCGCGGCATCTCTGATGAGAGATGCCGCCGCTGAATACTGCGTCGACCGAATCAATCTCTTCAAGGAACGCACATGGCGTCACCCACCATCGCTCTTCTGCAGCGGCTCCACGAAGAGAGCCGGACCGAAATCGTCGCCCGCGCCCGTGCGCAGTTCCAGGGATCGAACGAGGATTTTCTGTCGTTAGCCGAGGAATACGAAGCGATCGCGCCCCGTCTGCGGGGGCGGTTTCTCGAAACGGTCGGGCTGTCCAGCGACGACTTCGATTCCCCCGAAGGCAGTCCGCTATCGTTGGCCGTGTCGCCGGAAACGGGCGGATTCTTGCGCAACATGGTGCTCTCGCAACGACCGGCCAGAATCCTTGAACTTGGCAGTTCATGCGGCGTATCCACGCTGTATTTCGCCGAGGCGCTGCGCACGTTGGGCCGTGGCGTTGTCGTCGCGACCGAACGTGATCCGCTCAAGTGCGCACATTTGCGCGCTCACGTCAGGACGGCGGGCCTGGATGCCTATGTCGACATGCGGGAGGGCGACGTATTCGAGACCGTCGCCGAACTGGACGGCACTTTCGACATGGTGTTCATCGATGTATGGGCCGACGCCTATCTGAGGCTCTTCAAGCAGATCGAGCGCCTGCTGCGCCCGGGATCGGTCGTACTGGCCGACAACATGTACACAGCAGAGGACGCCGTTCGACCGTACAAGCACTACCTCGACAACGACCCGCGGTTTTCGACCACGACCCTGGACTTTGAATCCGGAGTCGAATTTACGGTCGTCGTTTGTTGAGTGGCGATGCCGTCGATGCGGTTCTTCCATGGGATCTCGGGCTAAAGAACATTGCCGCCCGCTCCGATTCCTTGTGCATTTCCGCCGCCCAAATGCAAAAACCCCCGCCTTTCGGGCGGGGGTTTTCGGCTTAGGGAGCCTGACGATTACCTACTTTCACACGGGAATCCGCACTATCATCGGCGTAGAGTCGTTTCACGGTCCTGTTCGGGATGGGAAGGGGTGGGACCGACTCGCTATGGTCATCAGGCAAA